>NZ_JBCDMC010000039.1:0-779 GCF_042465995.1 Vibrio frigidus | reverse complement strand
ACCGATGGCGACACCGTATCAAATGCCGCCAATATCAACATCACGATAGCGGATGGTGCGCTCGCAACCGCGACCGACAACAACGTTGCCTTCACGGAAACACAAGGTCCTCAAACGATTACCGGCGGCGACTTAACCGTTGCCGTTGTTCAAGGCAGTGACTATGTTGAATCGGTCACGTTCAACAATGATTTATTATCAGACGACACATGGACAGGCTTAACCAGCAATAACAGTGATACCAATGTCGCTATTATTGAGAATGGCACCAAGGTGGTTGTTTACACGGGCCTAGACAGTAGTAATACCGCTAATTACGTATTGTCTGCGACCATCAATATCGATGGCACCTACAGCATTACTCAACATCAAGCGATAGAACAAGTTACCGGTGATGGTGATATCAATGGACTAACCATCGGAGTGGATGTTACTGATACCGATGGCGACACCGTATCAAATGCCGCCAATATCAACATCACGATAGCGGATGGTGCGCTCGCAACCGCGACCGACAACAACGTTGCCTTCACTGAAACACAAGGTCCTCAAACGATTACCGGCGGCGACTTAACCGTTGCCGTTGTTCAAGGCAGTGACGATGTTGAATCTGTCACGTTAAACAATGATGTATTATCAGACGACACATGGACAGGCTTAACCAGCAATAACAGTGATACCAATGTCGCTATTATTGAGAATGGCACCAAGGTGGTTGTTTACACGGGCCTAGACAGTAGTAATACCGCTAATTACGTATTGTCTGCGACCATCAATAT
>NZ_JBCDMC010000038.1:0-811 GCF_042465995.1 Vibrio frigidus | reverse complement strand
GGGTTCGTTGGACCACCTGCTGCCAAGCCACCTGTTACGGCTAAATTGGAAATAGTACTTAGATCATTTGAGATACTCGATAACGTAATATCTGGTGTCGTATCTCTGTTAAATGGATTGAGATACAACCCATACGGATCCACATACTTCAGCGGATTGCCACGTACATAACCATAGGCCATCTGTTGACTTGGGTCGTTGAGCAGTTGCTGAGTATTCACTCCCGTAAATTGCATTAACTCATGTTGCACCGCTTTCGGTAGATGCGTGTTACGCAGGTTCCAGTTGTCTGGTTGGATAAACCGCCCGTTGTGGCCGTTGTACCAACGGCTGTCCATTTGAACTAAGCCTGTGCTGTAGTCGGTGAACTTACCTGTATAGCGATACGGCATTAGCTGCGCAAACTCGTAATTGGCTAACGGCTCTAGGTCGTAGTAATAGCTCATTACATCGTCGTATTTACGATAGGTTCGACCCAGTGCACTGTACGCCAATCGCATGGCGCTGCGGCCGGTTTTATCTAGCACATGCACACTGCTGTCTAAACGGTCACTGTGAATGTAAAGATTTTCAATGTCCGCGGCGGCCGTGCCAACGGCAAAGGTTAATCGGTGGTGTTTGTCGTACAGCCTTTGATGCAAGACCGAGCTATAAGGTTCATCGGTTTTTGGCAACAAGGTTAAAGTGCGAAACGGAATAAACGCCTCGTCTTTGTCTTTTATCCACTGCGCAAATTCCTGACGACCGTCATAGGCGGTGTGTTGCTCAAACTCGCCCCAGTTTTTGCTGTGCGTCATGCTACGCTTAGTCG
>NZ_JBCDMC010000037.1:0-834 GCF_042465995.1 Vibrio frigidus | reverse complement strand
CGCCATCTTTAATACTGACAAGGCGAGATCCTGAATAACCCAAGGTGAGCGTGCGACCCAATTCCGTGGTCATGGTGACGGGTTTATAGTGTGCGTTATAGTGAAGTGAAATGAATTGACCTAGATTGTTGGTCGATTGTGTCAACAACCCTTTCGTGTTGTAACGATGCTTTTCGCCATTTGGCGTTCTAATTTCTACCTCACCCGACGGCAACAAGTTAAACTGATTGTTGTGCCCCGCGACAGCTGTGATAATACCTTTAACATCTTGAGTAAAGAGATAACGCCCGCCGTTAGGGGCAATCCATTTCACTACATTGGCGCCTATTTCATATTCTTTGGTGAAGTTTTTATCGATGGTGTAGCGGTTTAACGCACGACGTGCATCGGAGTGTTGTTTTGTGCTCGCTAATGTCGCCAACGCGAGCTGCGCCTTGTTAACCTTAGGAAGAAGCTGTGTTTTATAAGCGGTTAGCTGGGTAATACCCTCTTTTAGCGCCGCTTGTGCATTCGATTCGTTGTAGCCAATCCGATCACTAAAGCTATTTTCAAGATGGTCAATCGCGATATCGAGCT
Source organism: Vibrio frigidus (assembly GCF_042465995.1). Taxonomy (NCBI): domain Bacteria; kingdom Pseudomonadati; phylum Pseudomonadota; class Gammaproteobacteria; order Vibrionales; family Vibrionaceae; genus Vibrio; species Vibrio frigidus. The sequence continues at coordinate 258 of NZ_JBCDMC010000037.1, read as the reverse complement.
GTTCAACAATGGCATGATAGTCGGCAACCACGGTTTGGTGCTGGGCGATCTGCTTGCCAATATCGATATCGGCTCCCCAAATAATGCGGCTATCAATAGAGGCATGCCACCCTGCGCCTAGTGACCAAGCCGAGCCTTGGCTGATACGGTGAACCCGTTTGATGGGCAGTACGGGGTTTGTCCAATCGGTGGCTTTGGTGACCTTACAGCCAGAATAGAGTTCGACAGGTTTGCACGTTTCATCACCGGGCTTCGCAT
>NZ_JBCDMC010000036.1:0-892 GCF_042465995.1 Vibrio frigidus | reverse complement strand
TCATGACTGGGGTGAAGTCGTAACAAGGTAGCCCTAGGGGAACCTGGGGCTGGATCACCTCCTTAAACGATGATTGCTTTGATGAGTGTCCACACAGATTGAAATAGGTTTAGAAAAGCAAAGAGATTTTTCATTTTCACTTTTGTATTAAAAGTAAAAATGAAATTGTGCCTGCTTAATTGCAAGTGCAAATATAAAAGTGCCCAACACTTTTATATGCCTGTGTCCCGTTCGTCTAGAGGCCTAGGACACCGCCCTTTCACGGCGGTAACAGGGGTTCGACTCCCCTACGGGATACCATTTTCTCCTTATGATTCGTTGAGCTGTATGTCGTTTATTTATATAAACTTCCTTGCAACTTACCTACTTAAGAAAGAAAAAGACTGGGTCGTTAGCTCAGCTGGTAGAGCAGTTGACTTTTAATCAATTGGTCGCAGGTTCGAATCCTGCACGACCCACCATTCTTTCCCATGAAAGAATTAAAACTCAAGATGGGGTTATAGCTCAGCTGGGAGAGCGCCTGCCTTGCACGCAGGAGGTCTGCGGTTCGATCCCGCATAGCTCCACCATTCTTGAAAAGAAATACACAGTTTTGTTTTATATTATAAAACAGAAAACTGTGGGCGATTAGCTCAGTTGGGAGAGCACCTCCCTTACAAGGAGGGGGTCACTGGTTCGAGCCCAGTATCGCCCACCATCTTTAAGTATATTCTTTGAGTGTATTTAAAAATGGTTTTCACTTATTACGATAAGTATAAAATCTTTGCTCTTTAACAATTTGGAAAGCTGACTGATAAGTTAATTGTTTTCACTTTTAAAAAGTGAAATAAAACGGCTCAAGCTGTGATTAATTTATCAAAATAAAAGTTCTCAAATCCTATTGGATCCTTTT
>NZ_JBCDMC010000035.1:0-940 GCF_042465995.1 Vibrio frigidus | reverse complement strand
TTCATGACTGGGGTGAAGTCGTAACAAGGTAGCCCTAGGGGAACCTGGGGCTGGATCACCTCCTTAAACGATGATTGCTTTGATGAGTGTCTACACAAATTGATATAGGTTTAGAAAGTAAAGAGAGCTTTTTGTTTTCACTTTTTTAAAAAGTGAAGATGAAATAAATGTACCTGCTTAACTGCGGGTATAAGTGTGAAAGTGCCCAACACTTTTACGCACCTGTGTCCCGTTCGTCTAGAGGCCTAGGACACCGCCCTTTCACGGCGGTAACAGGGGTTCGACTCCCCTACGGGATACCACTTTCTCCTTATGATTCGCTAAGTTGCACGTTGTTTATTTTATATAAATTGCCTTACAACTTGCCTTACTTAAGGAAGAAACAAGACTGGGTCGTTAGCTCAGCTGGTAGAGCAGTTGACTTTTAATCAATTGGTCGCAGGTTCGAATCCTGCACGACCCACCATTCTTTCCCACGAAGGAATTAAAACGGTTTCGTTTTCGCTTTGAAAAGTGAAAGCAAACAACGTGGGCGATTAGCTCAGTTGGGAGAGCACCTCCCTTACAAGGAGGGGGTCACTGGTTCGAGCCCAGTATCGCCCACCATTCTCTAAGTATTTTTGGTGTCATATTCAAACCAATAGTTATTATTTATTGGTTTATTGTGGTCTCTGAAAGTCTTTAGAAAATGTGATTAACTTATTTTTATAAGAATTGAACATTTTGCTCTTTAACAATTTGGAAAGCTGACTGATAGCTTAATGGTTTTCACTTTTAAAAAAGTGAAACAAAACAGCTCAAGCTGTGATTAAGTTATCAAAATAAAAGTTCTCAAATCCTATTGGATCCTTTTTCGAAAGGAAACACTAGGTACTTGTTGTCACTTCGGTGATAACAAACCAACACACATTCAAGTGTTCTTGGAAACAACTAACTTCGG
>NZ_JBCDMC010000034.1:0-1034 GCF_042465995.1 Vibrio frigidus | reverse complement strand
TTAGCTTGAAGGTCTGCGATGATTTGAGACGTTTTTGCTTCCCATTCTGCTGGTAGCTCACCGTTTACGCGGCGTTTGAATTCTGCTGCAAGCTCTGGATATGCTGCTTCATAAGCTGCAAATTTCTCGTTCCACGTTGCTTCCTTAGCTGCGCCTGCTTCTTTTGCAGACCATTGCGCATAGATTTCCGATGGAATTTCAAAAGGACCGTGCTCCCAGCCTAACGCTTTACGTGTTGCAACAATTTCGTCTGCGCCTAGTGGTGCGCCGTGACAGTCGTGAGTACCGGATTTGTTAGGAGAACCAAAACCAATCACCGTTTTAGTACAGATAAGGGTAGGTTTACCCGTTTCTGCTTTCGCCGCTTCAATCGCTGCATTAATAGCCGCTGCATCGTGACCATCTACCGCAGGGATAACATGCCAGCCATACGCTTCAAAACGTTTCGGTGTATCGTCTGTAAACCAGCCGTCTACTTCGCCATCGATTGAGATACCATTGTCATCCCAAAAAGCAACCAACTTACCAAGCCCTAAAGTACCCGCAAGAGAACACGCCTCGTGAGAAATACCTTCCATCAAACAGCCATCGCCCATAAACACATACGTGTTGTGGTCAACAACGTCGTGACCTTCTTGGTTAAACTGAGCGGCTAAGGCTTTTTCAGCTAATGCCATACCCACGGCGTTAGTGATACCTTGACCTAACGGACCCGTCGTGGTTTCAATGCCTGGTGCATAACCATATTCTGGGTGACCTGGTGTTTTAGAGTGTAGTTGACGGAAGTTTTTCAAATCGTCAATAGAAAGCTCGTAACCAGAAAGGTGAAGCAGAGAGTAAATCAGCATAGAGCCGTGGCCGTTAGACAGTATAAAACGATCTCGGTCAGCCCACTCTGGGTTTTGTGGGTTATGGTTTAGGTGACCACGCCAAAGTACTTCGGCGATATCAGCCATACCCATAGGTGCGCCAGGGTGACCTGAGTTGGCTTTTTGAACACCGTCCATGCTAAGGGCACGGATTGCATTTGCTAG
>NZ_JBCDMC010000033.1:0-1290 GCF_042465995.1 Vibrio frigidus | reverse complement strand
TCGCCTCTGACTGCCAAGGCATCCACCGTGTACGCTTAGTCACTTAACCATACAACCCCAAAGGGTTTCGCTTACGCGAAATAACAACGAATTGTTATTGTATTAGCAACCAAGGTTTCTATCGTTGCCTCATTATTTGAATGAGCGAGACAACATTTTCGATTTTGCCGGACTCAAATATTAAACAATTAACCGAAGTTAGTTGTTTCCAAGAACACTTGAATGTGTGTTGGTTTGTTATCACCGAAGTGACAACAAGTACCTAGTGTTTCCTTTCGAAAAAGGATCCAATAGGATTTGAGAACTTTTATTTTGATAAATTAATCACAGCTTGAGCCGTTTTATTTCACTTTTTAAAAGTGAAAACAATTAACTTATCAGTCAGCTTTCCAAATTGTTAAAGAGCGAGATTTCATTCTACTTAAAGAAAAAAACCATTTTTAAATACTCTTATCTCAGTCGAGATAAAAACACTTAAAAATGGTGGAGCTATGCGGGATCGAACCGCAGACCTCTTCGCTGCCAGCGAAGCGCTCTCCCAGCTGAGCTATAGCCCCATTTACTAGGAAGTACAATTCCCTTCTCTTTTAACTTCTAAACCTATTTCAATCTGTGTGGACACTCATCAAAGCAATCATCGTTTAAGGAGGTGATCCAGCCCCAGGTTCCCCTAGGGCTACCTTGTTACGACTTCACCCCAGTCATGAACCACAAAGTGGTAAGCGTCCCCCCGAAGGTTAAACTACCTACTTCTTTTGCAGCCCACTCCCATGGTGTGACGGGCGGTGTGTACAAGGCCCGGGAACGTATTCACCGTAGCATTCTGATCTACGATTACTAGCGATTCCGACTTCATGGAGTCGAGTTGCAGACTCCAATCCGGACTACGACGCACTTTTTGGGATTCGCTCACTATTGCTAGCTGGCTGCCCTCTGTATGCGCCATTGTAGCACGTGTGTAGCCCTACTCGTAAGGGCCATGATGACTTGACGTCGTCCCCACCTTCCTCCGGTTTATCACCGGCAGTCTCCCCAAAGTTCCCGACATAACTCGCTGGCAATTAAGGATAAGGGTTGCGCTCGTTGCGGGACTTAACCCAACATTTCACAACACGAGCTGACGACAGCCATGCAGCACCTGTCTCAGAGCTCCCGAAGGCACACCTGTGTCTCCACTGGCTTCTCTGGATGTCAAGAGTAGGTAAGGTTCTTCGCGTTGCATCGAATTAAACCACATGCTCCACCGCTTGTGCGGGCCCCCGTCAATTCATTTGAGTTTTAATCTTGCGA
>NZ_JBCDMC010000032.1:0-1295 GCF_042465995.1 Vibrio frigidus | reverse complement strand
GGTATTGACCGCCCACATAGGTAACAGATCTGACCGGGCACATGGGTAACAGGTGTTAATGTGTAAGCTTCATAGAGGAGAAGCTTATGCCTTGGAATGAGACCTGTATCATGAGTCAAAGAACACAATTTATTGAAGATTGGTTAAGTCACCGTTTTTCTATTACGGAGCTATGTCGACGATATGAGATAGCGCGTAAAACAGGGTATAAATGGATTAACCGTTTCCATAGTCAAGGCATGAATGGGATGGCTGACTTGAGCCGAGCGAGACATACCCAAGCTCAACAAACCCCAGATTGGATAGTTGAACACATTCTCGACTTAAAAGTTCGTTATCCTTACTGGGGCCCCGTCAAAATTCATTCTGCATTATATAGAGATAATGCTTTGCAAGCATGGCCTGCAGCTAGCACGATCGGCGAGATATTAAAGAAAAATGGTCTAGTTAGAAGTAAGCGAAAACGCCAGAGGATCCCACCTCATACTCAGCCATTAAAACACGCACTAGAGGCAAATGATGTTTGGAGTGCCGATTTTAAAGGTCAATTTAAATTGGGAAATGAACGATGGTGTTATCCATTAACATTAACCGACAATTACAGTCGAATGTTACTTAGTTGCAAAGGTTTATATAACACCAAATTGCCTCCTGTATTGAACCTTTACAAAGCTGCGTTTCGTGAATATGGGCTGCCAAAAGCAATCCGTACAGATAATGGTTGGCCATTCGCTTCTTTGACCTTGGGAGGGCTTTCCCCTTTATCCATATGGCTCATCCGTCTTGGAATAAACCCAGAGAGAATAAAACCGGGGTGCCCACAGCAGAACGGTCGGCATGAGCGTATGCACAGAACATTAAAAGAAGCCGTAGCCAATCCACCTAAGGCTAACTTGTCTGTTCAACAACGAGCGTTAAATCGTTTTAGAAGGGAGTACAACTTCGAACGACCGCACCAGGCGCTTGGTTTAGGTGTTTGTCCTAACGATGCTTATCAATGCTCATTACGTGCTTATCCTGAAATACTACCGGAGCTGAATTACCCAGCTAATTTTGAAATCAGAAAAGTAAAATGTGGAGGTTATATCAAGTTCCATGGGCGGCCAATTTATACGACAAGGAGACTGGTTGGTGAGTATGTGGGACTAAAAGCAGTTGACTGCAATTGCTGGTTGCTGCATTTTGGAACTCTAAAATTAGGGATCGTAGATGAAGTAGTTGGTCGAGTAATCCGGCCAACATAAGTGTTACCTATGTGACCGGTTTAAAGTGTTACCTATGAGGTCGGTAGTACA
>NZ_JBCDMC010000031.1:0-1420 GCF_042465995.1 Vibrio frigidus | reverse complement strand
ATGGAACTGGGTCCTCGAGACAAAGTTTCTCAAGCGTTTTGGCACGAGCAGCAAAAAGGTAACACCATCGACCATCCCCTTGGCGATGTGGTGCATCTAGACCTGAGACACTTAGGTGAAGAGTACCTTCAAGAGCGTCTGCCGTTTATTTGTGAGCTGTCGAAGGCGTATGTTAACGTCGATCCGGCAAAAGAGCCGATCCCAATTCGTCCAACGGTTCACTACACCATGGGTGGGATTGAAACCGATCCGAGTTGTGAAACGAAAATCAAAGGTCTCTTCGCCGTGGGTGAATGTGCCTCTTCCGGTCTACATGGTGCAAACCGCTTAGGCTCAAACTCGCTGGCGGAGTTCGTGGTATTTGGTCGCGTGGCAGGCGAAAGTGCGGTGAAACGCGCGGAAACGTTTACCGGCTGGAACGACGACGCGATTGAAAAACAAGTGAAAGCGGTAGAAGCACGTATCCAAGGATTGATGGACCAGGAAGGCGATGAAAGCTGGTCGACCATTCGAACAGAAATGGGCCACTCTATGGAAGCGGGCTGTGGTATTTACCGCCGCGAAGATCTCATTCAAGAGACCATGGATAAGCTGACCGAGCTGAAAGAGCGTTATAAGAAAATCAGCATTAAAGACCGAGGAAAGGTGTTCAACACCGACCTTCTTTATGCCATTGAGATTGGTTATGGCCTTGAAGTGGCAGAAGCAATGGCTCACTCGGCTATTCTTCGTCGTGAATCTCGTGGGGCGCATCAACGTTTAGATGAAGGCTGCACCGAACGTGATGATGTGAACTACTTGAAGCACTCACTGGCGCTCTTCAACGAAGGACGCGCACCAACGATTGAATACAGTGATGTTACTATCACGAAATCTCAACCTAAAGCTCGCCTGTATGGGGCAGCAGCAGAAGAAGCGGCGGCGAAAGAAGTCGCAGACGCACAAGCCGCAGAGGAGCAGAAGTAATGACGGGTACTAGAATTCAAAAAGTCGATATTCTGCGTTACGATCCAGAAAAAGACGCCGAGCCTTATAAGCAAACCTTCGAAGTTCCTTTCGATGACACAATGTCAGTGCTTGACGCGCTGGGCTACATCAAAGATAACCTAGATAAAGACCTGTCCTATCGCTGGTCTTGTCGTATGGCTATCTGTGGCTCATGCGGCATGATGGTGAACAACTATCCTAAATTGGCCTGTAAAACGTTCTTACGTGATTACCCTGATGGCCTTTTGATTGAGCCGTTAGCCAACTTCCCTATCGAGAAAGACTTAATCGTCGACATGACGCCGTTCATTGAACGTCTTGAAGCACTTAAGCCTTATATTATCGGTAATGACCGCACACCGGAAGATGGTCCAAACAACCAAACACCACAGCAAATGGCAAAATATAAGCAGTTTGCTGCTTGTATCAACTG
>NZ_JBCDMC010000030.1:0-3021 GCF_042465995.1 Vibrio frigidus | reverse complement strand
CACACATTCAATGTTCTTGCATTGAGTCCACAAAACCCCTTGGGTGTTGTATGGTTAAGCCTCACGGGCAATTAGTACAGGTTAGCTCAACGCCTCACAACGCTTACACACCCTGCCTATCAACGTTCTAGTCTCGAACAACCCTTTAGGACACGTAAAGTGCCAGGGAAGACTCATCTCAAGGCTCGCTTCGCGCTTAGATGCTTTCAGCGCTTATCGATTCCGAACTTAGCTACCGGGCAATGCCATTGGCATGACAACCCGAACACCAGTGGTTCGTCCACTCCGGTCCTCTCGTACTAGGAGCAGCCCCTTTCAATCTTCCAACGCCCACGGCAGATAGGGACCGAACTGTCTCACGACGTTCTAAACCCAGCTCGCGTACCACTTTAAATGGCGAACAGCCATACCCTTGGGACCGACTTCAGCCCCAGGATGTGATGAGCCGACATCGAGGTGCCAAACACCGCCGTCGATATGAACTCTTGGGCGGTATCAGCCTGTTATCCCCGGAGTACCTTTTATCCGTTGAGCGATGGCCCTTCCATTCAGAACCACCGGATCACTATGACCTGCTTTCGCACCTGCTCGAATTGTCATTCTCGCAGTCAAGCGGGCTTATGCCATTGCACTAACCACACGATGTCCAACCGTGTTTAGCCCACCTTCGTGCTCCTCCGTTACTCTTTGGGAGGAGACCGCCCCAGTCAAACTACCCACCAGGCACTGTCCGCAACCCCGATAAGGGGCCTACGTTAGAACATCAAGCATACAAGGGTGGTATTTCAAGGTCGACTCCACTCCATCTAGCGACGAAGTTTCAAAGTCTCCCACCTATCCTACACATGTAGGGTCAATGTTCAGTGCCAAGCTGTAGTAAAGGTTCACGGGGTCTTTCCGTCTAGCCGCGGGTACACTGCATCTTCACAGCGATTTCAATTTCACTGAGTCTCGGGTGGAGACAGCGTGGCCATCATTACGCCATTCGTGCAGGTCGGAACTTACCCGACAAGGAATTTCGCTACCTTAGGACCGTTATAGTTACGGCCGCCGTTTACCGGGGCTTCGATCAAGAGCTTCGACCTAAGTCTAACCCCATCAATTAACCTTCCGGCACCGGGCAGGCGTCACACCGTATACGTCATCTTACGATTTTGCACAGTGCTGTGTTTTTAATAAACAGTTGCAGCCACCTGGTATCTGCGACTCCCGATAGCTCCATCCGCAAGGGATTTCACCGTCAAGAGCGTACCTTCTCCCGAAGTTACGGTACCATTTTGCCTAGTTCCTTCACCCGAGTTCTCTCAAGCGCCTTGGTATTCTCTACCCGACCACCTGTGTCGGTTTGGGGTACGATTTCTTATAATCTGAAGCTTAGAGGCTTTTCCTGGAAGCATGGCATCAATGACTTCATCACCGTAGTGACTCGACATCGGGTCTCAGCCTAACAATTTCCCGGATTTACCTAAGAAATTAGCCTACACCCTTGAACCTGGACTACCATCGCCAGGCTCACCTAGCCTTCTCCGTCCCCCCATCGCAATTATAAGAAGTACGGGAATATTAACCCGTTTCCCATCGACTACGCCTTTCGGCCTCGCCTTAGGGGTCGACTTACCCTGCCCCGATTAACGTTGGACAGGAACCCTTGGTCTTCCGGCGTGGGAGTTTTTCACTCCCATTATCGTTACTCATGTCAGCATTCGCACTTCTGATACCTCCAGCAGACCTTACAGTCCACCTTCAACGGCTTACAGAACGCTCCCCTACCCAACATAATAAATTATGTTGCCGCAGCTTCGGTGTATAGCTTAGCCCCGTTACATCTTCCGCGCAGGCCGACTCGACCAGTGAGCTATTACGCTTTCTTTAAATGATGGCTGCTTCTAAGCCAACATCCTGGCTGTCTGAGCCTTCCCACATCGTTTCCCACTTAGCTATACTTTGGGACCTTAGCTGGCGGTCTGGGTTGTTTCCCTCTCCACGACGGACGTTAGCACCCGCCGTGTGTCTCCCGGATATTACTTACTGGTATTCGGAGTTTGCAAAGGGTTGGTAAGTCGGGATGACCCCCTAGCCTTAACAGTGCTCTACCCCCAGTAGTATTCGTCCGAGGCGCTACCTAAATAGCTTTCGGGGAGAACCAGCTATCTCCAGGTTTGATTGGCCTTTCACCCCTAGCCACAAGTCATCCGCTAATTTTTCAACATTAGTCGGTTCGGTCCTCCAGTTGATGTTACTCAACCTTCAACCTGCCCATGGCTAGATCACCTGGTTTCGGGTCTATACCTAGCAACTCGACGCCCAGTTAAGACTCGGTTTCCCTACGGCTCCCCTATACGGTTAACCTTGCTACTAAATATAAGTCGCTGACCCATTATACAAAAGGTACGCAGTCACGGGACGCAATGCCCGCTCCTACTGCTTGTACGTACACGGTTTCAGGTTCTATTTCACTCCCCTCACAGGGGTTCTTTTCGCCTTTCCCTCACGGTACTGGTTCACTATCGGTCAGTCAGTAGTATTTAGCCTTGGAGGATGGTCCCCCCATATTCAAACAGGATATCACGTGTCCCGCCTTACTCGTTTTCACTTAAAATGATGTGTCGGTTACAGGGCTATCACCTTGTATCGCGATACTTTCCAGAATCTTCACCTGCATCATTAAAAGCTTAAGGGCTAATCCAATTTCGCTCGCCGCTACTTTCGGAATCTCGGTTGATTTCTACTCCTCCGGGTACTTAGATGTTTCAGTTCCCCGGGTTTGCCTTATTAACCTATGTATTCAGTTAATAATACTAGCTTTTGCTAGTGGGTTTCCCCATTCGGAAATCGTAGACTCAAGTGGCTTTTACTGCCTTATCTACGCTTATCGCAAGTTAATACGTCCTTCATCGCCTCTGACTGCCAAGGCATCCACCGTGTACGCTTAGTCACTTAACCATACAACCCCAAAGGGTTTCGCTTACGCGAAATAACAACGAATTGTTATTGTATTAGCAACCAAGGTTTCTATCGTTG
>NZ_JBCDMC010000003.1:0-447817 GCF_042465995.1 Vibrio frigidus | reverse complement strand
AACGTTGATAGGCAGGGTGTGTAAGCGTTGTGAGGCGTTGAGCTAACCTGTACTAATTGCCCGTGAGGCTTAACCATACAACACCCAAGGGGTTTTGTGGACTCAATGCAAGAACATTGAATGTGTGCGAACTTTTATTTAAGTCAGTAATCCAGATTATTAAAGTTTTCTAAATTATTAGGAAACTTTACCAAATTTGCTTGGCGACCATAGCATTGTGGACCCACCTGATCCCATGCCGAACTCAGAAGTGAAACGCAATAGCGCCGATGGTAGTGTGGGGTCTCCCCATGTGAGAGTAGGACATCGCCAGGCTTTAACATCGTTTTTATCTTTTAGAAAAAGATGAAGGCAAAAACTAATTAAAGCACAGTTAATGAGACTTTAATTAGCGTAAGAATACCATGTGGAGTGGTAGTTCAGTTGGTTAGAATACCGGCCTGTCACGCCGGGGGTCGCGGGTTCGAGTCCCGTCCACTCCGCCAGTTCTTACAAGAAAAGTTTAGAAGCCTCAGCAGAAATGCTGAGGCTTTCTTGCGTTTATAGAAGAAAAGAATACCACGGTGGAGTGGTCGTTCTGTTTGTTTTCTTTTTGTTAAGAGAAGCCGGCCTGTCACGCCGGGGGACGCGTGTGATTGTGTACAGAGAGCGAATCCCCGTCGACTCCGCCAGTTCTTACAAAAAAAGTTTAGAAGCCTCAGCAGAAATGCTGGGGCTTTTTTGCGTTTATAGAAGAAAAGAATACCACGGTGGAGTGGTCGTTCAGTTGGTTTTCTTTTTGTTAAGGGAAGCCGGCCGTCACGCCGGGGCGGGCGCGTGGTTGTACACAGAAAGCGAGTTCCGGCTATTCAGCTAATTTGCTTTTTTTACAATTGTAAAACAAGATCCAAGAACAATTCTTTCTCGACAAATATTATGTTTTGAATTAGGCTAGCTATATAGACGTCTAGATAGCTTAAGGATAAAGCTTTGCCGATACGGATACCAGATAAACTGCCAGCCTCAGATGTATTAAAGAAAGAGAATATCTTCGTAATGCCGATGTCCCGCGCCTCAACGCAAGAGATCAGGCCGTTAAAAGTACTTATTCTCAATTTAATGCCAAAAAAAATCGAAACAGAAACACAATTTTTAAGACTCCTTTCGAATAGTCCATTACAGATCGATGTCGAACTGCTGCGTATTGATGACCGACCGAGTAAAAATACACCTACAGAGCATCTTGATGATTTTTATCGCCAGTTCAATACAGTGAAAGAAAAAAATTATGATGGTTTGATCATAACGGGTGCTCCATTAGGCCTAGTCCAGTTTGAAGATGTTATTTATTGGGATCATCTAGAAACGATCATGCAGTGGGCGCGTAAGCACGTAACATCGACTCTTTTTGTTTGTTGGGCTGCCCAAGCAGGTTTGAAGTTACTTTATGAATTGCCTAAGAAAACGCGTAAGGAAAAGCTTTCTGGTGTGTACTTTCATAAGATACAACAAAAGTATCACCCACTTTTAAGAGGCTTCGATGATAGTTTCTTGGCTCCACATTCACGCTATGCAGATTTTTCCGCTCAGTACTTAGAAGAACACACCAACCTAGATATACTTGCTGTTTCAGATCTCGCAGGGGTTTACTTGGCGGCGACAAAAGATAAACGTAATGTCTTCGTAACGGGTCACCCAGAGTATGAGTCCCACACATTACATAATGAATATGTACGTGACTTAGGTGAAGGTATGGAACCAACGGTCCCTCTTAATTACTACCCTAAAGATAATCCGGACAATGACCCTATAGCGAGTTGGCGTAGTCACGGTCATCTATTGTTCTCTAATTGGTTAAACTACTGCGTTTATCAACAAACACCGTATGATTTAGAACATTTCTCGGAGGAGAATTTTACTAAGGATGACGAGTAGTAGTGGTGTTAGTTGATCGTGAACCATGCAAGGTTATTAGATTTGATTATCCCCATTGTATGGGGATAATCAAATCTAAACATATTTACGTGTTCAAGGAAATGAAGATAAATTATGGGTGGTATTTTTTAGGCAATAAACGAAACCTATTATAATCAAATCAAATCAAATCAGATCAATGACTTATTGTTTCTTCTTTAAAGGTAGCGATTCAGGCTCAACTGATTTTGCTCTTTCCCAAGCTTTTGCGCGATTAATGAGTGGCGTTATAGTCGACCCTTGGATTAAGATCGAAAATACAACTACCGAGTAGGTCATCACGAGCAGTATTTCTCGCACATCAATGTTTTTTTCGGGAACAACCATTATCCCCGCCGGGATCGCCATGGCCATGGCAAGTGCAAGTCCGCCCCGTAATCCACCCCATGTAAGAATCCTTACTGACCATGGGTTGTACATTCTGAATCGATTAAATATTTGGTATGAAAGAAAGACACTGATATAGCGAGCTGCTAATACTAATGGTATTGAGATGAGCATGATAATCCAATCTTCGGAATGAAACTCAAAGGTAAGCATAGACAAGCCAATAAGTAGGAAAAGCAATCCATTAAGGAATTCATCGATCAGTTCCCAAAAGTGGTCTAGGTGTTGCTCACTCTCTTTCGAGAACCCTGTGTAACGAGTCCAGTTACCAATCATAATACCTGAAATTACCATCGCTAAAGGGCCAGAAACCTCGATTACTTGAGAGAATACATAACCGGCCGTAGGTATACCTAGGGTCAAAAGAAGCTCCATCGAATGATCATCTGTTGAGCTTATAAGATAATGGAATAGCAGTCCTAATGCAGCACCATAAACGATTCCACCGACGGCTTCATGTAAAAATAGTAATGATACGGAACCGACAGTAGGTGTCTCAGTGCCAAAGGCGATAGTAAAAAGAGTAACAAAAATGACTAAACCGAAGCCATCATTAAATAGCGACTCGCCCTCGATTTGTGTTGATATACGTTTAGGCGCATCGAGCTTCTTCACGATAGCAAGCACGGCGATGGGATCAGTTGGAGAAATTAAGGCGCCAAATAGAAGGCAGTAGACTAAAGCGAACGATATACCTAGGACCCAGTTCACTACCGCAAATAATACAGCTCCGATTAGGAAGGTTGAGACGAGAGTTGCGCCCAAGGCAAGTAAGGTTATCTCCCATTTTTGATCTTTCATATTGGTTAGGTTTATACCTAACCCACCAGCAAAAAGCAGAAAGCCCAACACACCTTTTAAGAGAAAATCTTCAAAATTAATCGAATCTATTGTATTTGCCGCGACTTCATTAAGTGAAAACCAACCATTTTGGCCTGCTACAATCATAATTAAAGAAAGAACAAGAGCACCTGCAGTAATAGCTATGGTGGTTTGAAGTTTACCAACTTTGGAATTAACGAAGGCTATCGCCATTGCGGCGGCGGCTAAAAAACAGAGGGTGTTGTATACGTACATCGAATTTTCCAAAAATTTTATTCTATAAGACCATTTTCGGTTGAAAAGCGAACTTTATCAATACGAATAATGAAAAATTACCGTACACACATTTGGCGATATAAATTCTAATTACAAAACCGTCTAGACGTCTAGATTTCTCCCTGTTGTGTGATAGGATGGATACAAAGTTAAAAAGGATTGAGGCTTAAACGTGTCTGGAAGTAGTGTAAAAGAAATAATAGAAAATCAGCTAAAGAAGCGAATTTTGTTAATCGATGGTGGCATGGGCACCATGATCCAAGGATATAAACTTGAAGAAGAAGATTATCGTGGAGAGCGATTCGCTAGTTGGCACTCAGATCTAAAAGGAAATAATGACCTTTTAGTCTTGAGTCAGCCCGACTTGATTAAAGAAATCCATTCTGCTTATTTGGAGGCGGGCGCAGATATTCTAGAAACGAACACGTTTAATGCAACTACTATCGCAATGGCTGACTATGATATGGAAGGCCTAAGTGAAGAGATTAATTATCAAGCCGCGCAACTAGCTAGAGCGATTGCGGATGAGTGGACGGCAAAAACACCGGATAAGCCTCGCTTTGTTGCTGGGGTATTAGGCCCAACTAACCGTACGTGTTCAATTTCTCCTGACGTGAATGATCCAGGCTTTCGTAATGTCAGCTTCGATGAACTTGTAGAAGCGTACTCAGAATCGACGAAAGCCCTTATACGAGGCGGTTCAGATCTTATATTAATCGAAACTATATTTGATACACTTAATGCAAAGGCGTGTGCGTTTGCTGTCGATACGGTATTTGAAGAACTGAATATCACGTTACCAGTAATGATCTCCGGAACAATTACTGATGCGTCTGGTCGTACACTTTCAGGTCAAACTACGGAAGCATTTTATAATGCGCTTCGTCATGTAAGTCCTATCTCATTTGGCCTGAATTGCGCCCTAGGGCCCGACGAACTTAGGCAATATGTCGTAGAGATGTCTAGAATTTCGGAAACCTTTGTTTCCGTTCACCCTAATGCGGGATTACCTAATGCGTTTGGTGAATATGATCTTTCGCCAGAGGATATGGCGGAGCATATTATTGAGTGGGCTGAAAGCGGCTACGTAAACATAGTTGGAGGCTGTTGTGGAACGACGCCTGAACACATTCGTCAGATGGCATTAGCGGTAGAAGGGGTTAAACCTCGACAATTGCCAGATATCCCCAAGGCTTGTCGTCTTTCTGGCTTAGAGCCAGTAACCATTGATAAAGGAACACTGTTTGTAAATGTGGGTGAACGAACCAACGTGACAGGTTCCGCTCGTTTCAAGCGGCTTATCAAAGATGAACTTTACGATGAAGCCTTAGAGGTTGCGCGTCAACAAGTTGAGAGTGGTGCGCAGGTCATCGATATCAATATGGATGAGGGAATGCTTGATTCTGAAGCGTGTATGGTGCGGTTTCTTAATCTTTGCGCAACGGAACCAGAAATATCTAAAGTTCCTATCATGGTGGATTCGTCAAAATGGGAAGTAATAGAAGCTGGTCTGAAGTGCATTCAGGGAAAAGGTATTGTTAACTCTATTTCCCTGAAAGAAGGAAAAGAAAAATTCATCCACCAAGCTAAGCTTATCCGTCGTTACGGCGCTGCTGTGATTGTCATGGCTTTTGACGAAATAGGACAAGCTGATACACGTGAACGTAAGTTACAAATCTGTACTGAGGCATACCGTGTTCTCGTTGATGAAGTCGGTTTTCCACCGGAAGACATTATTTTTGACCCAAATATATTTGCAGTTGCGACGGGTATCGATGAACATAATAATTATGCATTAGACTTTATTAATGCGGTAGCGGATATCAAGCGCGATCTTCCATACGCAATGATATCTGGTGGTGTTTCTAACGTATCCTTTTCTTTTAGGGGCAACAATTATGTACGTGAAGCAATACACGCCGTATTCCTGTATCACTGTTTTAAAAATGGTATGGATATGGGTATTGTTAATGCTGGGCAATTGGAAATATATGACAACGTACCGGAAAAACTACGTAATGCAGTTGAAGATGTCATTCTAAATAGAACGGATAAGGGAACAGAAAACCTTCTCGACATCGCGAACGAGTATCGTGGTAATGCCGTGGGTAAAGAAGAAGATTCATCTACTCAAGAGTGGAGAAGTTGGCCTGTAGAGAAAAGGTTAGAGCATTCACTCGTTAAAGGCATTACAGAATTTATCGTCGAAGATACAGAAGAAGCAAGAGTTAATGCTGCTAAGCCACTGCACGTCATTGAAGGCCCCTTGATGGATGGCATGAATGTTGTCGGTGATTTGTTTGGCGAAGGAAAGATGTTTTTACCTCAAGTGGTTAAATCTGCGCGGGTAATGAAGCAAGCGGTCGCGCATTTAGAGCCCTTTATTAATGCTTCGAAAGAAGAAAGTCGTGCAAACGGAAAAATCCTGCTTGCGACCGTCAAAGGTGATGTACACGATATCGGCAAGAACATTGTCGGTGTCGTTTTACAGTGTAATAACTACGAGATAATTGATCTTGGTGTGATGGTTTCTTGCGAAAAAATTCTCAAGGTGGCTAAAGAAGAGAAGGTCGATATCATTGGTTTGTCTGGTTTGATTACACCTTCGCTCGATGAGATGGTGCATGTAGCCAAAGAGATGGAACGACAGGGTTTCGACCTTCCACTATTAATTGGTGGTGCGACGACATCGAAAGCCCACACCGCCGTCAAGATTGAACAGAATTATAGCCATCCCGTTGTTTACGTAAATAATGCTTCGCGTGCTGTTGGTGTCTGTTCATCATTACTTTCAGATGAATTGCGTCCAGCGTTTGTTGAAAAAGTGGAACAAGACTATGTCAAAGTTCGAGATCAGTATAATCGTAAAAAACCACGCACAAAGCCTGTTTTATTACAAAGAGCACGAGACAATAAAGTTGCGATTGACTGGCAGAATTATACTCCCCCAGAACCGGCAAAATTAGGTGTGCACGTTTTTGAAAATTTCGATGTGGCGAGCTTAAGACGCTATATAGATTGGACCCCGTTCTTTATGACTTGGACGCTTATGGGTAAGTACCCTAAGATTTTTGAACATGAAGAAGTCGGTGAAGAAGCGAAAAGGTTATTTGATGACGCGAATGAATGGTTGGACAAAATAGAACGCGAAGGCTTACTTAAAGCTAGTGGCATTTGTGCTTTACTTCCTGCCGCAAGCATTGGTGACGATATCGAAGTGTATACTGATGAATCACGTACTCAAGTTGCAAAAGTACTTCACAATTTACGTCAGCAGACAGAAAAGCCTAAAGGCTTTAACTATTGTTTGAGTGATTATATTGCCCCCAAATCGAGTGGTAAAAAGGATTGGATTGGAGGTTTTGCGGTTACAGGTGGTATTGGTGAGCGCGAACTGGCCGATAAGTTTAAAGCTGAAGGTGATGACTACAATGCAATCATGGTTCAGGCTGTGGCCGATCGATTAGCCGAAGCTTTTGCAGAATGTCTACATGAAAAAGTGCGTAGAGAAATTTGGGGTTACTCTCCCGAGGAGACGTTATCCAATGAAGATCTTATTAGAGAGAAATACCAAGGTATTAGGCCTGCACCTGGTTACCCAGCGTGTCCTGAGCATACAGAGAAAGGTGCTTTATGGGAGCTTCTTAATGTTGAAGAAGCGATTGGTATGTCTTTGACATCTAGTTATGCAATGTGGCCTGGAGCCTCAGTCTCGGGTTGGTATTTTTCACACCCTGATTCGCGATTTTTTGCTGTTGCTCAGATACAACAAGATCAGGTTGAGGATTATGCAGAGCGTAAAGGTTGGAATATTCTTGATGCGGAGAAGTGGTTAGGCCCTAACATCAGCTAGTAGTGAAAGCTATTGCTAAACATGACAGTCTTTGACTGCACGATAGAAGACAAAGAAAGGTGATAAAAAGGCTTGGTTAAAGATACCAAGCCTTTTTATTCGACGACCATTACTCACGTAGTTCGAATAATTCTCTATGTAGATCCTGAACAGCCCGACGGGAATCAACAGAACGTACTAAGAAACACAAATTGTGCGGACTAGCACCATAGCAAATCATGCGTAGATTGAAGTCTTCTAAAGTACTGAATACTTTTTTTGCGTAACCTTTACATTCACTCATATTATTGCCAATAAGCGCGACCAAACAGAGATTTTGCTCTACTTCTACAGTACAAAGTTCTTCCAGCTCTTTTTGAGCGTCAATGGGTAGTTCTGGCGCGCCACCTGACGTGTTCGTTTGGTCAAGGGTAAGCGATACACTTACTTCTGATGTAGTGATCAGATCAACGGAAATCTTATACTTCGCTAGAATTTTAAACACGTCGGCTAAGAAACCATACGCTTGAAACATATTCGGACTACGCAGTGTTACCATAGTTTGGTTTCCGCGTAATGCTAATGCCCTAAATAGCGGTGAACTTCCTACTTTTTGTCTGATCCAAGTCCCCCCTTTCTCTGGCTCTTTAGACGATCCTACGAACACGGGAATGCCATGGCGTAATGCGGGAACTAATGTCGATGGGTGTAGTATTTTGGCTCCGAAGTTGGCCATTTCGGAGGCTTCACTGAAACTAATTTCAGGGATGGGTGCAGCTTTCGCTACTATGCGTGGATCTGTCGTGTAAATACCAGGAACATCTGTCCAAATCTCAAGGCCCGATGCTTCAACCGATTCTGCAATTAATGCTGCACTATAGTCACTGCCGCCACGACCAAATGTCGTCGTATTACCATCTATATCAGCGCCAATAAAGCCTTGTGTAACGACAACATTATCGCGACATAAAGGGATGAGTTTTTCTTGTGCTAGTTTAGCAACCGAATCTAGTTCTGGGTCTGCTTTTCCGTAGGCGTTGTTGGTTCTCATTATATCGCGAATGTTAAAACGTGCCGCACTTAAGCCGCGCTCTCTTAGTATTTGAGTGAGCAAGTGGGTTGACATCCGTTCGCCATAAGCAACCATGTGATCTGTGAGTTTATCGCTACTTTGGAATGATGCTGCTTCAGCAGCCGATGCCACGCTCTTTAATAAAGAGGCGACGGCTTGTTCTGTTTCTAAAGGGTCGGCGAGCTTATCAATGATGGCATAATGGATATCTTCAAGTTGTTCAATGACAACACGACGACGTTGTTCGTCTTGAACTCCATTTGCCAACTCAACCAACAAGTTTGTCACACCAGAGCAAGCACTAATGACGATAAGTTTTGTGTTTGGGTTGTTCTCTATTATTTCAGCACAACGGCTCATGGCTTCAAAGTTGGCAACACTTGTGCCACCAAATTTTGCTACATTGAATGCGCTCACGGCATTTCTCCCTGTATGTATTCAAATTAACAGTATTTCTATTTTTGTTATATTGAAGAGAGATTACTAGAGCAGAGGAAAAGCATTAGATATGGATGCGGACCTCAGAAGCTCTTCACCAAACAAGGTTGGTGACAATTGGTAGGATTCAGCCTACTCAACCGATGATTATACACACTCAATGAAATATCATCTCGGCACCGCTCCCCCTGAATGCTTTGTCTCGGAGTTAAGGCTCCACAAAACACTTGCCTGGGCAATGCTCCTCTTCTGCTATAAAGCGAATTATCTAAATCAAGTTCAAACAAATCCAGACCTATTCATTGAACGATGTTGACGTCTAAATGTCAATTGATAAAACGAATATTTGCCCAGTATTTATACAACGTAAAAACGGTGCTTGATCAAGTGGTTTGACCTCTATACTAGAGTCGAATTGTTGAATGATGGATTATGAGTTAGTCTTTAATCCCCTACACGTCTTATAAAAGGAATAATTATGACGATTCAGAGCTTTGTACCTCCTCATAGAACATTAATGGGGCCCGGACCTTCAGATATTTCACCGCAAGTTTTGCAAGCGTTGAGCCGTCCAACGATAGGGCATCTTGACCCATTATTCATCAATATGATGGATGAACTAAAACAGCTTCTTAAATACGCTTTCCAAACAGAGAATACGTTTACTATTGCGGTATCTGCACCCGGTAGTGCTGGTATGGAGGCTTGTTTTGTCAACCTAGTAGAAGCCGGCGATAAAGTAGTTGTATGCCGAAATGGTGTGTTTGGTGAAAGGATGCGTGAAAATGTCATCCGCTGCGGTGGTGAAGCTATCGTGGTTGATAATGAATGGGGCGAACCTGTTGACGTTAGAAAAGTAAGAGACGCTCTTGACACCAACCCTGACGCAAAAATTTTAGCTTTTGTACATGCTGAAACCTCTACAGGTGCTCTTAGTGACGCTCAGGCTTTGGCTTCTTTAGCACAAGAAAGAGGGGTCTTGACCATTGTTGATGCGGTGACTTCGCTTGGAGGCGTGCCGTTGAAAGTAGACGAATGGGGGTTAGATGCCGTGTATTCAGGTAGTCAGAAATGTTTGTCCTGTGTGCCTGGTTTATCTCCTTTGACTTTTTCTGCAGCGGCTATTCAGCGCATTCAAAATAGACAGTCACCTGTGCAAAGTTGGTTTTTAGATCAAAGTTTAGTATTGGGTTATTGGAGCGGTGAAGGTAAACGTAGCTATCATCACACTGCACCTGTAAATAGTCTTTATGCTTTGCATGAAGCCTTGTTGTTACTAAAAAATGAAGGGTTGGAAAATGCATGGAAACGACATCAAGTCATGCATGAAAAATTAAAGACTGGTTTAGAGTTGATGGGGATTCAATTTGTAGTAGATGAAGATTATCGACTGCCACAACTCAATGCCGTATATATACCTGAAGGGGTAGATGATGGCGCCGTTAGAGCAACGTTACTTAATGACTATAACTTAGAAATAGGTGCTGGTTTGGGAGCATTAGCTGGAAAGACATGGCGTATAGGGTTGATGGGGTACGCTTCGAGAAATGAAAACGTGGCTCTATGTCTAAAAGCGTTAGACGACACTTTAAATCAATAAGTTCGTAAGTAGGGTGGTTTGTACCACTCTACTTTTTAATCGCTCCCTCTTTTTTTGTAGTATCAGACTCTATCGAATTGCTCTCTTCTTCAATCACATTATTTTCAGTATTTTGGTTGTGCTCTTCATCTATAGCAATGGGTTCTATGTCTATGGTTGAAAAGTCATGATTTGGAAACAAGAAGCTGGCTTCCGAACGTATTTGATTTGCTTTGCTTATTTCACCTAAACCTAAATAAGCCATGATCAGATTGCTGTAATATAATTCTTGTGGTTTTTGTCTAATGGCTTGTAAAGCCCAGACTATATACTGTTTGATGGCAAGCGCATCACCGGTTAATAATCCTTGCTTAAGTGAGGTACTGTATAGATTCCACTCGTAGCGCAATTGTTGCGATATGGGATAGACGGTTTGTGTCAAAATTCTTGAGTCTTTTGGAAAAGAGTGTTCAAACCTGAACAATGTCATGTTGGTTTGTAATGCCATCAACATATAAGCAGAAGTGACCGTTGGAACAACAAAGCTAGTGCTTCTTATTAGAACCTTGGTGACCTTAGAAATAGAGTGGACTTTGTATTTTGAGGTTCTTTGATCGATCCAATATAAAAGGATGATGAAAACTAACCAATGAATAGCGGAGTGATAAAAAGGTGCGCCCATCTGACTATGCAGCACGATAGGTATAAATAGGCTAAATATGGCTAATCGAGTTCCTCTACGTGCAGAGTATATTTTGAACAGCACCATTATCATCGCAAGGAAAATACCCACAATTGGAATCAGTCCTCCTTCGATTCCCCAATAAAGAGTTTCATTTAATGGATGCTCGACGGATGAATATCCTACCGGATAATCGGAGTTTAATTGATGTTGTCTTGCAGAATATAAAATATATTCGGGTTCAAATCGACCATACCCGTATCCAGTAAAAGGTTTCTCTATGAGCATATCTATCGCTTGTGGAAATAACGTAGATCTCTCTATTTGTTGCTTTTGAAAGGACTGCGCGTCAACGCTATTAGCGGAAATAAGTATCAAACCAAACCCTATTCCGGCCACTGACGATGATATCCAACCGCTGAATCTTTGTGGTGTTGAGAACCTATACAGATAGGTTGCAATAATAACAAAACCGAATGCCGTACCTATCCATTCTAATTCACGTGCAAGGATGATAATTAGGGGGGCAGTGATCAGTGGTACTAAGTAAAGAAACAGTGTTCGACTTACTTTCTGACCATACTTTCTTTGTTGTCTCGCAAGTAAATACCCAGAGATAACGAGACCAGTAGAGATGAAACTAACCATGACACTGGGGTCTTGGAAAATACCGAAAGGCATTTGAGTGAATGTGTTGGAACCAAGTAGTTCCTTAGGTAATAAATTGAAAAACTGAACATAACCAAGTACCACTTCGATTATGGCGGCGATGACAATAAACCAAAGTAAACGTTGTTTATGGAGATTACTGAGATTAAATTGCTGCAATACGACGAAAAATAGCCATCCAGACCAAAGACTAGCGAGCCGAGGTAGTGTGAGGAGCCAGAGATTAGCTATTGGATAAAAAACAGGTAACGTTAGTATGAAACAACAGATCAATAAGGCAATGGTTAGCTTGGTGTAGCGAATCTGTTTTGTGCTAGCAATATGGTAGAAGCCAATGGCAATGATTAGTCCAAGGCAAGCCCAAATGAGGGTATTGAATGGGAGAGCTAACCCTATGCCATCTAAATTTGGGATATAAATGTGCATGGCGATGATAAATACAAAGCCAATTGCGAACATAAATGTGCGGTTAAGCGGCGCCTTAGCTTTCTGAGGAGCGAGTCTTGTCCCACTAAGGTGAATGATAGCCATTATTGGATCCCTAAATAAAAAGCGAGCTACGCTCGCTTTTCTACTGTACCTTTTTTTTTTAAGACTACCTAGAGTCTATTGTTTTTAACGCGGGTGATGTTCAAAATCACATATTTGTTCTGGACTATTTTTTAGATTTTAGCATGGGTTTCAAAAACCGTGCGGTATGAGACCCTTTCACTTTAGCGACGTCTTCTGGTGTACCTTCAGCTATAATTTCGCCACCACCATTGCCACCTTCAGGTCCAAGATCAATTACCCAATCAGCCGTTTTGACCACATCTAAATTATGCTCAATAACCACAACGGTATTACCGTGGTCTCTTAACCTATGCAGTACAGTTAATAGTTGTTGAATATCGTGGAAGTGAAGGCCTGTTGTAGGTTCATCCAAGATGTATAGTGTTTGGCCTGTATCGCGTTTAGATAGTTCTTTAGCAAGTTTTACTCGTTGTGCTTCGCCACCAGAAAGCGTTGTAGCGGCTTGACCTAGTCGTATATAAGATAGACCAACATCCATCAATGTTTGTAGTTTTCGTGCAATCACTGGCACCGGGGCAAAATATTCTCTGGCATTCTCTACCGTCATTTGCAGCACTTCATCGATAGATTTCCCCTTGTACCTTACTTCCAAGGTTTCACGGTTGTAGCGTTTGCCTTTGCAAACATCACATGGCACATATATATCAGGTAAGAAGTGCATTTCAACCTTTATAACACCATCACCTTGACAGGCTTCACATCGGCCACCGCGGACGTTAAAACTGAATCGCCCTGGTTTATAACCTCGTGAACGAGATTCTTGTGTACCAGCGAATAGTTCTCGAATTGGAGTGAAAATCCCAGTGTAAGTGGCTGGGTTTGAGCGGGGTGTTCGGCCTATTGGGCTTTGATCAATATCGATGACCTTGTCGAAGTGCTCTAGACCTTTTATTTTCTTATAAGGGGCCGGTACCGCTGTTGTTGCGCCGTTTAGCTGGGTTTGAGCAATTTTGTAAAAGGTGTCATTAATTAGAGTTGATTTTCCTGAACCCGATACGCCGGTTATACAAGTAAATAACCCTACCGGTAGAGAAAAGGTTATATCTTTTAGATTATTTCCCGTTGCACCAATTAACTCGACGGTTTTTTTTGTATTTCTAGGCGTTCTTTTTTTCGGAATACTGATCTCTTTTACACCACTTAAATATTGACCGGTGAGAGACTCAGGGCTATCAAGAATTTGTTGCATTGTTCCTTCTGCGACGACTCTACCGCCGTGAATTCCAGCCCCAGGACCGATGTCAATAACATGGTCGGCGGCGCGAATAGCTTCTTCATCATGCTCTACGACGAGTACTGTATTACCCAAATCCCGAAGATGGGTGAGTGTTTTTAGTAAGCGTTCATTGTCACGCTGGTGTAAGCCAATTGACGGCTCATCAAGTACATACATGACACCTACTAATCCTGCACCAATTTGGCTTGCGAGCCTAATCCTCTGAGCTTCACCACCGGAAAGCGTTTCAGCGCTTCGTGATAGATTAAGGTAGTTGAGACCTACATTGACCAAAAATTGCAAACGGTCATTAATCTCTTTCATTACTTTTTCAGCTATTTGCGCTTTCTGCCCAGATAAAGAAAGGCTTTCAAAAAACGTTATTGCATCACCGATGCTCATTTCAACGATATCGGGTAATGGGGTATCCTCAAGAAAAACATTTCTGGCTTCAGTTCTCAAACGAGTGCCATCACAACTAGTACAAGACTTTGTAGAGATATATTTGGTTAAATCTTCTCTAACAGTATTGGATTCGGTTTCTCGATAACGTCTTTCTAATGTATTAAGTATCCCTTCAAATGGATGTCGCTTAACGCGGATATCTCCACGATCATTGATATATTTGAATTCGACTTCTGTTTTGCCTGACCCTTTTAAAATAGTATCCTGAATTTTTTTAGATAAAGATTTAAATGGAGAAAATAGGTCAAAGTTGTAGTGATCGGCTAAGGATGTCAACATTTGAAAGTAATAATAATTTTTTTGATCCCAGCCCTTAATCGCACCTTCTGCGATACTTAGATTATCGTCAAGGATGACTCGGCTTGGATCAAAGTATTGTTGTACACCTAATCCATCACATGTTGCACAAGCACCTGCTGGATTATTGAATGAGAATAATCTCGGTTCTAGTTCCTGCATGCTGTATCCACAATGTGGGCAGGCAAAGTTCGCAGAAAAAATAATGTCGTCTTTCTTTTGGTCATCCATCCAACACACGGCGGCAATACCACCCGACAGCTCTAATGAAGTTTCGAATGATTCTGCAAGTCTTTGATGGAGGTCGTCTCTTACTTTAAATCTATCGACAACAACCTCTATAGTGTGTTTTTTATGGAGTTCTAATGTTGGTGGATCGGTTAGATCACAAGTTTCCCCATCAATGCGCGCGCGAATGAAACCTTGAGCCGCTAGGTTTTCTAGCGTTTTGGTATGCTCACCTTTACGCTCTTTAACAATAGGCGCAAGTAACATCATTTTAGAGCCTTCGGGAAGCTCTAATACTTTATCAACCATTTGACTAACCGTTTGAGCGGTCAGTGGTGCTTTGTGTATGGGGCAGCGAGGCTCTCCAACGCGTGCGTACAGTAGTCTGAGGTAATCGTATACTTCAGTAATGGTCCCAACGGTAGAACGAGGGTTATGTGAGGTCGATTTTTGTTCTATAGATATCGCAGGAGAAAGTCCTTCAATATGGTCTACATCTGGTTTTTCCATTAAGGATAGAAATTGTCTAGCGTAGGCGGATAATGATTCTACATATCGTCGCTGGCCTTCTGCGTAGAGGGTGTCAAATGCTAGTGATGATTTACCCGACCCTGACAAACCCGTAATAACGGTAAGTTTATCGCGGGGAATGGTTAAATTAATATTCTTTAGATTGTGGGTTCTAGCGCCTCGAATTTCTATCGTATCCATTTTTCTGCTCACTTTACTTGCTATCGCTCAAGTATCGCACAGTCAAATTTATCTGCAAGAAATACTGTATAAAAAAACAGTTAATATCCTACGCACAAAAAGTGCTGCGAAATAGCAGCACGTTTGCAATAAGAAAAGAGTATTTACATGTTTTTTTCAGTGGTTCGCTTATCCAACTCAACCTTTTGTTCATCTTTTTTGTAAAGGTTTTGATAGCAATAGTTAGTCGCTTCTATGTAGCCTTCAACGCTGCCACAGTCAAAGCGGCGACCTTTGAATTTATAGGCCAATACGCAACCTGACTTAGCCTGTTGTAAAAGGGCATCGGTGATCTGAATCTCACCGCCTTTGCCGGGCTCTGTATTTTCAATGATGTCGAAGATATCAGGGGTTAGAATATAGCGGCCAATAATAGCTAGGTTACTTGGTTCCGTCCCTGGTTCAGGTTTTTCGACCATATCATCAACACGATAAATATCGTCTTTAATCATTTCTCCAGAGATAACACCATATTTGTGAATATCTTCTTTTGGTATTTCTTGTACAGCAACAATGGAGCAACGAAACTGCTTATAAAGCGCAACCATTTGAGTGAGTACACCATTGCCTTCTTCGTTTACACATAAGTCATCGGCTAGTACAACCGCAAAAGGGGCATCGCCAATCAGCTCTTTACCAGTAAGAATAGCATGACCTAAGCCTTTCATTTCTCGCTGTCGTATATAGGTAAAATGAGCAGAATCCATAATTCTACGAATATCATCAAGCAACTCTTCTTTATTGGTGCCGTTAATTTGATGTTCCAGCTCATAATTTTTGTCGAAGTGATCGATAAGCGTATTCTTTCCACGACCAGTGACAACGCACATACCAGTGAGGCCAGCTTCAATCGCCTCATCGACACCGTATTCGATGAGTGGCTTATTTACGACAGGCATCATCTCTTTAGGCATGGACTTCGTTGCTGGGAGAAAGCGGGTGCCATAGCCAGCAGCCGGAAATAGACATTTTTTGATCATAGATAAATCCTATACAGAACGATTCTTAATTATTATCGTTGGTAGAATATCACAGCGATATGAAAAATCTGTATATTTGGTTCAAACAACTAAAAACTTTAGATCACGGTAAATATTTGTGAGCCCATGCGATTGCTTCAGTCCTCTTGGATACGCTTATTTTTTTGAAAATTTTATACAGGTGAGATTTAACAGTATGCTCACTGACAAAAAGCTCGTCGGCTAGCTTACTATTTGATAACCCAAGGCGAAGGCGTTCTAATACCTGTACCTCTCTTTGGGTTAAATCAATGCTATAGGGTTCGCTAAAGCGAAGAATCAGCGATTGGTAATACTCGATCAATTGATAGGATATATTTTCGGGAAGTGAACTTTTGCCCTTAAGTAACCCATTTATGCTGCCGAAGACCTCCTCGTCAGTAATGTTTACATAGAAATATCCTCTTAATCGACCCAGTTTGACCAGCTCTGAAGTGGCAATTTTCTTAGGGGCATCATAAATCACAGTGAAACAATATTTGTTGCTTTCGGTCAGTGTCTCTATTTGCTTATAAACGTCTATCGCTGTTTTGAAATCAATGAAATATAAGAAAGTGCCATCTAGATAAATAGCGTTTTCGATTGCTGATGCCGATATTTCGTTATAGTCATTATAGTGGTTGTTTTTTAACAACTTGTTGAGTCGGATTGAATAGTAAGAGTTATTTTCAATGTGTACGACGTTCATTTTATCCTTCATCGCACTTCCCTCTGCAATTGGAAATGTTCTTCCACCTTAGCTTGGCGGATTTTAAATTGTCATTGACTATCTCAGTGAATTAAATAAATCTGCGTATAATGTTGATTTTAAAAGGTGAATATGACCTATGTGTTTCATCAACTTGGGTACCCGCTCGAAAAATAATCAGAAGTTTATATGTGCAGATGGTTCTTTAATTCATACTAAGTTCTGGCTTTGAGAGACAAGAAAGGTTGAGACTATCAAAGTTCATGGTATTCTTGTCGCCTTATATTTTTAATAAAACATGTATACGGAGCAGATCATGGCGAGCCGTGGAATTAATAAGGTTATTTTGGTTGGCAACTTAGGTGGCGATCCAGAAGTTCGATATATGCCAAGCGGCGGTGCAGTGGCGAATATTACTATTGCTACTTCAGAAAGCTGGCGTGACAAGGCGACTGGAGAGCAGCGCGAAAAAACAGAATGGCACAAAGTTGCTTTATTCGGAAAATTGGCAGAAGTTGCAGGCGAGTATCTACGTAAAGGCTCTCAAGTTTACATTGAAGGTCAATTGCAGACTCGTAAGTGGCAAGACCAAAGCGGTCAAGATCGTTATACAACAGAAGTGGTAGTTCAAGGCTTCAATGGTGTAATGCAGATGCTTGGTGGTCGCCAAGGTCAAGGTGGTGCTCAAGCATCAGGAGGACAAGGCCAACAATCTCAACAAGGTGGATGGGGGCAACCTCAACAATCTGTTCAGCAAGCACAAGCACCGCAACAACAAGCGGCACCACAACGTGCGCCTCAACAGGCCGCTCAGCAAGCACCTCAACAGGCACAACCGCAATATAATGAACCACCTATGGACTTTGATGACGATATTCCTTTCTGAGGATTACCAGAGACCCAGTTTTGTTAAGTTTGATGATTTAGGTCAATAATAACAAGGGCTTCAATAAAAAGTTTACAGTTTGGTGTTGTAATTACTGTAAACTTTTTTTATGCTTGCTTTCTGGTTATGGTGTACCTTGGGTTTTTGTTAAGTTTATCATTGTTTGGAGGTGTGACTTGAGAATTGAAAGGATACAAATGGCAAGTGGTGAAATGTATTCTGTGCTGCTTGATGATAGCGGCCTTCCAATGCTGTATCCCAACTTGTTTGTGACGATAAATCACCGTAATGAGTCTGATGCCAGTAACACTTGTTACACCGTATTTGAGCACCTTCGGTATCTTTACGAGATTTGTGATTATCTTGATGTCGATATTGTTCAGCGATGTATCGCTGGCGACTTTTTATCAAAACAGGAAATGGAGTCTCTCGTTAAGTGGGCAAAGCGCACGGTGAAGACATTTCGAGAGCATGTGGCAAAGCAAAAATCAAAAAATGTCGTTTCGCTTGTACCAAAGATGAAAAAACTGGAAACAGCAAGGGCGGTCATGGTTGTCGATCATGAGGGGGATATCTCGCCATCCACTGCTTATAACCGTTTGACCACGTTTGCCGAATACATTGGTTGGCTCGAAGAAGAACTCTTCCCATCAAAAGATACAACGGCTGAGCAATTACTGAAGTCTCTTCGCCCGAAAAAATTCAGTAAGGAAGGCGAAACAGAAAATATGGATGAGAATTATAAATCTTTGACCCCTCATGAAGTCCTAAGGGTGCTGGACGTTGTTCGCCCAGACTCATCCGATAACCCATGGAAAAACGAATCACTTCGCCATCGAAACCAACTCATCATCAATATGCTGGAAGCGATAGGTTTCCGACGTGGCGAATTACTTAAAGTTCGACCAAAGGATGTTAAAAAACACCCTAAAAACGGGCGGCGCTATGTCACGATCCGCTCAAAGGTAGATTTAGATGACACCCGCTTGGATAGACCTGAAGCGAAAACTTTGGGACGGCATGTTCCCATGGATAAGCGCCTGAGTGAGATGTACGACAATTACGTAATACACCACCGAAGTAATGCCAATGGTGCCGAATTCATCCCTTATTTGTTTGTCACTCATAACCACCGCACCTCAACCAACCAAGCACTTTCTACTGCCGCTGTTAATAAAATATGCCGTGAAATATCGGAAGTCGTTGGCTTTAGAGTACATCCGCACGCATTCCGCCACTCTTGGAATGACAAGTTTAGTAAACATGCCGACAAGCGTATTGCAGAAGGCAAAGTGTCTGAAGCTAAATCCGAAAGTGACCGTCAGAAATTAATGGGCTGGTATGAAGGTTCCAAAATGGCGCAAGAGTACAGCAAGCGACATGATGACAAGCGTGCTTTTGAAGTTGGTATGGAACTGCAAGAAGAAGAAAGCACCTTAATTAACGGGGTTGTCGGTGCTTACGATGAAGATATTGACCAATAATGGAGGTAATAGGTCTGTGCCTACTCAGCATTTAGAACAACAAGGCAAGGTTACACTTGCTATTTCCCATAACGGGTTCGAATTTGATTACCATCAAAATAAGTGGGTATTGAACCGCAATATCACCATTAATCTGGATTTTTTGACGCAGTTTAAGGAGGCTGTTGCGGAAGATGTACGTGAGACATTGGTGTATTTTGCTGAAAACAGCTCTGCTCATCATACTAGTAACCTATCTAAGCAACTGAAATTGTACTTAGAGGTTAGTAAGGGCGATGACTTTTCAGAACTAGGTTTTCTCGCTCTTAAAGGGGCTTTACCTAAAAAGGATGAGTACAAGCTTTCTGTGGTGAGAGGGTTTATTCGGCAGATGCGCTATCTTGGGCTTAATGGCAACATCGACGATGCGGTCTATAAATTAACTGACCAGTGGCGCTTATCTGGCAACGAAAAAGGCGTTGCAGTTTTATCACTCGACCCTGAGACAGGCCCATTTAGTTCGACCGAGTTCGAAGCCATTGGGCTTAATGCTGCCCACAAATATGCTGAGGGGGCACTCTCCACAGAACGCTACGCCACCCTGTCATTGTTTAAGGCCACAGGGCGACGTAACGAACAAATAGCCTCACTGAAAGTCAAAGACTTCTCTCTTACCAGTAAATTCACTGGCAACCCAACCTATGTGGTTAATATACCTAGGGTTAAGCAGCGTGGCGGTCGTTTTCGTACCCAGTTCAAACCTTTTGGTTTGGTGAAATCTGTTGGGCAAGTCATCGAGCAACACATAAAAGAATCCATTGCAGATGTGGAAGCTCAGTTAGAGCGTAAGCTGACTCCTGTGGAGCAAAGTGAATTGCCGTTGTTTGTGACCAGCAATGCAATCGACACCATGAAAACCTTGTCTGGCGAAGACTTCCTTGATTTCCTTAAATCTGAACTTGCGCATATTTCAAGTTCAGCACTTAGCGGAAGGCTTGTTACCGCAACAAATCAGCTTAAAGTGGTTTCCGAGCGTACTGGTGAACTCATTCACGTTAATCCATATCGCTTTCGATACACGCTGGGCACCCGTGCTGCCATTGAAGGGGCTGGGAGACTCACCATTGCTACGCTTCTGGATCATTCAGATACCCAAAATGTAGGTGTGTATGTCGCTAATGTTCCAGAGTTCGCAATTGAAATATCTAAGATTATGAATCAGCCTTTGGCTCGTTACGCTGCCGCTTTCGCTGGAAAGCTAGTGAAGGATGAGGACGAGGCAAACGAGGAAAACGCAGGTGCGCCCCGTATTCCGTTACGGGAAAAAGATTGTGATGTTGGGTCGTGTGGAACAAGTGCCTTTTGCCAAGATTATGCCCCTATTGCATGTTATTTATGTCCAAAGTTTAGACCGTGGGCGAATGCACCACATCACCTTGTTTTGCAATGGCTAATGGAAGAACGTGAGCGATTAAAAGCAGACACCGATGGCGATATGGCAGTCGTAACTATTAATGACCGTGCAATTGTTGCGGTATGCCAAGTTATCAAGCTGTGTCAGGAGCAAAATAATGTCTAATGTTTTTACATTCACTCCTCAGCACGAGCTGGAGCATGAAAAAAACCTGCAAGAATTCATTGAGCAGTCTCGCAAGTTGCCGCCATTGAATGATAAGTACGATTACGATAGCAACTACTGGGCGGGTGTGGGGAATTTCACAAATTTTGGTGTATCCAATCAGGATCGAGATCCTGCTAATGTCTTTGATGCATCACTACTGCCGTTTGCCAAAGCATATGTTGTTTACGGTAAGAGTTCTAAAGCGGGATTAAGCGTAAAGTTTTATGCGCTGAAAGCAATAAACGTTGTATGTGTTAAACAATATGGCTTCGTAGACATTACCAAGTTAACTATTGGCGACTTCGATCAGGCTTCGCAAATTGCTAGGGAATCGATTGGTGCGGGAGCTGCATACCAGGCAGGTAGAGGACTTAATAATCTGCTGAAGTTTCTGATTGAGAATAAAATGGTGAGTCCGTTCACTTGGAAAAGTCCAATCAAGAAGCCCGCAGATAATGCAACAGGTGATGAGGCTGATGAGCATAGGCAAAAGAAAATGCCCGATGAAAATGCACTCATGGCACTCGCTAAGATATCGGCGGAAAAAACGGAAGACTTAAGTCCTCGTGATGTATTTACCACATCAACAATGACTTTGTTGTTTAGTGCGCCTGCCCGTGGCTCTGAGCCTTTGTATTTAAGTGCTGACTGCTTGCACTCAGAGGAAATGAAAGCCAATCGAGCCATGGAATTAGGGCTTGCGAAAGAAGATATTGAGCTGCTTTTGCAAAAGCAACCTAGTGACGGCAGTGACGATACACCTTCAAGGTTCAACTATGATGATGAAATCACGCTTAAGGGACTTCGTTGGTATTCAGGTAAAAGCTATGGGCATGAAAATAAATGGTTGCCTACGGTCATGATTGATTCTGTTACGACTGCGGTTGAGCGGCTTAAGGCGCAATCTGCCGATGCTCGTGCCTTTGCGAAAATGTTGGAAGAATCGCCTGACTTTCCTCGTCATCCACTTTGTCCTGATGTGCCTGAAGAACAATTATTAACAAAGAACGAAGTTGCTCTAGCGTTAGGGTTAGATTTATCCGTGTATGAAAAGGGTCAAAAACTTAATGGGGCTGTTAATCCACTCTTAAAGCGTAAGGGGATAGAGCGCAAAGACTATGTGGTGAGATTGCGAGATTTGAGCAAAATTGTTCGTAGCGAGTTGCCAAAGGGTTTTCCCTATGTGCCCTTTGCAAAAGGGGAAGGTAAGGTCAAGGTGAAGTGGTCTGATTCCTTATTTGCTGGATTTGCAAATAGGTTTTCTTCTCAAAAAGCAACCATCTATACCGAGTTAACAATACCAACGATTAACACGCTAAATGAAGACTTAGCGCCGACCAAAAAAAAGAACCGCAAAACAGGAGAGCTTCTTACTGGCACTTTTTCCATATTTCAGCGTTGGGACTTTGGCGACTTATCGCTAACGTCGCACCAGTTACGTCACATGCTGGACACCATGGCTGCGGTGAATGGCATGGACGGGGAAATGCGAGCAAAGTGGGCAATGCGTAGTGACCCGAAACACAACCGTTACTATAACCATACGACACATGAGGAGTATGGTTCTGACTTCATTGAAGATCGTGAAAATGAACTTGCAACGCAAGAACAAGCGTCTAGCACACAAATTCAAATTCAGGTTGCTACCCCTCGAACGATTCAAGAGTTAAACACGAAGGCATCCCTAACAGCCCACACGACCGAGTTTGGTATGTGTGTGACCTCGTATTTAAGTGAACCTTGCACCAAGTACAGGGATTGCGTTAACTGCAATGAGCATGTTTGTATCAAGGGTGATGATGGCAAATGTGAGCGTATACGCCAGCGGCTGGCTCGTGAGCAAAAACTCCTGAAGCAAGATAAAAAAGCGGTTGATGACGGTGTTCAGGGGGCTGAGCAATGGTATCAGCGTAGAAAACTAACGACAGAGCGCTGTGAGCAACTGCTGGAAATGATGGAAAACCCAAATATCGAAGATGGTGCCTTGATCAAGCTTGCCAATGTTGAAGATGTGACTCAACTGGATAGAGCATTGGAAGCTAATGGCAAAAAGCGCTTGCCTGAAATCGTCAATTTCAAACGTGTTCAATCTGTTTCGGTCGAAGCGCTTATCGGAAAAGCGGACGTCGAGTTACCTGAAATGGATGATAGTGTTTTTGATGACCTAGATGATTTGGATGAGCTTGATTACATGATGGAGGAAGAAGGTTAATGGCTAAGCATTTGACTGATAAAGATATATCTAACATTGTTGAAATCTTGGATGATTGGCCGACTGACTCCAAGCTTTCATGGGATAGGCTCGTTGAGGCAGTTGAACATGAACATAAGTTCAAGACAACACGGCAGACATTGCAAAAACAGGTCAGGATCAAGAGTGCGTTTCAGGAAGTAAAGGCGCTTGTATCGGGTAAGGTGCCTTCAAATAAGCCTAAGTTGCCACCAAGCCTGAAAGTAGCCGCTGAGCGATTAGAGAAGCAGCAACGAGAAATAGAGCGATTGAAGCGAGAGAATCAGCAACTATTGGAGCAGTTTCAGGTGTGGCTTTACAACGCTCACCGTTTTGGCGTAACGCCTGAACAACTATCAGAAGCTTTACCGAGCAAAGATAACCAGTAGGGGAAGTCATGGCTAAGAAAAAAGATGTATCGCAAGCTCAAGAGAGCTTGGATAAATTTGAGGCGTGGGCAGGCTCCCTTTCCGATGCTGATTTTGTGGCGATTGGTCGTGGTGCCAAGCTGAATCGAAGCGAAGTAGCTAAAGGGACTGGTATTGCTCGAAGTACGTTAAACGACAATGATCTGGTTAAAGCTGCCCTTTTGGCTTTGGAGGGGGACTTACGTAGCAAAGGTGTTCTAGCTCCTTTGGCAGAAGGTGCTAAGGAGCAGCAAGATTCTGGTGTGGAGAAGCTTTATGACCAGTCAGGTAGCGAGCTGAAGCGTTTAAAAACCGAAGTCGAGCGTCTAAAAACTAAGTGTCTGAATAAAGATGCTGAAATTGAAAGGCTCAGAAGTAAGCTAGAGCAGTACACGGAACTGTCCGAGGTGTTAAGTGGTTCAGGGGTAATGCCTAGATGAAGGACGATGCTCGCATTCTACTGCGTGTAACTTCGGCGGGACATGAAACCGAGGATTCACATGTATTCCGAGCCGTTGCCGTGAATAGTGATGGCGATAACCTTTCCGCACGCAAATACTACGTTGTTAAGGCGTCAGATGTTCTGTTGCCGATGATGCCTGCTGTTGGTCAACTCTGGAAGGTGACTGCTGAAAGCGTTACAGCGCGGACGGTTACACGGGGAGAAGCTCGACTCATAGAGGTTTTTATTAATGCTAAAAAAGCGCGTGTAATTGTCCCTGAGACGGAAAACTTATTTACACGGTACATACAATCGGATTCTGCATTCGCAGGCGTTGGTGAGCGTTTAGCTCGGCGTATTTGGCTTAAGTTCAAGAAGGAAGTATATGACCTTCTTGAAAACAAAGATGTTGAGCGCTTGAAGCATGTTAAGGGTGTGACAGAGGCGGTTGCAAATGGGCTTGTTGTGGGATGGGAACGCTATGAGAACTTAAAGCAAATTGCTTGGTTCGATAGGCATGATATTCCATCTGGTATTGCTCGCATCATTATTAAACACCATAAGGCTGATGCGGTTAAAGCCATTGAAGATGACCCTTATCGTCTTATTAGCTTTGGCCTAAAGTTTGCCGAAGTCGATAAGCTTGCGATGACTAATTTTGCCGTGCAGCCCAATGCATACGTAAGGCTTCGCGGAGCTGTCGAGCAAGCTTTGCAGGCTCGGATGACCGACGGGCACACCGTATCGAAGCATGAACACCTGAAGTCTTTGGTGGAAACACTCTTGGGTTCCAATGAGCTGGCTATCGAGGCACTTAAAGCAGGATACGAAAACACGGCTTTTATTTTGAGTGAAAAAGGCAACTACCACGCTGTTGGACAGTGGATTATGGAGCAGGTGGTTGCCAGGCGCTTGGCCAAACTTGCGATGAGAAAGGTCTGGAGTCAGCATTACGACCAAGCGTTAAGCTCTGCATTATCAAGCCTAACTTTTCCACTAACTCAAAAGCAAAATGAAGCAGTACGAAGTGCTTTGGCTCATGGCATTTCCATCATTGCAGGTGGTGCTGGTACAGGCAAAACCACCGTTTTAAATGTTATATTAAAAGCTTATCAAAGTCTTGGTACAGATATACGAGCAATGGCCTTGAGTGGTCGAGCGGCTAAGCGTATCACTGAGGCCACGGGCTTTCCTGCCCAAACTATCACTGGCTTTATTAAGAATGTTGAGCAAGAGCCTCTAGGTGATAGGACGTTAATAGTTATTGATGAAGCATCCATGATTGATTTGGCGACCATGTTTAAGTTGGTGAACTTAACTAAAGGCAGAGTAAGGTTCTTATTGGTGGGCGACCCCAAACAGCTTGCACCAATTTCGGCAGGTCTTGTGTTACATGAAGCGGTCGATGTTATTCCAACAGTAACCTTAGACGTTGTTAAGCGCCAAAAGGGAAGCACTGGCATCCCCGACTTTACAAGGTTTATTGTGGATAAGCTGGTGCCTGAAGCAGGCATGTTTAATGACAATATTGTATTTCATTCGTGCTTGACAAAGGATATCAATGAGCGGGTTACTCAGCTTTACAAACAGAAGCCAAAAGATACGCAAGTTATATCGGCCAAGTATGGTGGTAATGGTGGAATCGATGTTATTAACGAACTTTGCCAAACCGCCTGTAATCCACATGGTAAAAAGCTTCGCTTTGACTTTAATGGTACTAAAAATTACCTCGATATTCGTGAGAATGATCCGATAATCTTTGTACAAAATAATTGGGATAGAGGTGTGCAAAACGGCACACTAGGGACGCTGATGAATGTTGGTGCATCTATAGTGGAAGTCGAGGATGGTGAGATTAGCTTTGCTGATGTGCAAATCGACACGGGTGAAGTGATAGCGCTTACAATTGATTTGATTGACTCCATTCGTGCTGCCTACACCATATCACTTCATAAGGCTCAAGGGAGTCAGTTCAAGCGAGTAATTATTCCAGTTACTAACAGCAAAATGTTGGATAACTCATGGATATATACTGCGTTAACTAGAGCTGAAGTGAAGATCGAGCTAGTAGGCAACTTTAAGAGTTTTTCCAAAGCGATTGGTCGATTAAGCGAGGCTGACAAACGTGATACTTACCTCAAGGATCTTTTGCAACAGGAGTTAGCCTTGATGAACGTTGAGATTGCATAGGGGTCTTAAAATTATGGCGCTTGTCAGCGTTAAATCAAGCAAGCTTGCGAGACGATTTAATGATGGTAAGTGTCTAAAGGATTGCCGAATTCTTAGCAGTTCTTAAATAGGTTAAGAATTCTTAAATGTGTTAAGAAATGACTCGCATTTTTCAATTCAAGCGGTTTGCCGCTTTGTTAAGGGCGTATGTATTATTATTCTTACATAATTTAAGGTTTAAATTTTATAATGTGTCAGTGTCAAAAAATAAGATCAAAAGGGGTAAAAAGGACGTCATCTTGCACTAATGGATCTCAAAAAGAATTAGATTTACGTGCAGCGGAGAATACGAAAGAGTTGTGGGTTAGGTACAAGAATAAATATAAAATAACCCAAGAAGAATTCGCTACGGATCGGTTAGGTTGGAGTCAGGGTAACTTCTCTCAGTATTTAAATGGTAATACGCCGATTGGCAGAAAATCACTTTTAAAGCTCTCTGAAGCATTAGAGTGTAAGCCTAGTGACATTCGAGAGGAGTTCAGGGACGTAGATGCCGATTTTTTCAAAGAAGCTACAACAACACTACTGGGTATATTAAGTAAGCTGCAAACATCAGATGAGGATGCTGATATGGTCATGAGAATCGAGAAAACCATTGCACTTAGGCGTGTTTGAGTATTTCAACGAATTTAGTTCTTGTGATATTTTGACTTGATACATGTGGGATTTATCAGATTGGCTATATAACAAAATAAAGGGATTAATATGGATTTTTTAACGAACACGATTCTGTCAGGAATACTCTATGATGGGTTTAAGAAAGGTGTCGCAATAACAAATGATTTTTTGAAAGAGAAGCTGCAAGGCTGGCTTATTGACGATGTCTTGCTGGAGCAGTTAGCAAATAAGGTAAATGCTCTTGAACTCCAGGACTATGGTGAACATGTAATTGAGCGTAAGGTGAATGAATCACTAGAGCTACAAGAGATTTTGAAATTGATAAAGCCAGAGCAAAATACGAATATTGGTACAGTTACCCAAACTCATAGTGGATCTGGTGATAATGTCGTGAACAAAACTATAAATAATTAGTAGGTGGCGCAATGGTGACTCAGAAGCATAAAGGCCCTGGCGACAATGTTGTGAATAAATACGAAAACATTGTTCGCAGTATTCAATCTAGAGACCTCAGCAGTGTGATAGACAATATCATGCGTGATATCTGCTACAGAGAGATAGATAGAGCTTGCGAAAAGCTTGATGTTCTTAGTGAAATAAATGCTTTAGAGACTGACGTTCATCTACTTTTAAAAGCATTAAACATAAAGGTTGAATTGGTCAACGGTTCTGAGTCATTGTCAAAAAATGAACTACTAAAGCTATTAAAGCTCGAAAATCTCCCCCAAAGTGTCTGGGATGTTACTACCTCAATTTTAATTGATGTTGAATCTAGAACATTGGAGAAGCAAGCAAGAGCGCGATACGATGGTTCTGGAAGTGACAGCTTTTATGTTAAAGAGGCGTTTTACGAGCGTTTAGCGACGAAAGAAGAGATAACTGAAAATTATGAGAGTTCGACAGCTTATGACTTATCAGAGCAAGAGTTGACTGGATTAGTTCGAGGAGCAATAAGAGTACAGAATTTTGAGTTTGCTTTTGAGTTAGCTAGTCGTTTACATGAGTATTATTCTTCAACTAACTCAAAAACACTTTTACTTTATGCAGAAAGCTGCGCTCTTGTTACTAGAAATCAACATAAACACTTTATTTCATTAGGTAAGCAAGAAAAAGAAATTGCGGATAGGCTTATACTTCAGTTATTGGTTGACATAGAAGGTAAGAGCGACAAAAGACACACTGCTACTCTAATCAATCTTCTTAATCTCACCTATTATTTAGATCGTCGGCTATACGATTTAGGAAGAACACACATAGATGAAATCAGGAAACTAGATTATTTGACTGCTGACTTCATAGGGCAACTGTCGTCAACAGTGAACGTTTCCGAAACTAAATTTGATTTAGT
The DNA here is from genome assembly GCF_042465995.1 of Vibrio frigidus. Lineage (NCBI taxonomy): Bacteria > Pseudomonadati > Pseudomonadota > Gammaproteobacteria > Vibrionales > Vibrionaceae > Vibrio > Vibrio frigidus. Next base: position 419,627 of record NZ_JBCDMC010000003.1, on the reverse strand, counting down.
ATCTGACTCTTTGGATTTAGAGCAATTTGCTCGCTTAGACTTTGCTCTTGAGAACAAGCAAATACAAACTAAGGCAGTGACTAAGTGGGTAGATAAAGGAGGAGCGGTTCAAGCTGGTGATGATTATATCAACTCGTTTTTTGATTTGTATCTTAGGGCATCAGTATGTTCAATAGATGATAAAAAAGAAGTGCAACGGCTCGATAACAGCGCCAAAAAGTTCTTAGAACTGGATTCTGAAAAATTTGTTCGAATAAATCCGTTCGCTATCTTAAGGCTATGTGACAGATTCATAGAGCTAAATTTACCTCTTTATGCTGTTGAATATCTTAATCCCTTTTTATCTGAAGAGGCATGGGTTTCTCCAATTTTTGAATGCTATCTAAATGCTCTATTTGCCAGTGAGAAGTTTGACTTATTCTTATCTCAAGTAAAGCACCTAGAACTTAAAGATAAGACTACGCTGATTTTTTTAAGAGAAGCTCAAATTTACGAGCGTCTAGGTAATTATGAGCCGTCAATCGAATCAGCTAAAGCTGCAACTAACCTTGCACCAAACAGTCCTTATGCATGGCAATTGTTATTGTATGTTTCAAGAGTTAAAGGGGTAGATACAAACGGACTCAAGAAAATTATATTTGATATCCCTGAAAGTATTTTCTCATCATATGATGAGTCAAAAGTATCTCTAGTTAATCAAATAGCGATATACGTTGACGCGAATTTGGCTGATAGGGTGCTTGTTGATTGGTTTGTTCAAAATCCAGATAAGCTTGCAAAGCCTCTAACTGATATTCACGCAAATTGTTTACAGCATCGTATAAATGTTGCAGAGAACCCTTATTTACCAAAGAACTGTCGTGATGGAGTTGTGTATTCAGACGGATTTGAAACGTATAGGCGTATTCTTGTCAGTGATGTGGATGCGAGCCACCCTTGCCTTCTGGCAGTAGACTCACCATTGGGGCAAACTCTAGAGAATATGCAGATAGGAGAGGTATCTGGAAATATTTCACTATTGCAGCGTTATTCTCCTTATGTTGCCGCTTTTCAAGAGGCTGCTGATTTACGTCACAAGGGCAATGATGGGACAGATGCCTTCAGGAAATTTTCTCTTCCAGCTAATGAAGATGAATACATACCTTATTTTGAAAGTATTCTTAGGCAGTATTCGTTGCAAGATAAAAAAAGAGACGAAGCACTACAAAGCCCCAACTTTCCGTTAATGATGCGAGCGAAAATTACCAGCCCAAGTAATCCTATAAGAGGGGCTATCACCCATTTAACTTCAAAAAGCACTAGCCAGAATTTAGGATTGTTTAGTGAAGGAGAAGAAAAACCTCATAGAGTAATAGTTGACATTTATACTGCGGTTTATCTTTCGCTAATGGGTTTTTCCTCAATTCTCGATCGCCTAGACGTAGCTGTGATAATAGAGCAGCACACAAGGAACGTTTTAGAAGCTTGGATTGAGGATATTCTTAGGGAAGATTACATGTCAATGGGTGTATCAGATCGAGGGCTTTATCGAATTACATCTGAAGACATTCAAAGAGACTCCAAGAACTTGATCGAGGAACTTAAGGCACTACTTGAGTTCGCAACAGTAGAAGTTCTTAAACCAGCAGATACGCCTGAGATGCTGGTCAAGATACGGGAGTTTGTAGATGATACTGTATATTCGACTTTTCAGTTATCCGCAGCAAACAATATTCCACTACTTTGTATTGACCACCTAATGTGTGAATTGGTGTATCGTTCTGGATGTCCTGCTGCGAACATGAATTCCTTTGTTATGAAAATTTTAAATGTCTTATCGCTGGAAGAAAGGAAAAATAGTATTCAATTCAATTTATTTATTGGTACTCCTGTTCCAATTTTGTACAGCGATGTTATTGAGCTTAGCCGCTCATCGGAGGCATCGGATACGTACTTAGTGTTAAAGTTCATGGAAAAGTATGGAAAGACTGTTAATGCAACTGGTTCCCCATTAATGTTCTTAACGGAGATTGTGAGAAACGTAACAACGGTTGCGTATAAAGATGGAGAAATCTTAGCAGGAGGTAGAGCGCATAACCCTCTCTATGACGGATATGCTGATAGTGTATTTAATTATTGTTGTCGCTCAGCAATGTTGACGCTTGATGGTGAAACAGCGGAAGAAAAGTTCTCAACACTAATCTATAATGTGATAAATACACCTAGTCGTGTGCGAAGATATGTACAACTGATATCTTTGTTAGCGTCAGAGTTTGCTGTTGGACATTTTTTAGATTTCGATGCTTGCAATGCAACTTTAGTTGCTTGCCAAAAGGCTGACCAGCAACTTTAGAGTGCGAAAACGTTTAGGTAGACTATAATATATCTTGTATTTTTAAAGCTTAGGCGGGTTGTTCATATTGTAAAGTTTGGGCGTAAATATGCATATACTTAACAAAAAACTTTACTTTTTCACTGGTGATTATCTTGTGGGCTTTTATTTTCATTGCTTTAGTGGGTCGGTCAGTCACTTAAGGTGAGCATAACCATTTTAACGAATATCAACATTGATGTTCCAAATTGAGCCCGCTTTAGCGGGCTTTTTAATGTTAACGTAAAAGCGCTATTCCTTTTGGACCCCTTAAGCATTCGGCAAAATTTGTTACTGACTTTTGTATAAATTGAGAGCTAGATTCGAATAAATACGTAATCATGCATTCACATATCGTACAGAAAGGTTCATATTTACAAGAAGTAAGTAGAGCTAAAAGTGTAAACTGGATTCTGGGATAAAATAGTTAAAAGGATTTTTCTATTCATGCGTTATACCCCAACTCTGAAATTGAGTACAAGACTGACTGCTTTTGTCACCATTATCGTTATAGGTGCAATGTTTATTTTATTTGTTGGTGGGACACTTACATTTCGAAGTATCGGCCAAGAATATCTCAATCAACAAGTCGATGGCATCATATCTGTTATCGACAAATCACTCGTTGACGATAAAGATGTACAGAATATACAAGGTTGGATACCTCTACTTTCCCAAGCAAATAATATAATAGAATTAGAGCTTTTATCTTCTCAAGAACGTGTCTACCACTACGTCAACAATTCCACTCAAATCGATACATCTCGTCTGTACGAAAAAAGTTATTCTTTAGAAAAAAATGATGGATTTTCTATTAATATAAAGGTTTTGTCGCCCTATCTAGAACAGAGCCATTCTTTTAGCGCTTTGTCGTCGGTATCTTTGGCTATCGCCCTCGTTTTATTTTGTCTTTTTCAGGGTGTTAATTGGCTAAAAAAACAACTTAGAGGCTCTGAGTTATTGGAAGAACGAGGACGAATGATTTTAGCTGGCAGGGTGGCTCAGTATGCTAAAGGTGATCACAAAGAGTGGCCATATACAGCAAGTGAAGCTCTTGATGTACTCATTGATGAGCTTCAGGATGCACGGCAAGAACGAAGTCGGTTCGATACTTTCATTCGCACTCACACCTTTTTGGATCAATTGACGGGTGCGGCAAATAGAGTGTTGTTTGATTCTAAATTGGAATCTGCATTGCAAGAAAGTGGTGCGACGGGCGCGATTGTTCTTTTTAGGATTTACGACTGGGACAGTTTAACTGAAGGAGTGGATAAACAACGATGTGATGAGTTCATCGTTGAAGTTGGTGGCGTAATTTCAAATATTGTTCAGCGTTTCCCTGATGTCGTATTTGCACGATATTTTGAATCAGAGTTTGCCGTTTTAATTCCTCATCAAAATGGTAAAGATATTTCAGTTTTGGCTAACCAATGCGTGCGTCAATTAGAGAAAGTATCACTCATAGATTCGATGGATAACGATAATTGGTGTCATATTGGGATCACCATGTATTCAGAAGGGGAGCGACGAGGTCATATCTTGAGTGAAGTAGAAACAGCATTGAAGAGCGCTGAACTACAAAATAGTAACAATTGGAGTCGCTTTCATAAGAAGGAAGTCATTGGCGATTCGCGAGGGACAGTGAGATGGCGTACATTATTTGATAAGTCCTTCTCGAATGAACGAGTACTTATCTTTGAACAACCTTGTTATCTAATAAACCGTTCTTCATATAAAATCAAGTTGTTGCATAATGAGTTGTTTGCAAGGATAGATGACGACGGTGTTGGTATATTAAAAGCCTCTAGATTTATGTCTGCTATTGAGCAAGTGGGCTATGAATCTCATATGGATCAATTGGTTGTCAAAACTATTCTTACATTTATTAAAACAACCACTCTTGGGACATGTTATTCTATAAACTTGAACGTTCTACCATTTAAAGATCGAATGAATTTCAGATGGTTAAGGGACGAACTGCTACAATTAACGGCAGAAACAAGAAGTAAATTAAGCTTTGAATTTGTCGAAGGGCAGATAGTCAACAATTTGGATTATATGCGGCCTGTAGTTCGAATGATTTCAGGGCTAGGTTGTGAGGTGATAATAGGGCAGGCTGGGCGAACAATAACCAGTACGCATTATATTAAAGACCTAGATATCGATTATCTAAAACTGCATAGAAGTCTTGTTAAGAAAATAGAACAAAGACAAGAAAATCAATTATTTATTCGTAGCTTAATTGGCGCTTGTGAAGGAACGAAAACACAGGTCATCGCTGTTGGTGTCGAGCGTGGAAAAGAATGGAATTGTTTGGTTGAATTAGGCGTTGATGGTGGCCAAGGAAGGATGTTCCAAGCCGAAAATCAGATTATCCCCAAACCTGAAGCTCCCAAGGTACAGGTTGGCGGTAGAAATCGTTGGCGTAAGAAGTTTTAAGGAAAATGTGTAAACTATATGAATGTTCGTTCACTATTTAGTAAGTTAACTTCTTCATCTAATAATAAAGATCAACTTAGAATCGTCATTCAAGTTGATGCTATTTATATCAGGTCTTCTGATAAGGCGAGTGAAGAGACGTTACTGTTTCCAATTGAGTCTAGTTGGGATGCCGCACTGAAAGTTGCACTTAGTTCTTTTACCAGTAATAAGTATTCGGCAACGGTCGTTTTTAGCTCTAATTATTATCAACTTTATCAAATAGATAAGCCAGAACTTCCTAAAGACGAATGGTCGGTTGCATTGCCGTTTCTATTGAAAGATCTGGTAAATGAAAGAGTGACGGATATAGTAGCCGATGCCTATTTGTTGCCGGATGGTCGACGCGCACAGGCTTATGTTCTGAGTAAAAAATACCTAACGCCACTTATTGGTATATTGGATAATGCGAATATTGGTTTATCTCGGATTGTTCCAGAAGATGAAGTTTGGGGGCATGCACAAAGTGATGTAAATAATTTCATGCTGCTTTATCGCGGAATGAAAGACAGCTATAAAATAAGTGCTTTTGTAGAAACGAAAAATAGATTTCAAAGAGTCATTCGAGGTGTTGTGCCACCATTGACTGGTGTGGCTTCAAGCGAACTACAGCTCGATAGTATTGCTCTTGAATTGCAAAGATCAATCGATTACTTGTCATCTCAGTTGCGTGATGCGGCTTTCAATCATCTATTAGTTCTCTGTGATGAGGACAATACTGAAGAGTTAGTTAGCGCTTTATCTGAGCGTTTGAGTACTCAAGTTTCTGCGTTGAATATGACTGACCAATTGTCATGTGGTCAGGTATTATGCAATACGCTTCCACTGATTTCTGATGATGGTATAAATCTATACCCTGCCCACCTTAAGCCTAAAAAAGAACGGTTTACTTTAAAAACAGTTTTTTCGTCATGGCTTCTTCTCTTGTTAATTATGGGGGGATATTACGGCTATATGAATTACGAAATAGCTGAGATAGATCAAGAATTGACGGTAAAGATAAGGAACAAAGAACGATTATCGGATGAGTTTGAAACGCTTAGCTATCAAGTCGCGAATCATAAACCTAATCCAGCGAAGCTTAAAGCGATTGACAGGTTAACCGTCGATGTTGATGCGAAAAAAGCGACGCTTAAAGCGATTAATCAATTTGATGATTCTTTGAAAGAAGGGTATTCCGGCGTCATGGCATCACTGTCTGAACTGGGCCGAGACGATATCTCGATATCTCATATCGAATTGAATGAGAAAATACTTAATCTCAAAGGGTTAGCAAGGGCACCAAGTAGTGTTCCTAAATGGGTCAAGCAATTTAAAACGGAACTTAACCTGGTAGGAAGAACTTTTGAAAGTTTGAATATTGGTCGAAACGAAGAGGACATCGTTACGTTTGAATTGATGACTCAAGTTGAATCAAAGAATTCCCTTTCTGTAGGAGAAAAATAAATGCAGAGCTGGAACCAACTGTCAGAAAAATTCGCACTATTATCTCAGCGAGAAAAATGGTTAATTTCAGGTGGCGGTTTAGTCGCGCTATTTTTTATCCTACTCACTCTATTAATCGATCCTATTCAAAATCTAAGTACAGCAAAGAAAAAGCAAAACAAGGCTGAATCAATACTGATTACTAAATTCGAAACAGAAATAGTGGTGCTTAAAGAGCAATTACTCACTGACCCTAATGTCGAATTGGATATACAATTAGCACGGTTATCTGATGAAAGTCAGGATCTTTCATTTGAGTTGGCTGAATTTGTGGGTGGCTTGCTCTCGCCGTCTGATATGGCAGAAGTACTTGAAATGGTGCTAGATAATAGTGTGGCGCTAAAACTTGTCTCGCTTCAGTCTCTTCCCGCAGAGGCGATCCTATCGGACGCCAACGAACATGCGGGCTATTTTATACATCCTGTTAAGCTAGAACTGACTGGAAAGTATTTTGATATTAAGGCCTATCTTGCAACATTAGAGTCGATGAAGGTGAGATATTTTTGGCGCAGTTTTGAGTATGAAGTTGATGCATACCCTAAAGCAAAATTAGTGCTGGTGGTATACACCTTAGGAACAAGACAGGAGTTCATTGGTGGTTAATTGTCGAATGATTTTGGTGGGATTGTGCCTGATTTTTGTTGCATCGAAAACGCTGGCATCTCAAGACCCAACAGCTCCTCTAAATTGGATCGCACCTAAGACGGCTGTTAGCAAAAAAGTAAAAAAAACATATCCGGTGCCTACCCTGCAAAGTATTGTGTGCAGAGAGGAATCGAATTGCTATGCGGTACTGGATGATAAGTTAGCCAATGTGGATGATCTCATTAGTGGTTACAAAGTAAGAAAGATCACACAAAAAGAAGTAACAATAGTGCGAGGAAATGTTGTGCATCATTTGGCTCTGTTTAAATTAGATATAAAGAATTGAAACTAAGGTTTGATACTTATTATGCGTAAAGTTGTCGTTGGAATTTTAATTGCGTCATTGGTGGGATGTTCAATGGGGCACCGGGATCCTGTTGAGATAAAGCAAGAACTTAATGAAGCTGCAAATAATGCAAATAATCGAAGCCTCGATGAGTTGCCAGCTTCGGTTCAAGCAGATTTGATGCCGGAACTCGATACCAATACAGGCGTCGCTTTCACCTCTTTAAAACGATTCAGAGTTCAGGCTGATGGCGTAGAAGCCAAAACATTTTTTGCCAGCATCATTAATGGTACGGAATATAGCGCCGTGATTCATCCTAATGTTTCTGGTCGAATGACGGTTAATTTATCAGACGTCACCTTGGATGAGGTACTTAATGTTGCAAGGGATATGTACGGTTATGACATCATTAAAACAGGGAAAATCATACAGATTTACCCTGCCGGGATGCGCACAGAAACCTTACCTGTTGATTATCTGCAACTAAAAAGGAATGGTCGTTCACTAACCAATATTACAACCAGTACCGTCTCTACAAAAGATGATGACGATAATAGCGATAGTGACTCTAATTCTAACTCGTCGAATTCGAATAGCTCATCGAATTCAAATTCCAATTCTAGCTCAAGCAGTAATACCGGCGGAACAACGATTGAAACCACAAGTGAAAGTGATTTTTGGTCTCAGCTTCAAAGCACAGTAGAGAACTTAATTGGCTCTGAAGACGGAAGAAGTGTGACGGTAAATCCACAAGCAGGTGTCTTAACGGTTAGAGCTCAACCTAGTGAAATACGAGATATTAAACAGTTTTTGAGCATCTCTCACGAAAGATTGCAACGACAAGTTATTTTAGAAGCCAAGATATTAGAAGTGACACTCAGTGATGGTTACCAACAAGGTATCAACTGGTCAAATATCGGTGCCTCTATAGGCAGCGGTTCAGTTGATATAGCCAGAACGGCAGTATCGACTATATTACCGGGACAAGACTCTATAGGCGAGCTTCTAGGCGGTCAAACCAATGTCACTATTTCGGATGGAAATTTTGAAGCAGTGTTGAGTTTCATGTCAACGCAGGGCGATCTTAACGTGCTTTCGAGCCCGCGCGTAACCGCAGCTAACAACCAGAAGGCAGTAATCAAAGTTGGAGTCGATGAGTACTTTGTTACTGGGGTTACAATAGATTATATCGAAGTTGGAGATACAACTACCCCAACAACGGAGTATGAGTTAACACCATTTTTCTCAGGGATATCTCTAGATGTGACACCTCAGATAGACGGAAAAGGAAACGTCATGTTGCACGTTCATCCTGCCGTCATTGATGTGGAAGAGAAAACCTATGAATTTCTTAACGATGCCCCGATGGCTCGCTCATCGATTAGGGAGTCCGATTCGGTCATCAGAGCGCGGGACGGTGATGTTGTCGTGATAGGTGGTTTGATGAAATCGAATACCTTCGACAGGGTATCAAAGGTGCCGTTGTTAGGTGATATTCCTGGGCTAGGTCACTTGTTTAGAAATACATCTGAATATACCGAAAAAACAGAGCTAGTGATTTTACTTAAACCAACGGTTGTTGGTGTACACACGTGGCAGCAGGAAGTAGAACGTTCTCGTGATCTTTTGCAGGAGTGGTTCCCCGACTCGGAGTAATCATGTACCAAACCTTTTTTGGCTTTGAAAAAACGCCATTTGGATTGACTCCAATGACCGAGCTATTTCAAGGGCTAGCACCACACTATGAAGCACTCCAGACGGTTATATCTGCGGTGAAAATGGGTGAAGGTGTGATAAAGGTTACAGGCGAGGTAGGGACTGGAAAAACCATGGTTTGCCGTATGCTAATCAATCAGCTCCCGAATAATGTTGGGCTAGTTTATCTGCCCAACCCCGTTCTTTCAGGAGATGGTCTACGTTCTGCGATTGCGAAAGAGTTAGGTATTGGGCATGTCGAACCGGGTCAGATGGTTGATGCGATTCAAGATAAGTTGTTGGAACTCTCTTTGCATGGAAAGCAGGTGATCACTTTGATCGATGAAGCACAGGCATTGAGTGATGAAGCTTTAGAAACGCTGCGTTTGTTCGGTAATTTAGAAACAGAAGACAAAAAACTCTTACAGATTGTTTTGTTTGGTCAGCCAGAATTGGATGAGCGTTTGGAAGCGAATCATATGCGACAGTTCAGACAACGAATTACTTTTAGTGCCAAGTTACGCCCACTGACCATTTCTGAGGCATGCGCTTACATACAATATCGTATAGAGATGAGTGGGGGAGACAAGTTACTCTTCTCTTTAAATCAGAGAAAAGCGATATGGAAAGCAAGCAAAGGTATACCTAGACTGATCAATCAGATTTGCCATAAAAGTTTGATCCTAGCGTTTGGACATCAAGAAAAAATAATAAAAAACCAATTTATATACGACGCAATTCAAGATACCTATGATGCGCTCAAACCAAAATACAAAACGCCGATATTATGGGGTTGGAGACAGACATGAGTGTGATTAATAACGCCCTAGCCGACATCGCGAATAAAGATGTCGACACAGTATCAAAGATAGTGAGAGCAGAAATTACGGCAGTGAAAAGTGCGAATAATTTGGCTTGGGCGGTAGGGGGCTTTACTTTAAGCCTATGTATTGGTGGTTGGGCCGTTTCGCAACAGATGACAACAATTAGCACACCAATAGCAGAACCATTATCTATACCGACACAGGATGCTCAATTAATCCAACCAACGATAGTGACATCGATGAACTCTTCGCCAACATCAAAGGTAATCGAGAATGCAAACATCAGTGTCTATGTAGAATCAATAGCGACAGAAACCACCAAATCCGCCCCAGCAGAACGGACTGAGAAAAGAAAAGTCAGTGATCGTACGATAGATTCTACTTCGTTAAAGTCCGTGCCGTCACCAGTCTTAATCGCGCAGGTATCGACGCCAGCAAAGCAAAAAGATATCCCAATTAAGCCATCCATGACACCCGTTGAAAAAGAGAGCGCTTTAGGCGCAGGTACCATGGCGGTGGAACAAGTAGAACTGACCCCTCTGCAGTTGGCTAATTATGCGATTGAAAGAGGAAAAAAAGAGCTTGATAGTAATAATTTAGATGGTGCCATTAGCGAATTTGAAACCGCACTGAGGTACCAGTCATCAGATGAAGAAACGCGTAAGCGACTGGCTGCGCTCTATTATGGCAAGAAAAATCTACGCAAGTCCGCCGAATTACTACAACATGGAATTAAACTAAATGAAGGCAGCCAGATACTTCGTATTGCTCTATCTAAGATCTTAGTAAAGGAAAACCAACCTGAAGCTGCGCTGAGTCCACTAATCTATTTACCGAAAAATGTGGATACTGATTATCTTGCAATGCGTGCAGCGCTTGCTCAGCAAATTAAGAATTCAGTTGTCGCATTTGAAACCTATCAAATGTTAGTAGAAAAAGAACCAGATAATGCACGGTGGTGGTTAGGGTTGGCTATTCAGCAAGAAAGGAAAATGATGTACCCAGAGGCGAAAGCGTCATATCTAGAAGCAACGGAAAGAGTGGGTGTATCAAAACAGACTCAATCATTCATACGAGACCGCCTCAACATTCTCACTAATTTAGAGGACGCGTCTGGTGCAAATTAAACTAAGAAAAAGACTCGGTGACTTGCTGGTAGAAGAAGGCATTATCACAGAGCAGGCTGTTGAACAGGCCCTACTTGCTCAAAAGAAGACCGGTAGAAAACTGGGCGATACGCTTATTCAGCTGGGATTCTTAACCGAAACACAGATGCTGGAATTTCTTTCTCAACAATTGTTGTTACCCGTTATCGATCTCAGTCGTGCTGATATCGATATAGATGCGGTTCAATTACTACCAGAGGTTCATGCTCGTCGACTTCGTGCTCTCGTTATTGGGAAAAATGGAGATACATTGCGAATTGCAATGAGTGACCCGGCTGATTTGCCTGCGCAAGAATCACTCTTAACAAGGCTTTCTCAGTATACGTTAGAGTTTGTTATTTCATTGGAACATCAACTTGTTGATGGCTTTGATCGCTATTATCGCCGAACCAAAGAGATTGCTTCATTTGCTGAGCAGCTACAGGCAGAGCATCAAACGACGGATTCGTTTGATTTTGGTCTGACTGAAGGTGCCGATAGTGATGAGGTAACCGTTGTTAAACTGATCAACTCACTGTTTGAAGACGCCGTACAAGTAGGTGCCTCTGATATCCATATCGAACCGGATTCGAATGTGTTGCGTTTAAGGCAACGAATCGATGGTATTTTGCATGAAACATTATTGAATGAAGTTAATATCGCCTCAGCCTTGGTCCTTCGATTAAAACTGATGGCAAATTTAGATATATCGGAAAAAAGGCTGCCTCAAGATGGTCGGTTTAATATTCGCTCTAAAGGTCATTCCATTGATATACGTATGTCTACTATGCCCGTTCAACATGGTGAGTCGGTTGTCATGCGTCTTTTGGATCAAACAACAGGGGTTCGGAAGCTAGAAGAATCAGGATTACCAAAAGACCTTCTCGAAAGGTTTAGGCATCAGCTCAAGCGTCCACACGGCATGATATTGGTCACTGGCCCGACAGGGTCCGGGAAAACAACAACATTGTATGGTGCACTGTCAGAATTAAACGACGCGTCTAAGAAGATAATCACGGCTGAAGACCCCGTTGAATATCGACTGCCAAGGGTGAATCAGGTTCAAGTTAACCCAAAAATCAATCTAGATTTCTCAACCGTTCTGCGGACGTTTTTACGCCAAGATCCCGATATTATCCTTGTGGGTGAGATGCGAGATCAAGAGACGGTTGAAATTGGGTTACGTGCCGCATTAACTGGGCACTTAGTTTTGAGTACTTTGCATACGAATGATGCTGTGGATAGCGCTCTTAGGATGATCGATATGGGGGCGCCAGGTTATCTTGTCGCAAGTTCCGTAAGAGCGGTGCTCGCTCAACGATTAATTAGAAAGATCTGCCCAGATTGTAGTACGAAGGCAGAACTAGATACCGCACAGAAGATCTGGATAGAGAGCCGATTTCCTAATCAGTTACACGCTTCCTTCTCGAAAGGACGTGGATGTCAAAACTGTAATCTGACGGGCTACAAAGGCCGTATTGGTGTATTTGAACTGTTAGAGTTTGGAGAGGATATGATGGACGCCCTTCGTGCAGATGACACCGTTGGATTTGCAAAAAAAGCGAGAAAAGCACCCGGGTATAAACCTTTGCTTACTTCTGCAATGGAGTTGGCTCTGCAAGGTGTAGTGAGTGTGAATGAAGTATTAGGCCTTGGTGAAGGTGACGCTTCCGGCAATAAAGATCCTATCTATTTATAATCACGAAAGGTCAACAGACCCTAATATGCGGAGTCAGAAATAATCCATGCCAAATTATCGATATCAAGGACGAAGTTCAGATGGCAAACAGGTGGTAGGGGATGTAGAAGCCCCCACTGAAGAGCTGGCTGCCGACACCTTGATGAATAGAGGTGTTATTCCTACCTCTATTACTATTGGTCGTTCGTCTAGTGAAGGAATCGCCAATTTTGATCTTGCTAAACTGTTCACGCCATCGATTCCGTTAGAAGTGCTGGTTATATTTTGTCGTCAAATGTATAGCCTGACGAAAGCTGGCGTTCCATTGCTACGATCTATCAATGGATTGGCCTCTAATACAGATAATAAACAGCTTAAAAAAGCGTTAGAAGACGTAGTATCCGAACTGACTAACGGGCGAAATCTCTCGGCGTCAATGGGAATGCATAGCAACGTATTTAGTTCTTTGTTTGTTTCTATGATTAGCGTGGGCGAAAATACGGGGCGGTTGGATGAGGTATTGCTTCAGTTAAGTAATTACTATGAACAGGAGCTGGAAACGAGAAAGCGAATAAAAAGTGCAATGCGATATCCTACTTTCGTCATCGTCTTTGTTACGCTTGCGCTCGGTATCTTGAACTACTTTGTCATTCCTCAGTTTGCCAGTATGTTTAGTCGATTTGGTGTTGACCTACCATTACCGACACGAATATTAATTGGCACGTCCAATTTTGTTGTCTCATATTGGGGGGCAATTATTGCCGGTATATTTGGCGCTTTATTTGCATTTAAAACATGGACATCAAGCCCTAGCGGCAGAGAGAAATGGGATGGTTTTAGACTAAAAATGCCCATAGTAGGCAGCATTGTCACCCGGGCTCAAATGGCGAGATTTTCACGAACGTTTGCTCTCATGTTGAAATCAGGCGTGCCACTGAACCAATCCATTGCGCTATCAGCAGAAGCGATGGGAAATCGATTCCTTGAATTGCGGCTATTGGCAATGAAAAGTTCAATAGAAGCGGGGGGGACGGTTTCAAATACCGCCATCAAAAGTGGTATTTTTACCCCATTAGTTATTCAAATGATCTCCGTAGGTGAAGAGACGGGTCGTATTGATGAGCTATTATTAGAAGTGGCCGATTTTTATGATCGAGAAGTTGACTATGATCTCAAAACATTAACCGCGAGAATTGAACCTATATTGTTGGTGTTTGTAGCCGGTATTGTATTGATCTTAGCGTTGGGGATATTCCTGCCAATGTGGGGGATGCTAGACGCGATACAGGGAAAAGGATAGCCATTGTGATTCCGTCGGTGTCACCTCGATTTGCAGTATGGCTATTATTGATATCCATATTGACGCTATCCGTTCTATCCATAGGGAATAAGCTACAGGTTACAACGATGGAAACCGCGTATGCGGTTGCTGCAAAAAGAATGCTGAATAAAGCAAATTTCTATAAAGAGAACTGGTTGATTCAAAAACGGCCAGAAACGATGATAGTAGATAAAAAAGAAATTCAATTTAATTCAGAAGGTTGGCCCTTACCGATAAAAAAAGGTGTCATTGATTGTGGCTATTGGCTTTTGTTGTTAAATGAAGGTAAAGAGGTGTTTGGGCATCCTCTAGACAGCATAAAAAGTAATAATATTAAAAATGACTATATTTGTAGTTATAGTTATACAGGACACGATGTTATAATATTGAAAATTATAGATAAAAAATTATCTATTAATATTGATACATCAATTAAATGAATTAGTTGACGCAAAATTAACCAAGTACATAAATTATGCAGATAGAATGCGCTCCAGAAAAAAAGGTAGAAGACAGTATGAAAAAACAGACTGGTTTTTCTTTGGTTGAATTGGTCATTGTCATTGTTGTGGTCGGATTATTAGCCGTGGCGGCATTGCCAAAGTTTTTGGACATCACTGACGAAGCAAAAAAAGCGAGTATTGAAGGGGTTGCAGGCGGATTTGCAACGGCGGTGCTTTCTGCTCGAGCTCAATGGGAAGCAGAATCTAGGCCGCAGGTTAATAATGTTAATGTTGTCGATTACGACGGCGTCGACTTTATTCTTACCGACTCATCGAATAACAGTGGCTTTCGCGACGGTTATCCACTGGCTGTCTCAAGTACGGCGAACTCGGGTGCAACAGGCGCAACAAACGCGATTTGTTTAGAGTTGATGGAAAACCTGCTTCAAAACCCACCAACCGTGGTTGAAAATGATACCTCGGATGCGGATGCAAGGTACTCTGCTGCGGCAACCAACAGTGGCACCTGCACTTATACTCAGTTGGAAGGCTCGACTAATCATAATTTTGAGTACGACATAACAACAGGTCGTGTATTGGTGAACCTAACCAACTAACCGTTAACATGGCGATGTTTACTTTAAATATCGCTATTGATAAGTATTGTTGCTTGGCTATTACCTATAGTGACAGCAATGTAGACATTCATTAGTAAATTCAAGTGTTCAGTTGTTCTGAGCTTGTTACATTTCATTTAGAGAGATTAAGTTATGAAGAGACAAGGTGGTTTTACCCTAATCGAATTGGTAGTGGTTATTGTTATTCTGGGTATTCTGGCTGTTACAGCCGCGCCGAGATTTTTAAACTTGCAAGAAGATGCGCGTGTTTCCTCTATTCAAGGTCTATCGGGCGCAATTAATGGTGCTGGTGGTATTGTATTTGGTAAGTCCGCCATTGATGGTATTGAGTCGTTAGCAAAAGGTGACGCAAAGGCGTCTATTACTGAAGGTTCGACTACTATCAATACAGCATTTGGTTATCCAACCGCGGGAACTTTAACGAAGGCGGTTACAGGGTTGGATAATGCTGCTGACTGGTCAGGTTATATGGACGGAGCTAGCGAAGCTGCCAGCACAAAATACCGAGTAACTTTTGCTTCTGACTCAATTACGGCATATGCAGGGATTACAAAATGTTATGTTGAATACATAGAACCAACTCAAAGTGGCAACACACCAACAGTAAATGTTAACGTGACTGATTGTAAATAATGTGACGATGTGATGTGTTATCTTAAATATAAGGTCAGTAAACGTTGCTGGCCTTATTATTAACAACATATTTTATACTTAGCATTGACCTTTAAGTGTGGTATCTATGAAGTCGACCTCAGATAGTCACAACGGCTTTACCCTTGTTGAATTAGTCGTTGTTATTCTCCTTCTTAGCATACTTTCCGTCTATGCAGCTAGCCGCTATATTGGTTCCTCCAGTTTTTCTCCTTACGCCGCTCAAGAACAAGCCATATCGATCATACGCCAGATCCAGTTGGGTCGTATGCAATCCAATATTGATGCTTCCGACTCCCTTTCATCAGAATACCGTTTATCCATCACAAGTGATTGTTTAGGTTCTGTAGCCAGTTGCAGTGCCACTGATAGTTCACGCAGTAATAACCTAGTATTACCTGAAGAGATAACTTTTGATCCGGCGATGACGGTGGACTTTGACCTATTAGGTGAACCGACACCAAGTAATGTAAGAATTGATATAAAAAGCCCTACGAAAACGGTCGGTGTTTGTATTAGTAGCGTAGGGTATGTAAATGGCTGCTAATCGTTTCGCTATAAAATCAGCTGGGTTTACTCTGATAGAGAGTATCGTTGCTATCGTTATTATCGGTATTGCGATGGTGTCATTGACCTCGTTTCTATTCCCACAGATAGAAGACTCTGCTCGCTCACATTACGAAGTCCGTGCCTCTGCGTTGGCCAACAGTCTAACAACAGAAATTTTGGCCCGAGGGTATGATCATAATAGTGACCCTGACGGGGGGTTGATTCGTTGCGGTGAAAATGATTCGAACGGAGTACTTGTTCTTTGTTCAACGACTTTAGGTCCAGATGCGGGTACTGATGAGTTTGATGGCACGACTCGCCAACCGGAAAATTTCAATGACGTGGATGATTATATTGGATGTTGGTACACCAATGAGGCCAGTAAAGCGCATTGTACAGAGAGTAAAGTTGGCAGCTTAAGTGATGTCTTAGGCAATTCTATTAGTAATGAGTATCCAAATTTCGCCGCTAATGTGACCGTTGAAAAGGATACTATCGGTGGTTCAAGCCAGTTTAAGAAAGTGAGAGTAGAGATTGTGACGGGCAGTTATGGTTCGTACGATTTTATTGCCCACAGAGGAAACTATTAATGAGAGTTAACGGTTTTACTCTTATTGAAATGGTGATGACTATTATTATTATGGGCATCATCTTTATTGGTGCTGGTTCAGTGATAGAAATGGGGTCCAGAGGTTATGCGGATAGCATTGATAGGCAGAGAATTCAAAATCAGGCTCGATTTGTAATAGAAAAATTGGCGAGAGAAATTCGTCATGCTGTGCCCAATAGTTTTAATGTTATGAACGATTCACAAGGTGATAAGTGTTTAACCTTTTATCCTATTAACAATGCGGGTTTTTATTCACGAAATGAGGTCGATCGAACGCTTCAGTTCGTTGTTGATAATCAAGGGAAACGCATAAGTGGAGCGAGTGGGGATCGACTTACGATTAACCCTAGTCAACCCAATGATCTCAGCGATAATAGTCGTTCAATCTCTTTAGCGGGCTGTCGCGATACCAATATTACGACCTGTACTGAGGTTGCCTTAAGTGCAGGGGTCTATGCGTATCAAGTAAATGACAATTTCGATAGCCACTCGATCGCCAATCGTTACTATACCTATTCTAATCAGGTGTCCTATTGTATTGCTAGCACTGGGGTTATTACAAAAAGCGTGGGTTCAGGCAGTAAAAATACGGTGGGTGATGGACTGCGATTCGCAGACAGTCAGTTTTATTACAAAGAGCCGACTCTTCAGAGGGGAGGTTTAGTGCACATGGATTTATTATTTGATAATAATGGTGAAGAGAGTGTCTACAAACATGATGTGCAGGTGTTGAATGTACCCTAAACAGAGGTTCAGTGCAAAACCGAAAAAGCAACATGGAAATATGATCATAATGGCGGTATTTATTGTCGTCGTGATGAGCTTGCTCGCCTCAAATTTAATACGCATTAAATGGTCGAATCAGGATACGTTAACAAGAGAGAACTTGGGTACCCAAGCTTGGTTTTTAGCAAATTCGGCTAGTGAATGGGCGCTAACACGGCTCTACCCAATTGGGGGTGATGGCAGCCTTTCAGAGCTTGTAACCAACTGTAGTTCCATTAGTGGTAACACGAGTGCGAGGAATGACTTAGCAGAAGGACTGCCTTGTTCCACGCCACAGGTGACCTGTACGGCACCAGAATCATCCCTGCCAGATGACCTTAAGTATTTCCGCGTAACGACCGTGGCTATTTGCAGTTCTGGCTCTATTTTTCAAGTACAGCGTGAGCAAGAAGTTTGGCTTAGGGCGGTGGAGCAATGAATATGAAGTTCTATCTTGCGATATCTTTGTTTTTATTCTCATCTGTTACTTGGGGGTTTGACCCTGGACCTGCGAATAGTGCGAGCTGCTCAGTAAAAGGTCAGTCTGATTTTACTATTTATTTTGATCTGTATGGGGCTTTCTATGAGCAAGGTGTAGAAATACAACAACCCGGTAACCATGAAGATTTTTGGGTACTAAGTACAAGTCAGCCTCGTTCGTCTGGAGAGACGGCAGAAATGTACGATACTGATTTGTATCGAAACGCGGGTACATTTCAGGAGCAATATAACGCTGCTATTTCATATAATGCGGCAACGAATCAATTAAATTATTATCGTAAATCAACGAATACCAACAACTGGGGAGCGCCGCTAGACAGCAGTACAAGAGTTATAAAAAATGGCAATATAGATGTCGTTGGGGAAATATATGATACCGCGAGTTTTAGTTGTGAAGATTCACTGCCTAGTTTTGGTCGGCAGTATAGCGATGATGCTGTATTTGAATTTGGAGTAGCAAGTTGTAATGGTGGTAGCTGTAATATTAGTTTTGACATGACATTCGATATTGTGCCGCTTGTGTTTGTTATGCCAACGATTGATCCAAATATGGGGGATTCGGATGCTCCCGCTACATTATCGGTTACCTCGGTGACTAAAACTGGGGCAAGTATCATTCAAGAGGTCCCACCATCATTCAATGGCTCTAATTCTACTGCGATGACCTCAATAAGCTTCCTCGTTATCGAACCAGGTGTCGCGTATTTTGATGGGAATAAGGTCTATGCAGATTATGCGGATATCAGCAGCGTAAGTACAAGCTCTTCAGTTAGTACAACAAACGTCGCCTTCTCTCAAATTCCAAGCTTTTCAGGTTTTTCGTCGACACCGGTAGTCTTAGGTCAGGTTCAAAGCAGAAATAATGACGATAAGTGGATAACCACCGCCATCGAAAATATAGGTCGAACGAATGTGAATTTAGGCCTCGAATTATCGCGTTCGTCCGTTTCGAATTACACTTACAACTCAGAAAAAATCGCCTTTCTCGCCACCGAAGAATTTCAGGGAACTATCGACTCATATTCAGTCGCTTTTAATAACGCGAGTTCTACCCTAGATACGCTTAGAAGTAATTCAAGGGCGCCAATAGCAGATAGTTGTATTGATTATACAACCACACCAGTAGGTACCCTGACGGGAATAGTGGCAAACAAACAAACGAGAGCGGGCAGTGATGGTGGATGGCTTCGTCGCTGCGATATCAATGGTAATCAGGCGAGTTTTGCTATAGACGAGGATACGAATAACTCGCGAGCTCGAGCTCATGTTTCTGAACAAGTAGGTTATTTTGCTTTTTATCAAGAGATGCCTGAAATCGGCACTTGCCAATATTTCCCTGCACCAGCTCAATCTTGGTATGCAAAAGGAACGGCCCCTAATACCGACGATCGCTTAATGATGACTAACCCTAAAAACGATGATTATCACATTAGCGGTTGGCCAGCGACCTACGTGTACCAAAACTCGAATGACAATAAATACTATGTAAATACGGCGTTTGATGAAGTGTCTGATTTATCATACTCAACGAGTTATAGCTGTGATGCGGGGTATTGTGTCAGCGGACTTGATAGTGTGAACAAAGTTGAGGTTGACCTTGAAATAAGCAATACCTTTCCAAGTGGCAACCTGACTATTGAGGGGCATAACGGTAATAATAGTAATAGTTATAAAAGAGTTTGTGAAGCTGGTAGCGAATATTGTAGTTATGATAAAAGTGGTCAAAATATAACCATTCAAATCTTAAAAGGAATGGACAATTTAAACATTACCAACTTGAATAAAGAGACATTCACGATAGTTTTTCCTGCTAAAGATGATTTTAGAATTCGAAAATATGAGGTAAATGACTTTCCTGTTACAACCGTATTTTCTAGTGATGGGAATTATACGTTTGACTATTTTCGAATCAATACTGCCGGAAATACAATAAAAACAGGAGCGGATACAAAGATATACATACGTACGGATATGTCCTTTAATAATCCCATTGATGTCATTCAAACTGGACTCCCTGATGATGTAGCAATACTTGGTCCTAATGCAGCGATGAACATTAAAGTGAGTAATGGCAGTCAATTAAAAGCCAAAATTCTTGCTCGAACACTGCTATTAGAGAACTCAGTTTTAGAAGGCGCAGCGACGGCGAAACGACTGTCTTTAAGTCAAGCTGGCGCAAAAATAATAGGCAACAGCAGCTGTTTTGATGGCTCGACACCGACCGAATACCAACTCGTTCTTGAACCAACTATTGACTACACTCTCGTATGTGATACCCAAGTATTGCGATTTGAAGTCCGAGATCAAAACGGTTTGGCCAATAGTTTTTCTGGTGAGCTTTACGCGACAGCGAGCAATGGTGGGCTACTCTCCACAGATAATGTTACTTCTGGGGTGAGTTCTGGTCGTTTCCAGATAGATAATGGTGTGTTGACCCTATACCTAACAAAGGTTAATTCTGGTGCAGTAGAGGTAATTGCAAATTTGGTTAATTATTCTGATGTCGATTCAGAAAGTGGCCTCTATCAGTTTGTTCCTTTCAGTTTTGATGCAGATATACAAAAAGTAGTGGCAGGAAAAAGCCAACAGCTTTCAATTAAGGTACTTGCATGTGATGACGGGAGCAAAATCGCGGTTGATAATTACGATAGAAAATCTGTTCCGTTCATACATTCTCTACTCTCTCCTCTAAATGGGAAATTAGGCAATCTCGATCTTAGTAATGAATCTGGCACTGGAACACCAATAGACTTTGATGCTGGGGTTGCAGAAATTGATATTACTTATTGGGAGTCAGGTAAGTCGCTGATCCAGATTTCGGATCCGAACTTTGATTGTTCTGGGCTTGATGGTTGCCCTATTGATGGGAACGGTAAGTTAAGTGGTGCTTTTGAAATTCATGCAAGACCTTGGACCTTTGCGATTTGTGATGAAAATGGGTCAGTCATGGGGGGAACTTCTAGTGGAGGGGCGGCTTATAACGCAGCAGGCGACGTTTTTTCTCTTAAGGTCATGCCTATCGTTTATATGGATAAAGCGGGAGCCGAAGAGAAGTGCAATGCAAATAGAACAACCAATTTTTTTGTCAATGACGCAGAATCTGTAACTGTTTATCTTCGAGGGGAAAAGCAAAGTCCATCAAGTGGCGTTGTAGGGACAGGTTCAGCTATGATTGTTAAAAATGATCAAGGTGATATCGTTAGTTCAGGTGAGAGTAAGTTACACACAGACAACAGCGGCACTGTCGAGGCACCATTTTATCTCTTTAATAATCTTTATTGGAATGAGGTCGGTAGCTTAATGATATCGGCTGATATTGATGACATAAGTAATAGTAATTCAAGTCGTTATTTAGATATGGTCATCGATACAGGAACTAGAGAAATTGGTCGTTTTTACCCTCATCACCTGACGATCATTGAAGACAGCGACACTCTGTGGGATTACGCCGATGGGCATAATGATTTTGCGTATATGGGGCAGAATATAGGACATAGTTTCATTGTCCAAGCCGAAAGCAGCCAAGATGACAGCGGTGGGAACGCGTTAATCACCACTAACTACGGTCTATTTACTGACGATAATATTGTCACGGTTACCTATAAAGCCACAGCCAACATCCCAAATAATAATGAAAGTGATAATTGGGTTAACATTGAGTCTACTCGTATCTTACCAAGAGATCTTGAATGGATACCTTCAAATTGGGGGAATAATACGGGCCAAATAATGGTTGGAATGAGTGATTTTATTGTGGTAAAAAATGGCTCGACATTGGACGGACCATTTAAAAGCAATAATTCTAAATTTGGATTAATCTCAAGCAAAATTGACGGTGTGGATTTTGAGTCTTTAGATTTTGATTCTAATCTAGATGGTGAGTTATCAGGCCAGCGTTTTTCAATTCGACCTGACTTTAGATATGGCCGTATGGTGCTCAGTGACGTTGGTGGCAATCAAGGTACAAACATCTCGATTCCTTTAAAAGTAGAATATTGGGATGGAGATCAATTTGTAGTAAATAAAGACGATAGCGGAAGCGAACTTAATTCTGATGAGAATTGCAGGCAATCTATTTGGTCAGAGGTGGGCAGCAACACTAATGTGTCATTAGAACTAAATACAACGCCGTCAACAAATGAAGGCTCAGTCTCTGAGGGGCAATATACCAAATTGTTCGCAAAACAGGGAACCAGTCGACGTGAGCAGTTTAAAATATGGTTGCGCCAAGGTAGCAATAAAACCTCGGACAGTGATGTGAGTTGCAGTAGCAACTACGTTGACCAACCTTGGTTACAATATTTCTGGAATGATCCAGCCGAAGAGGAGGAAGATCCATCCGCGATCGTCACATTTGGTATTTATCGAGGAAATGACAGAGTCATCTTCAGAGGTGAAAACCGATTTACAGGCCAATAAAGGGTAGAAAAATCGGGGTTTTGTCAGAAGGTTGTAAGAAAAAGCGAGATTAACCCCATGTTTGTGTAGCAATGCCTTGCTGTAATGGCCGTGCATTGGTACATTTAGTGCAATTTTGTCTTCTAATATTATGCAAATGAGCGAAGAATATGTTTAAGAAACTTCGTGGTATGTTTTCAAATGACCTATCAATTGATCTAGGTACCGCAAACACTCTAATTTATGTTAAAGGACAAGGTATTGTTCTTGATGAACCATCAGTAGTTGCTATTAGCCAAAAACGCGCTGGAACAGCGAAAAGCGTTGCGGCAGTAGGACACGAAGCAAAGCAGATGCTTGGCCGTACTCCGGGCTCGATTTCTGCTATTCGTCCTATGAAAGATGGTGTAATTGCTGATTTCTATGTAACCGAGAAAATGTTACAGCACTTTATCAAGCAAGTGCATGATAATAGTTTCCTAAAGCCGAGCCCTCGAGTCTTGGTTTGTGTACCTTGTGGTTCAACGCAAGTCGAGCGTCGTGCTATTAAAGAGTCCGCACACGGTGCTGGTGCTCGTGAAGTGTATCTGATTGATGAACCAATGGCAGCCGCGATTGGTGCTGGGCTTCGTGTATCAGAACCAACGGGCTCTATGGTCATCGATATTGGTGGCGGAACAACGGAAGTTGCTGTTATCTCTTTGAATGATGTTGTTTACTCTTCATCTGTTCGTATTGGTGGTGACCGCTTTGATGAGTCGATCATCAATTACGTGCGCCGTAATTACGGCAGTTTGATTGGTGAAGCAACGGCAGAAAAGATTAAGCACGGTATCGGTTCAGCTTACCCTGGCGATGACGTAGCTGAAATTGAAGTTCGTGGTCGTAACCTCGCTGAAGGTGTACCTCGTAGCTTTACGCTTAATTCAAACGAGATTTTAGAAGCGTTGCAAGAGCCATTAACAGGGATTGTTTCTGCTGTTATGGTTGCTCTTGAGCAGTGTCCACCAGAGTTGGCCGCTGATATCTCTGAAAATGGCATGGTGTTAACAGGTGGTGGTGCGTTATTGAAAGATATCGACCGTCTCTTGATGGAAGAGACAGGTATACCTGTTGTTATTGCTGAAGACCCACTTACTTGTGTTGCTCGTGGTGGAGGTAAAGCATTAGAAATGATCGATATGCATGGAGGCGATCTCTTCAGTGAAGAGTAATTCCATTTATCCAGTACGAGTGGGTGAAATGGAATGAAACCAATTTTCGGCAGAGGACCTTCTCTGCAGTTGCGCCTATTTTTCGCAATATCTCTATCAGCTAGCTTAATGCTGGCTGATAGTCGTCTTGACGCTTTTTCAAGTGTTCGTTATATCCTCAATAGTGTTGTTGCTCCTATTCAATATGCCGCAAATTTACCTCGAACTATGTTTGATGGGTTATATGAGCGACTAAATTCTCGTCAGGAACTTATCGTAAGTAATTCCTCATTAAAAAGAGAAGTATTGTTACTGAAAAGTGATTTGAGTTTATTAAAACAGTACCAAGAAGAAAATAAACGTCTACGTGAGCTATTAGGCTCTCCATTTATTCGTGATGAAAAGAAGGTCGTTACAGAGGTAATGGCTGTCGATTCATCACCCTATCGGCATCAAGTTGTGATCGATAAAGGTCATACAGATGGTGTATATGTTGGGCAACCAGTTATAAATGAAAATGGTATTGTCGGTCAGGTAACCTTTGTTGCCGCGCATAATTCTAGAGTACTTCTTCTTGTCGATTCAAATAATTCAATTCCTGTTCAAGTCGTTCGCAATGATCTGAGAGTCATCGCTGCTGGTAGTGGTGATATTGAGTCGATTCAACTAGAACATATTTCGCTTAGTACTGATATTCAAGTTGGTGACTTATTGGTGACCTCTGGGCTCGGTGGGTTATACCCAGAAGGGTACCCGGTTGGATATGTATCAAAGGTCGACAATGATAATAGCCGTCAGTTCGCGCAAATTGAGGCGAATCCGGTTGTAGAATTTGACCGATTAAGATATTTGTTGCTCATTTGGCCGAATGAAAATAGGCAGCAACAAGCTATTTCGTCCGATGGTGAAATTGAGTCAGAAGAGAGCCAAGAACTAAGTGGAGACTCGAATGGCCAATAGCATCTTTCGTGGAAGATTAGTCGTTTGGGCGACATTTTTGATCGCTCTAATATTACAAACCATTCCTTGGCCTGGTGGCCTAGATCTTTTCAGACCATCTTGGTTACTTCTCGTTACTTGTTATTGGGTGCTTGCTCTGCCGCATAGAGTTAATGTAGGTACTGGGCTTGTTCTAGGTTTAACCTGGGATCTGTTACTCGGTTCAACCTTAGGTATCCGTGGCATTGTTATGTCATTTACTGTATTTTTGGTCGCCGCAAATTTCTTAGTGATTCGTAATATGGCGCTTTGGCAACAGGCAATATTTATTGGCGCGATAAGTGTTTTAGCAAAGCTATGGGAGTTTGGTGGGGAATTTCTTATCCAAGATGTTGTTTTTAATCCTATGTCACTATGGGCTGGATTAATTAACTGTATCCTTTGGCCTTGGCTATTTATGTTACTAAGAAGAGTCCGACGCCATTGGCATATTAGATAATAGCGATGGATAGTTAAAACAATAAACATTGATAGGCGATAAGATGGATCTCTATTTGGCATCGGGTTCTCCGCGAAGAAAAGAGCTTTTGCAACAGGCGGGTTATCGTTTTAGCATCGTTAAGCCGGATGTAGTTGAATGCAAGGGTGTAGACGAATCTCCCTCTGACTATGTGTTGAGACTTGCTTACGAGAAATCCGTGAAAGGGTTTGCGATGGCCAACCCAAATGCAACAGTATTGGGTTCGGATACGGTCGTGGTATTACAAGATAGAGTACTGGAAAAACCCGTTGATTTTCAAGACTCCAGAAGAATGCTACAAGCGTTATCTGGACAACGACATCAAGTTTTAACGGCGATTTGTGTAATCAATAGAGATAAATTTCTATCTAAGTTGGTGACAACAGATGTATGGTTTAAGCCTCTGAATGAAGAAGAAATAAGCCAGTATTGGCAATCAGGCGAACCGTGCGATAAAGCTGGTAGTTATGGTATACAAGGTTTAGGTGGGCGATTTGTCTCACGTATTGAAGGAAGCTACTACGCAGTAGTAGGTTTGCCTCTATTTGAAACCGATCAGCTCTTGCAAGAATTTTTATAAGCTTAATGAGGTACTCTCATGAGTGCAGAGTTGTTGATAAACGTTACCCCAAGTGAAACAAGGGTAGCAATGATTGAAGGTGGTATCCTTCAAGAAGTCCATATCGAGCGAGAAGCACGCCGTGGAATCGTTGGAAATATCTATAAAGGTCGTGTATCTCGGGTTTTACCGGGAATGCAGGCTGCTTTTGTGGATATAGGTTTAGAAAAAGCGGCTTTTTTACATGCCTCCGATATTGTTCCTCATACGGAATGTGTCGCTGAAAATGAGAAGAAGCAGTTTCAAGTTCGAGATATTTCGGAGTTGGTTCGTCAAGGGCAAGATATTGTGGTTCAGGTTGTCAAGGACCCTCTAGGTACCAAAGGTGCTAGGCTTACGACTGACATTACCCTCCCTTCTCGATATCTTGTCTTTATGCCTGGCGCAAGTCATGTTGGGGTTTCTCAGCGAATTGATAGTGAAGAAGAAAGAGATCGTCTAAAAAGAACCGTTGCCGAATATTGCGATGAAGATGGTGGCTTTATTATTCGAACAGCCGCTGAGGGTGCCGATGAAAAAGAACTTGCTCAGGATGCTATTTTTCTAAAACGACTTTGGAAAAAAGTGGGTGAAAGAAGAGCAAAATATAAAACAAGATCTACGTTATATGGTGAATTAGGTTTAGCTCAGCGTATTTTACGTGATTTTGTAGGCACAGAATTAGCGAGAATTCAGGTCGACTCTAGATTGGTATTTGAAACGCTAAAAGAGTTCACTTCTGAATTTGTTCCCGAGCTTACGGTTAAGTTAGAACTTTATGAAGGTGACAAGCCCATTTTCGATATGTTCGATGCAGAGAATGAGATTCAACGCTCTTTAGACCGTAAAGTTGAGTTAAAATCTGGTGGCTATCTGATCATTGACCAAACGGAAGCAATGACTACCGTCGACATTAATACCGGTGCATTTGTTGGCCGTAGAAACCTTGAAGAAACCATATTCAATACTAACATTGAAGCAACGCAAGCTATCGCTCGTCAATTAAGATTAAGAAATTTAGGTGGTATTATAATTATCGATTTTATCGATATGATGGCTGAAGATCACCGTTCTCGAGTTGCGACGTCGCTAGAACAAGCGCTGGCCGTTGATAGAGTGAAAACAAATATTAATGGTTTCACAAGTTTGGGACTGGTTGAAATGACCAGAAAGCGAACCAGAGAAAGCATTGAGCATGTCCTTTGTTCCAAATGCCCTACGTGTGAAGGCCGTGGTTCGGTAAAAACCGTAGAGACAGTATGTTATGAAGTATTACGTGAAATAACACGTGTTAACCGCGCTTATGAAGCAGATAAGTTCGTGGTTTATGCATCACCGGCAGTAGCGGAAACGCTAGAAGGTGAAGAGTCACATGCTCTAGCTGAACTGGAAGTCTTTATTGGTAAACAGGTCAAAATTCAGGTTGAACATCTTTATATTCAGGAACAGTTCGACGTCGTTATGATGTAATGGAGTATTTGTGACTTCATTTGCTGCCCGAAGCGGGCGATTAGTAATGTGGATAATTGTAACAGTCATGGTTTCTTTGGCCATTGCTGTTACTGCGTTGCGCGTTTCCCTACCAAGACTCGATAATTATAAAGCCGAGATTTCACAATTAGTCGGTGACATTACCGGCATTCCTTTTACTATCGGAGAAGTAAAGGGATATTGGCGAAATACCCATCCCTCAATATCTCTTAAAGAACTTGCTGTTGAAGGTATCTCTAAAGAGGGGATTACTTTTGATATCAACACAGTGGAGCTGGAGTTCGATCTAATCCAATCCATTATGACACTTGAGCCCAAAGTTGCCTCTTTGAATGTTAAAGAGCTTCATCTTGATATCAGTAGCATTAATTTCTTTCAAACCGATGACGAAAAGCCAACAACCAGCGAAATAGAGAGCCAAAGCCTAACGGTGGTGGAACAGATTGAAAGATTGTTTTTTCGCCAACTGAAAGACTTCAATTTACTTGATTCTAAGATCGTTTACCAAACCTATGATGGTAACCAACGTGCTTTGGATATTGAGCAACTAAAATGGCGAAATAGAGGCAGTAATCATAAACTTGAAGGTTCTATAAGTGTTGTTGGAAGCCAGATCAACAGCCTAGCCGTAAAAGCGGATTTTAAAGATAACGGTTCCGTAAGAGATCTTTCTGGCGATTTTTATCTTCAGGCTAACAATATTCGTGTGACACCTTGGCTGACCTCTGAATGGATAAAACAGACGGGAATTGAAAGCGGGCGAATCAATTTTAATAGCTGGTTTACTGTTGAAAGTAACCAACCAGTTGATGCCTATGTTGAACTTCTACCTTCAGAATTAGTTTGGAAAAAAGAAAGTGAACACCTGCTGCAAATAGAAGAGGGCATATTTAAATTGGTCCCTCTAACCGACAACGATGGATGGCAAGTCAGTGGTCATTCACTTCGTGTGAGAAGCAATGAATATGACTGGCCTAGCATCGACCTCGCCTTTAAATGGACACCAGATACGTGGACGCTTAATGCTTCTCAAATTGAGATAGCATCATTGAGGCCACTCGCACACTTAGCACCTGATTCTACTAACATTAGTCAATGGTTGGACAGATTAGACCCTCATGGACTGATAGAAGATATACGTGTGTCTCAATCTAATAACGAGTCTATCTCCTATTCGGCAATGATTTCTGGTGCAGGTATTAAACAATGGGATCTATTACCAGAGGTTCATGATCTAAACGCCAAGGTATCGGGTAATGGTACAAAGCTATCAGCCTATGCCACATTGGTTGATGATGTTCTTCCCTATGGGGATGTTTTTCAGGCTCCACTTCGAATTAAAAATGGTGAAATAGCGCTGGTCTGGGAGTTAGACGACGATGGTTGGCGATTATGGGCAGACAAAATTACCGTTGCGACGCCGGATCTTCAAGCTCAAGGCGCTTTCAGAATCGATTTTCCTAACGAACAACCTGCGTTTCTTGCGCTATACGCTGAAGCTGATGTGTATAACGCAGGTGAAACATGGCGTTATCTGCCAACAAGGGCTCTAGGGCAAGGTTTAACAGATTACCTTTCAACAGCGATACAAGGTGGTAATGCGGAAAACGCTAGGATCATCTGGTATGGCCCACTCAATACGTTTCCATACCAGCAAAACGATGGCGTGTTTCAAGCGGAGGTTGGCTTGAATGACACTAAATTTAGCTTTGATACACGTTGGCCAACCATTACCGATATGCAGCTGAATTTGCTGTTTGAAAATGAATCCATGTATTTGGATTCGCGCTCTGCAACATTAAACGATGTGAAAGCGGAGAGAGTGACTGGTCAGATAGCGTACCTAGGCCCTAATGGCGCAATTGAAATAAAAGCGAAAGCGTCTGGTAAGGGACCTGCGGTGCGTGATTACATGATGGCGACACCATTAGTTAATTCTGTCGGTGCGGCTTTGACTGCCATTCGAGTTAAGGGCGATATTACCTCTGAGTTCCAATTGAATATCCCATTTGATACCAAGCGTGAATCCCGAGCTTGGGGATATGCAGACTTAGTGGGTAATCACATTAATATTGAATCACCACCAATGGAGTTAGAACAGGCGAAAGGTCGCATAAATTTTGATAATGATATAGTCCAAGCATCAGGGTTATCGGCAAAGTTACTCAAGCAGCCAATTTCATTGGATTTTAAAGGGGAAAACTTAGAGTCGTCATATTCTGTTGGTATTGATATTTTAGGGGACTGGGAGATAGAACCACTAGCGCCTTACATTGGCAATGTTTGGACGGATAAAGTGCAAGGGCATGCACCATGGAATATGGATATAGATCTTCAGCTTAATGACGTCGGTTTTACCTATCAAATCGGAACGTCTGCCAACTTGGAATATATATCAAGTCAATACCCACTTCCATTAGCCAAAACCCTAGGAAAAAAAAGCAAGTTGCAGATGCAAGCGTCGGGAAATCAAGAAATGATTTCAGCTCGTTTGCAACTGCCTAATGTTAAATACCAAGCTGAGATCGACATCACGGGCTCTAAACCTGTACTAGAAGCAACAAACCTACTTGTCGGTAAAGGTGGGTTTAAAGTCAGCCCAGTTGTGGGCCATGATTTGGTGATAAGAACCTCAGATTTTAACTTAGATGATTGGTTGTCTCTGGCAAATGAGCAAGAAACAACGACCCAAAAGTCGCGTTTAAGCAAGATGAACACCCCCGCAATTCCTATGCCTTTAAGGGTAAACATATCAGCAGACAATCTTACGTTTGCCTCTCTTGATTGGCATAAGGTTAATTTTAGTGCGCGGAAAAAGAATCTGTCTTGGATTTTTAACGTGGACAGTTCTGAAGCAAAAGGGCAAGCAAACTATCTTGAGCCTTATGATTTGACAGTGGCGCTTGAAAGACTACATATATACGCCCCCTTCTGGGACGATGAGTCTTCTATAAACCCCGTTTATCAGACGGATACTGAACATCCGCTTATCAGCGAGTTTGACCGAAGCTTCCATCGGTTAATGCCGAATCTAACGTTAAATATAAAAGATTTTTGGTTGCAAGGTTATAAAGTTGGAACGGTAAACGTTGATCTTCAGCGGCAGGGAGAGCGTTTAAATTGGAAAAATATTGATATCAACAGTGGGACTAACCATATTAAAGCGAACGGTTGGTGGGAACTGAATAAAAACAATAGCCAGTCCAGTATGGCTCTGGTTATGGAAGGTGAAAATAATACAGAGTTAATGGACAGGTTTGGCATTAGCTCAGGCATACAAAAAGCGCCTTTCGAAATGTCATCACAGCTGTCTTGGTTGGGAGCTCCATGGTCATTACAAGTCGATACGCTTAATGGAGAGATGAATGCGAAGTTGGGCAAAGGGATAATATCCGATGTAAATGGAGCGGCGAAATTACTAGGAATGTTCAGTTTAGATTCTATTATTAGAAAGATGCAGCTCGATTTTACCGATGTATTCGATAATGGTTTAGCGTTCAATAGCATTACCGGTTCAGGTAAAATGGAGAAAGGAATATTTGTTACCAATAATATTGAAATGGACGCTACTGCAGGTGAAATGACGATACGTGGTATGGCTGACCTGAACGCAAACCGCGTTGATGCAGAAGTTGAATTCACACCTGATTTAACCTCGGGTATTCCCGTATTGACCGCTTTTGCTGTTGCTCCTCAAACGGCTATTGTTGTATTTGCAATTTCGACGGTGATTTCTCCTGTTGTGGATGTATTTACCAAGATACGTTATCAAGTTGTCGGTTCTCTAGATTCCCCTGAAGTAAAAGAGCTGTCTCGAAGTAAAGGAGCATATACGCTACCGAATACAAAGAGTAAGGAAGGTAAATAGATGAATAGTGTTGGTGTAGTTCAGATGACATCTGGGTCAGAACCATTAAAAAATCTAGCGTTTATCGATATCCAACTTAAGCAACTGGCTAAGGAGGGCGTTAAACTAGTACTTACTCCTGAAAATTGCATAGTATTTGGTTCAAAAGAAGATTATCAACACCATGCTGAGATACTAGGTTCTGGCATTATTCAAGATCAATTATCGGCAATGGCTAAGCGTTATACATTGTGGATTGTGATTGGCAGTATGCCAATCATCCGAGGTAAAAATATAAGTACAACATGCTTAGTCATCAATAGTACGGGAGAACTTGTCGCTCATTACGATAAGCTGCATATGTTCGATGCCGACGTAGAGGACAAACATGGGCGCTACCGAGAGTCTGAGATCTTTCAGCCAGGCAACCAAGTGGTTGTGGTGGATACGCCAGTCGGAAAGCTTGGGCTTGCCATCTGTTATGATATACGGTTTCCACATTTATTTTCTGAGCTTGTATCGAATGGAGCACAGATTATTTCTTTACCAGCGGCGTTTACCGCGACAACTGGTGATGCTCATTGGGAAGTATTATTAAGAGCAAGGGCGATTGAAAGCCAGTGTTGGTTTATCGCTAGTGCTCAAACTGGTCGACATCCCTGTGGCAGAGAAACATGGGGACATTCCATGATAATCTCCCCTTGGGGTAAGATAACACAACAACTTAGTAGTGAAGTCGG
This sequence comes from Vibrio frigidus, assembly GCF_042465995.1. Taxonomy (NCBI): domain Bacteria; kingdom Pseudomonadati; phylum Pseudomonadota; class Gammaproteobacteria; order Vibrionales; family Vibrionaceae; genus Vibrio; species Vibrio frigidus. The sequence goes on along the minus strand of NZ_JBCDMC010000003.1, from coordinate 387,837 downwards.
TGCTTTACACGAGGATATCGATCATCGTGTCACTCAATCAGTAAAAAGCAATATGCCTATACAGAAGCATGCTCGATTTCAATCACTGTTAACATCAGAATAAAGGCAACAAATGACCATTAATCGTGTAGAAAATGATTTACTCACCTCCTCTGGTTTAACCGAACAAAATATTGCGGATACGCTAGCGAGTATTGCTACGCGCCAGATTGACTATGCCGACATTTATTTTCAATCTAGTTGGCATGAATCCTTAGTATTGGAAGATCGCATTATTAAAGATGGATCATTTAATATCGACCGCGGCGTTGGGGTTAGAGCCATCACCGGAGAAAAAACAGGTTTTGCTTATTCTGATCAGATTCAGTTAGATAGCCTAATGCAAAGTGCTGTGGCTGCGAAAGGTATTGCACAGCAAGGTCAGTCTGGGCAAGTTAAAACCTTTAGTCGTACTTCTAATAGCCATAGCTATTCAGATGTCAATCCGCTAGAAAGTTTAGAAAAGCAGCAAAAAATTGATTTGCTAAAAGAACTTGATGCCTACATTCGAACCAAAGAACCTTTGGTTCAGGAAGTTTCGGTTAGCCTGAGTGGTGTCTATGAGCAAATTCTCGTGGCTGCAACGGATGGTACCTATGCCGCAGACATACGACCTTTAGTGAGACTTTCTATTAGCGTATTGGCCATTAAAGGTGACCGCAGAGAGCGTGGTAGTTCCGGTGGTGGTGGTCGTTATGGGTACGACAATTTCATTTCAGATGAAAACGGTAGGAAGGCGGCTTATACCTTTGCAGATGAAGCCATAAGGCAAGCTTTAGTTAATTTAGAAGCCGATGCAGCACCTGCTGGTGCGATGCCAGTTGTATTGGGTAGTGGTTGGCCCGGCGTATTGCTACATGAAGCGGTAGGGCATGGATTAGAAGGTGACTTTAATCGCAAAGGTTCTTCCGTATTTTCTGGTAAAATCGGGGATAAAGTTACATCAGAACTCTGCACTATTGTTGATGATGGCACCATGGTGGATCGACGTGGTTCACTAAATATTGATGATGAAGGTGTTCAAGGGCAATACAATACACTTATCGAAAATGGTGTACTTAAAGGCTATATCCAAGACAAACACAATGCTCACCTTATGGGCGTTAATCCTACGGGTAATGGGCGCAGAGAATCTTATGCGCATTTGCCAATGCCACGAATGACAAATACCTATATGTTACCAGGCGAACATACCCCAGAAGAGATTATCTCGACGGTGAAAAAAGGGATATATGCACCAAACTTTGGTGGCGGTCAGGTAGATATAACCTCAGGAAAATTTGTTTTCTCGACGTCGGAAGCCTATTTGATTGAGAATGGTAAGATTACTCGGCCTGTAAAAGGTGCGACGCTTATTGGTTCGGGTATAGAAGCGATGCAGCAAGTCTCTATGGTTGGCAATGATCTCTCTTTAGACAAAGGTGTCGGTGTGTGTGGTAAAGCAGGTCAAAGTGTACCAGTTGGCGTTGGGCAACCAACATTGAAATTAGATTCTATTACTGTTGGTGGTACGGAGTAGCGGTTACTAAATGGTGTAGATGAAAGGTTAATTTGGACTAGCAGCTATGCTAGTCCAGTTATTGATTGTGGAATTATTCTGATGTTTCCTTTAATTCCTTCAATTCTTTGAGTACCTGAAAGATCTCTCTGTAGGCTTTTGGTGGTTTATTCGCTTTCTTTTCTCGGTTTGCTTGTAAGTAAAGTTGGCGCATACGCTGCCTATCAGCGCTAGGGTAAGTTTCTATTATCTCATTGAGGACAACGTCGCCTTGCTCCACTAAGCTGTCTCTGAGTTGCTCTAGCTTATGCAATTCAAAGGTTGCCTGAGAGTGCTTATTTAGATATTTATCCAAAGCAGCCTGTATTGGCTCAACCTCTATCGTTCGCATTAGCTTACCGATGTACTGTAACTGACGGCGTTTCGCCTCATTCTTAAAACGTTGCGCGTCAATTATTGCTATTCGTAGCAAGTCTGGAAGTGGAAATTTTTCTAACACAGAGGGTTTTAAGCCAACGAGCCCCACTCCTAGTTCTTGCAGCGCTTCCATATCATTTTTCATCTCGGTCTTACTTACCCAGATGATTTCTTCTTCTTCTTCCCATGGTGCTTTTTGGTTTTTTCTTGCCATTTTGTTAGATTCTCGCAGTTATCTAGAGAGATATGACACTATTTTAGCAAGAATTATGGGGAGAAAGTGAAAAGCTTGTTACTCTAAGCAAAGATAATCTACAAAGAACGAAAATTATGGATGTTAAACAACAGATTGCCCAGCAAAAAATAGATCTCGAACTTGCTGTTGAAAAAGCCCTTAAGCTTGCTACAGGTACGGCGGATGCCGCTGAAGTTGCTATTACCAAGACAACGGGTATTAGTGTATCGACTCGTATGTGTGAAGTTGAAAATGTTGAATTTAATAGTGACGGTGCATTAGGTATTACAGTTTACCGCGGTCAATGTAAAGGTAGTGCATCCACCTCAGATTTAAGTGAAAGAGCGATTCAACAAACGGTTGAAGCGGCGCTTGATATTGCAAGGTATACATCCGAAGACCCATTTTCTGGTCCTGCACCGAAAGAGTTGATGGTCAAAGAAATTCCAGACTTAGATCTTTTTCATCCAGACGAACCGGATCCTGATAGAGCAGCTAAAATCGCGATCGCTGCGGAAACTGCCGCGCTAGAGTACAGCGACAAGATCAAACAAAGTGATGGTGCAAGTTATGACAGTCATTATGGTTTAAAAGTTTACGGTAATAGCCATGGTTTGCTCGCCAGCTATGCTTCCAGCCGTCATAGCATTAGTTGTGTCATGATTGGTGAAGGAAAGAATGGTGTAATGGAGCGCGATTACGACTATAGCGTAGCGCGCGCCGTTGGTGATTTATGGACACCAGAAAGGGTGGGAATAAGCTCTTCAGAGAAAACTCTGGCTCGCCTAGATGCACGCAAAATTGGGACCGGTAAATATCCTATCCTATTTGCTGCCGATGCTGCTACTGGGTTAATTGGCCATTTGGTGATGGCGATTAGCGGAGGTAACTTATATCGTAAATCCTCATTTTTACTAGACGCCCTAGGAACGAAGGTTCTTCCGGATTGGTTTAGTATTGAAGAAAAACCTCATGTGCTCAAAGGATTGGCCTCTAGCCCATTTGATAGTGAAGGCGTGTTTACTCAAGACCGCTCTATTATCACTGACGGGATACTGGCTACCTACCTGTTGACGAGTTATTCTGCTCGCAAGCTAAATATGACGCCTACGGGTCATGCTGGTGGTATTCATAACTGGTATGTGAAACCGACAGGGCAAGATTTCCAACAGATGCTAAAAGAACTCGGAACAGGACTTCTCGTGACTGAGTTGATGGGGCAGGGTGTGAATGTGGTGACTGGCGATTATTCTCGTGGAGCCGCTGGGTTCTGGGTGGAAAATGGTGAGATTCAATATCCAGTATCTGAGATTACTATCGCCGGTAATCTGAAAGATATGTTTAAACAGATTGTTGCTGTGGGCTCCGACATTGAAACACGTTCTCAGATTCAAACAGGTTCAATCTTGATTGAATCGATGAAGGTGGCTGGGGAGTAGGTAGTAAGAAATTAACACATAATGCCGAGGGTTTTCACCCTAGGCATTATGTGTTCTGAATCAATATGTGACTTTAAATTAGTATGTAATTCTAACCTAAATAAATACAGTCGCTAAGCCCAAAAAGACCGACAAACCAATGACATCAGTGATGGTAGTCAGTGCCATCCCACCCGCTAATGCTGGGTCAATTTTCATTTTCTTAAGCAGTATAGGGATAGTCACACCAGCGATCCCAGCAACAATTAAATTCGTCAACATTGCAGCCGCTATGATCCCACCAAGCAACCAATCACCTTTCCAAACCACGACTATTCCGCCAATAATGAAGGCCCAAAGTAATCCGTTTAAAAAACCAATAGCCGCTTCTTTGAGTAGTAATTCTTTTTTATTACTGTCACCGATATGACCAAGTGCTAAACCTCTAATAACAAGTGCCACGGTTTGGTTTCCGGCCACCCCGCCCATAGAAGGGACTATTGTCATTAATACCGCGATAGCCGCCATCTGTTCAAGCGTGGCTTCAAACATATTGGAAACCGATGCAGCAGCGAGTGCGGCAAGTACGTTAGCACCTAACCACACGCTTCGTCGTTTCGTCGATTTAAAAACAGGGGCAAAGGTGTCTTCGTCGTCATCCATACCCGCCAAGCTCATCATTGAATGCTCAGCGTCCTCACGGATGATATCGACTACGTCATCGATGGTAATACGGCCAACAAGGTGTTGATTTTCATCGACAACAGGGGCTGACACCCAGTCACGGCGTTCGAATAAGCTCGCGACATCGGAATCACTCGTATCGACGGGAATCGCCTCATCGGCATCATCCATCACTTCACTGACTTGAACATCAGGTTGTGTGGTGATCAAAGTGGTCAGAGAAAGGTGTCCAATAAGACGGCTATCTTCATCGATGACATACAATGCATCGGTGACATCAGGGAGTTCGCCTTTCATGCGCAAATAGCGCAATACTACGTCTAGTTCAACGTCTCCACGAATAGTGGTAACGTCGGTATTCATCATCCCACCAGCGGTATCTTCAGGATAGGCAAGAGCGGTTTCTACTCGAAACCTGTCAGAGATATCCATTTGGTCCAGAATCTCTTTGGACACATTGTCAGGCAGGCTTCGAAGTACATAGGCTAAGTCATCGGTATCCATGCCTTCTGTCGCTTCTGCAAGCTTCTCAGGCGCCATTTGGGATACAAGACCATCTTTTACATCCTCATTTAGCTCATCAAGGATTTCACCATAGTCTTCAGGATCGGTTAATTGCCAAAGTACATCTCGAGATTTTCGTGGAGAGGATTCTAAAAGATGGGCAATGTCTTCTGGTTCCATGTCTTGGAGTTGACGACGGACATGGACAAAGCGACCACTATCGAGTGCATCGCTGACTTCTTGTAGGGTTTGGTGAGCTTGTTGGGCTTGATCGAGTTCTTGTTGCGGCTCCGCCATTTTCTTCCCCCGACATGAGTTAGTGATTACAATTTGTGAATAGTAACCTAATTTTACCCCTTATTTAATAAGATCTTATTACCAAGTAGGATTTTTTGAAAAATTGCAATTGATTGAGTATGAAAAGTATAGACTACTCATCTTCTTCAAATTTAGATTCGATTAACTCACACACGGCGTCTAGAGCGATGGAGGCATCGGCACCTCGGGCGGAAACAGTGACGTATTGACCTTGTGAAGACTCCAGCATGATTAAACCCATGACGCTGTCAGCTGACATTTCTTTATTTTCTTCATTACTAACTGAGATATCTGCATCGTAACTTTGGGCAAGTTCAACTAGTTTGACCGCCGCTCTCGCATGTAGGCCTAAACGATTTTGAATAAGTACTGTTTTACTGCATTTTTGAGTCAATAATCTACCCTCTGAGCTTTTCGATACTGGTATGTCTGATCTGTACTTGCTTACCTTGGGCTTTGAAATATTCACCAAGTTGTTGTGTTATAAACACAGAACGATGCTTTCCGCCAGTACAACCAATCGCCACGGTAAGATAACTTCGGTTATTCTTCTCTAAAGATGGAAGCCATTTCTGTATAAACAGTTGTATGTCTTGCTTTAACTCAGTGACAGAATGTTGAGTTTTAAGGAAATCGATTACGGGTTTATCTAAACCAGTGAATGATCTTAGCGCAGGCTCCCAGTGTGGATTGGGCAAGAAACGAACATCGAATATATAGTCAGCATCATGAGGTAAGCCATATTTAAAGCCGAAAGACTCAAATACCATAACCAGTTCTTGCCTCTCGCGGCCTAAGATTCTCATTCGAACCAGTTCACTTAAATCGTGTAGAGATTGGTCACTACTATCTATCACTAGATCAGCCTGCTCCTTTACGTACTCTAACAATACGCTTTCCTTCTCAATGGCTTGATCAAGAGAGAGCTTATCTTTACCAAGTGAAAGAGGATGAATACGCCTTGTTTCGCTGTATCGTTTTAATAGAGAGGTAGGGCTTGCACCTAAAAAGAAGAGCGTCAATTCAGTCGACTCTCTCAATTCCGTTAGTTTTTGGGTGAAAAAATCTGGATTATTTGGCAGATTTCTAATATCGATACTGACGGCGACATTTTGCCGACTGTTTTTCGTCGAATTGATAAATTGGTCGAGTAAATCTATCGGTAGGTTATCAACTGTATAATAACCTAGATCCTCAAGCACTCTTAATGCGACGCTTTTCCCTGCGCCAGATTGACCACTAATAATAACTAAGTGGGCAGTATCATCCGGTTGAGTTACACCATTCATGCGTTATTTATCATTACCTCGAAAAGCTCTTTATCGCTTTGCGCTGCTCTGAGCTGTTTTAGAACCTGTTTGTTGCTTAGGCGCTCAGCCATTGAGGAAAGCGTTTTTAGGTGCTCTTTACATTGTGCATCAGGAACAAGAAGGGCAAATAACAGATCGACGGGCTTATTATCAATAGAGTCGAACTCAATCGGTTCGCTGCACTGAACAAGAATAGCAACGGCTTCGTCCGCCGCCATCATTCTGGCGTGTGGAATGGCTATCCCGTTGCCAATTCCAGTACTACCCATTTTTTCTCGGTTGAGCATACATTCAAACAGTTCGTTTGAACTTTTTCCGGTATGTTCCGCTGCTATCTGGCTTATGAGTTCTAAAGCGCGTTTTTTGCTTGTACATTGGACGGCACTTTTAGTGCAGTCCAATGATAGTACTTGGTTAATTTGCATAGTTAATGATTATTTAGTTTTTCTTTATGTTTGTTTAACTGACGTACTAATTTATCGACTAAAGAGTCTATCGCAGCATACATGTTCTCTTCGTCTGCTGTCGCATGGATATCGCCTTGGCTGACATGTAGTGTTGCTTCTGCGATATGGTGCACTTTTTCTACGCGTAATACCACATGAACATTATTTATATGTTCGAAAAAACGCTCTAATTTTTGAAATTTAGAATTTACGTAGTCCTGCATTGAATCGGTAATCTCAACATGATGTCCTTTAATATTGATTTGCATAGACTTTCCTTATTTTCGATGCCTAGAGTAGGCGTTTACGCTGACTCGATGGGGAAATACCCAAAGATTCTCGATATTTTGCTATGGTTCGTCTTGCTACCTGTATCCCTTGGTCAGCTAACAGTGCGGCAATCTTGCTATCACTTAGTGGTTTGGCCGCGTTCTCTGCCGCGACCAGCTTCTTAATTAATGCTCGAATTGCCGTTGATGAACATTCTCCACCATTGTCGGTACTTACATGGCTTGAGAAAAAATACTTGAGTTCAAAAATACCTCTTGGAGTATGCATAAATTTCTGGGTCGTAACCCTAGATATAGTCGACTCATGCATCTCGACAGCCAAGGCAATATCGTTAAGTACCATTGGCTTCATTGCTTCTTCTCCAAATTCAAAGAAGTCCTGCTGGTGTTCAACAATACAGCGGGAAACCTTTAATAAGGTCTCATTGCGACTCTCTAAACTTTTGATTAACCATTTTGCTTCTTGCAGATTACTGCGAATAAATTGGCTATCGACACTATTGCCTTTGCCCATCGCGGCATACTGTTGATTTACTTTCAGCCTTGGAACGCTGTCTGGGTTTATCGTGACTGACCACTTGCCTTTATCTTTAAGAACAGAAACATCAGGAATGACATATTCTGTTTCATCTGGTGTGATCGAGCTACCAGGGCGAGGATCAAGCTGTTGAATCAATTGCATGACTTCGCGAAGCTGGTCTTCTTTTAGCTTACTTTCTTTTAAGATTAGTTTGTAATCGCGATTACCTAACTGGTCGATATGGTTGGTTAAGATCAGTTTTGTTTCAGCTAACCAAGGCGTACTTTCTGGATACGTGACGAGCTGAAGCAGTAAACATTCTTGAAGGTTACGAGAGGCGACGCCTAATGGGTCAAACTGTTGGACTCGTTTTAGTACCGCTTCAACTTCGTCCAATTCGACATCTTCACTACTGACGCTTTCTAGGATTTCTTCCACAGAAACGGTGAGGTACCCATAGTTATCAACAGCGTCGATGATCGCGGTTGCAATCGTTTGGTCAGTTTCTGAAAATGGTGTTAAGTCGAGTTGCCATAATAAGTAATCTTGAAGGCTTTGAGTGGTTTCACCTTGGTAAACAGGCATGTCGTCATCGAGTGCTATTCCGGTACTACCCGTGTTCGCACTATAAACGTCATCCCATGAGGCATCCATTTCTAAGTCGTCAGAAATTTCTGATTTTTCAATAACTTCAGAGCTGTCTGGAACGTCAGGTTCGCTTGATACTTCGACCGCGACCTCTGTAGACGAGTCATCTTTGGCTTTTTCATTGTTATCAGGAATCGTCGCCTCTTCAGGGCCTTCATCAACGTCGAGTAAAGGGTTAGATTCTAAAGCTTCTTGGATCTCTTGCTGCAAGTCTAAAGTCGACAGTTGCAACAAGCGAATGGCTTGCTGCAACTGGGGCGTCATAGCAAGTTGTTGGCCAAGCTTGAGTTGTAATGATGGTTTCATCCAGTATTTAGAGCCTTGTTCTTATTTTTGGCGCTTAAAATTAGACACCAAATAAATCCATTTTCTTTATTACTTTAATCATAGACGGAATTGCTCCCCGAGATAAACCTGTTTCACCTGTTCATTGTTGAGAACTTGATCTGGTGTCCCTTCTGCAATGAGGTGGCCTTGACTTACTATGTAAGCTTTCTCACATACGTCGAGTGTTTCGCGAACATTGTGATCGGTGATAAGTACACCTAAGCCTCTGTCTCGTAAATGCTCTATGATTTTTTTAATGTCAATGACGGATATCGGGTCAACCCCTGCGAATGGTTCATCTAATAAGATGAACTCCGGATTGGCGGCTAAGGCTCTGGCTATCTCAACTCGCCGACGTTCGCCTCCCGACAAAGCCATTCCCGCACTTTTTCTGATGTGTTGGATATTGAACTCATCCAACAGATCTTCCATTCTGTCTTGTCTGTCTTCACGGCTCAGTTCTTTTCGAGTTTCTAGAACCGCCATAATATTGTCTTCAACCGACAGTTTTCGAAATATGGATGCTTCTTGGGGGAGGTAGCCTATCCCCATACGTGATCGACTATGCATAGGAAGAATACTAATGTCGTTATCATCAATCATAATTCTCCCTTCATCACGTGCGACAAGTCCAACAATCATATAAAAGGAGGTTGTTTTACCGGCTCCGTTTGGGCCGAGTAGACCGACGATCTGTCCTGATTCTACGGTCAAGCTCACATCGGCAACGACTTTTCGATTCTTATAGCTCTTGGCTAAATGCTCTGCTTTTAATATTGCCATATTATTGCTTAGTCGTTTGTGTTGGTTGAAGAACGGTTTTTACTCGTTCACCTGCACCACTGTCTGCGGTGAGTTTTTGTGAGCCAATTTTGTATGTAATTTTGTTTCCCTTTATAATACTTTCATCTTGAGACAGTACGGCATCAGTAATCATTGTTAATTGGTCATCATTAACATTGTAGTAGAGCTCTTTGGATTGTCCGTTTAATGTATTCCCATCATCAGTCAACTGAGAAAATGTTGCAGGGTTGCCATAGCCCTCAATCTCTCTTAACGACCCATCTTCTGGATTACGAATGACAATAAGTTTGTCAGCATTGATGTTTATACTGCCTTGCTTGAGTTTTACATCCCCTGTAAAAGTAACGGTATTACTTTTCATATCAAGGTTCTGAGTGTCGGAGTCTATATAAATAGGCTGATCCGAATCAGACTTAAGTGCATAGGCGTGGCTTGTCGCAAGCAGACAAGCGATAAGACTAAGGTGTGAGAGTTTCATATCTACCTTGTACATGGTTGAACAGAGTGGCGATGTTTTTTCCAAAATTACCTTTCATCGCTTGTCCTTTGTTTTCAAATGTTGGGCCGACTAATAACACCGGGTTATCGGCCCAAAAATCTCTATTATCTAAGTGAATAGAAAGTCTGTCTGTTGCCATAGTATCAAAACCAGCATCAGGTAATAAATTTTTTGCTAGAACGTTATCGTATAGAGTGAGGACATGGTCCTTATCTAGAATGCCACGGTCAGCGGTGACTTCCCATTCTTGGATTTCGCCGTCTCTATAAATATAAAGAACGGGGTACTCAAATTTGGTGTCGCCACTTACCGCATAATGATCTAGATAACCAGATGTAATTCGATAGCTTCTGGTGCCAATATCGTTGTAATTTGTATTATCGACATTTCGACCGCTAAGCGCAGGTACTTCAATATCGGGGATAACCTGAATTACTTCTACGTTTCTTGCACCAAACAAGTAATAAGCTGAGTAAGCCGCTACTAAAAAAATCATGGTGTAAAGAACGCGAGAAATACTCATATGCTCAAACCTTTATGCACGTCCAATTCGTTTCTTGCTTCCAATATGAGATCGCATACCTCACGTACTGCACCATGGCCGCCCTTGATATGGGTAACGTAGTTGGCACGTTTAGCAAGTAATGGATGACCATCTGCAACACAAACTTTGAGCGCTACTTTTTCCATTACTGGCCAGTCGATAAGGTCATCGCCAATATAGCCAGTAAATTCAGGTGAGACATTAATTTTAGAACAGATATCTTGATATGCCTTTACTTTGTCATCTTGTCCTTGATAGATCAGGTTTATACCTAATGCTCTCATTCTATTCTCGACGATTTGTGATTTTCGACCAGTAATTATCGCGATTTCGATACCAGCATTCATAAGCGATTTCACACCATAGCCATCACGAGTATGGAAGGTCTTTATTTCTTCGCCTTGATTGCCCATGTAAATCAATCCGTCAGAAAATACGCCATCAACGTCACAGATGAGTAGTTTAATTTCTTTTGCAATGGCGATAATATCTTTTGATACCGAACCATAAATCGTGTCCACAAGATTGTTTTTTGACAAATCTGGCACTACATTACTCCTGCCTTTAATAAATCATGCATGTTAAGAGCCCCAACTAATATATCGTCTTCACATAACAACAAGCTGGTAATTTGTTTTGCTTGCATCATATTGACTCCTTCTACAGCAAGCATGTTCGGCGCCGCCATTGTCGGGTTCTTGGACATGACATCACCAATTTTGGTTGAGTAAACATCAACTTGTTCATCTAATAACCGTCTTAAATCACCATCTGTAAATATACCCAAGACTTTGTTGGACTGGTTAACAATGGCTGTCATACCTAATCCTTTTTGAGATATCTCGATCAGCGCATCTCTAATTAGAGCTGATTCGCTCACTTTTGGCATATTTTCGCCGGTACGCATAATATCCTTAAGCTTAAGAAGCAGTTTTCTTCCTAATGCACCGCCTGGGTGAGACAATGCAAAGTCTTCAGAGGTAAAGCCTCTAGCCTGAAGTAAAGACACCGCTAAGGCATCCCCCATGACAAGTGTAGCTGTTGTACTGCTTGTTGGCGCTTGGCCCAGTGGACACGCTTCTTCTGGCACGGTGATCTGTAGATGAATATCCGACAGGTTTGCCATGGTTGACTGGGGTTTGCCTGTCATACTAATGAGTTTTATGTTCAATCGTTTTAATACAGGAAAAAGAGACAGTAGTTCGGCAGACTCACCAGAGTTCGAGATGGCGATAACGATATCCGTCGGTTCTATCATTCCCAAATCGCCATGCGCGGCTTCACCTGGGTGAACGAAAAATGCAGAGGTGCCTGTACTCGCTAACGTTGCTGCTATCTTGTTTCCTATATGTCCAGACTTCCCCATCCCCATTACAACGACTTTGCCTTTATTGTTAAGGATCAAATCACATGCTGAGCAGAAGTCGTCATTGAAGTATTGGACTAATTGTTGAAGTCCTGCAACTTCAGTATCTAGTACCTTTTTAGCTGCACTTTTATAGTCAAACGTGGACATGTGTAAAAAAACTCCTGTTCAGTAAATAGCAACGATTTAGTTATGCGCTCATATTTGTAAATAGATAAACCTGGTAACTAATAAAACAAACAAGCAGTATGCCAGCTTCTATTCGGTTGATACTGCGTGACTTACCTAGTGCAAAAAGTACCAATAAGAGTGAAACCGCTAGCATGACCCAAAAGTCTCTTGCCATAGCATGCTCACTCAATATAGATGGGTTTAGAATTCCAGGAATACCCATCACTGCCAATATGTTGAAGACATTAGAACCAATGATATTGCCGACGGCCATATCGTCTTCCCCTTTCAATACGCCTGCAAGGGAAGCAGCTAATTCTGGTAGGCTAGTCCCTATCGCAATGATAGTTAAACCAATAACCAAATCACTCATGCCGAAATATTTTGCAATAACGACCGCGTTGTCGACTAAGGTATCAGCAGCAATAGGGAGTATAACTAAGCCGATAACAACCCACATACCGGCTTTGATATTACTAACCCCATCGGGTATTTCAGATTCTTGATCCTCTATAAATGAATCACCATTACGCTTCTCTTTATGGCTAATTCGGAGCATTGCGATTATAAATGCTCCGAAAAGCACGAATAAGAGCACACCCTCATAAAAACCCAAGTGGCTATCCCAAAGAATAACACCGGCTAATAGAGTGACTATGATCATAAGAGGAAGTTCACGACGAATAACGCCGGAACTGATAGAAAGAGGTTTAACTAATGCGGTAATACCCAGTATTAGAGCAATATTGGCAATATTAGATCCCAAAACATTACCGACAGCTGTGTCGGATTTTCCTGCCAGAGAAGCTGTGGCGGACACCATCATTTCTGGGGCTGAAGAGCCCATCGCCAATATGGTCATACCGATAACAAGTGGGGATATACCAATATTTTTAGCTAATGCTGCCGCACCAAAAACGAGCTTATCGGCACTCCAGACTAAAAAGATTAAACCCACTACGAGAAAAATAACAGCTTCAAGCATGATGATTCCTACAAAATTGCACTATTAAACAAGTGGCCGCTAATTTTACTTTCAGCGATTTAAAAGGGAAGTTTAATTTTGAAGAATTTAATGTGGGAATGTTTTCCCGCTTTTCAGTTACAAAAGTCAAATCAGGGCATTCCTTAGCTCAATTCATGAATTATACGCCTAGAAAGAGTACTAATTCTAGTCGAAATAAGGTTAGAATCTGAATCTTATGTATCTTAACCAAGATTGTCGATATTATATCGTTTAAATTGATAGCTTTAACAGTATCAGCCAATTAGAAAAGTGAGTCTATGTCAGTAAAAGATTTTGTGATAATTAAAAATCTTACCTTTAGCCGGGGAGACCGTACCATATTTGATAATGTTAATCTGACTGTGCCCGAAGGGAAGATTACAGCAATTATGGGTCCGTCTGGTATCGGTAAAACGACATTGTTACGACTTATTGGTGGTCAGATTTTACCCGAGTCAGGTGAAATTTGGTTTGATAACCAAAATATTCCTAGTCTAAGAAGAAACCAACTTTACCAAGCCAGAAAAAAAATGAGCATGCTATTTCAATCTGGCGCTCTATTTACGGATCTTAACGTATTCGATAACGTAGCCTTCCCTTTACGTGAACACACACAATTGTCTGAAGAGTTAATCAACACGCTTGTTACTCTTAAACTTGAAGCAGTTGGGCTTCGCGGAGCGGAAGAATTAATGCCGAGTGAACTTTCTGGTGGCATGGCTCGTCGGGCTGCACTGGCCAGAGCGATTGCCCTTGACCCTGAACTGATCATGTACGATGAACCATTTGTAGGACAAGACCCAATAACGATGGGTGTGCTGGTTCAGTTAATTAGAAGCTTAAATCAAGCGTTGGGATTAACCTCTATTGTGGTATCTCATGATGTGCCTGAAGTGATGAGCATTGCTGACCAAGTTTATTTACTGGCCGATGGACGTATAATAACATCCGGTTCACCGCAAGAATTAAGAGAGAATCCGGATCCTATGGTCCAACAGTTTTTAATGGGGCATGCGGATGGTCCGGTACCATTTCGATTCCCAGCGAAGCCAATTGAAGAGGATTTAAATTAGAATGCTTAATCCTTTATTGAATTATTTAGAAAGTTTGGGTGCCAATGCGATAAACCGTTGTCAATCTTTTGGCCGAGCGACAATCATGTTGAGTGGCGCTATTTTTAATCGACCGCACCCAATTAAAAATTTTCCACTATTAATCAAACAACTCTACAATATTGGTGTCCAATCTCTCGCTATTATTGTCGTTTCTGGTTTGTTTATAGGCATGGTACTAAGCCTTCAAGGTTTTGTTGTTTTAATTGATTATGGGGCAGAAGGCAGCTTGGGGCAGATGGTGACGCTTTCGCTCTTGAGAGAATTAGGGCCGGTGGTCACAGCGTTACTGTTTGCAGGTAGAGCGGGTTCAGCACTTACGGCTGAAATCGGTTTAATGAAGGCAACAGAGCAAATTTCTAGCCTTGAAATGATGGCAGTCGACCCATTAAAACGGGTCATCGCTCCAAGGTTCTGGGCTGGGTTGATCTCTATGCCACTGCTCGCTATGATTTTCATTACTGTCGGCATCTGGGGCGGTCAAATTGTAGGTGTGGATTGGAAAGGTGTCGACCATGGTAGTTTTTGGTCAGCAATACAATCATCCGTTCAACTGGGACGAGATGTAGGTAACAGTTTTATAAAGTGTATGGTTTTTGCAATTACCATCACTTGGATTGCTTTATTTAACGGCTATGATGCGATACCAACATCGGAAGGTATAAGTAAAGCGACAACACGCACAGTAGTGCACTCTTCTTTAGCCGTTTTAGGACTGGATTTTGTCTTAACAGCGTTGATGTTCGGGAATTGATAATGCAACAAACACGTAAATTGGAATTATGGGTCGGTGCTTTTGTATTGGCTGGTGTAATCGCTGTTTTAATCATGATATTTAAAGTAGCAAATGTCACCGGGTTAAGCTCAGGGAACGCCTACAATCTACAAGCTTACTTCGATAACATTGGAAGCCTTAAAGTACGCTCACCAGTAAAAATTGGTGGTGTCGTGGTGGGGAGAGTAAGTGCTATTAATTTAGACAAAGAGACGTTTACACCTCTGGTTACTTTATCTATCGAAGACCAATATGGGCAATTTCCTGAAACATCAAGCGCAGAGATTTTGACCTCTGGTTTGATTGGTGAGCAATATATTGGACTTATACCTGGCTTTGTCGATGGTGATATTGAAATGCTCGGTAATGGCGATTTTATTGAGGACACCAAATCGGCGTTGGTATTGGAAGATCTCATTGGACAAGTTTTATACAGCGTTAATGGTTCTGACGAGGAGTAATGGGTATGAGTTGGATAAAACAGATTATTCAAATGGTCATTGTGATGGCCGTTATTTCGGGTAATAGTTACGCGCAAGATATCGATAAAACTCAACCTTACGAGATGATAAAGGAAGTGTCTCAGAATTTATTTGACCGCTTAAAAGTGGAAAATGAGAGTATTAGAGAAAATCCTGAGAGATTAAAGGTTGTAGTAGAAGAAGAACTTATGCCTTATATCGACTATCGATACTCAGCGCTAAAGGTATTGGGTAGCCATCTCAAAAAAGAGAAAAATAGAGAGAATGTTAAAGAGTTCGTTGTCGCTTTTCGTGAATACCTCGTTACTTCGTATGCGCAGGTCTTAACATTGTACTCTGATCAAATCGTTCAATTTGAACCCAAAAAAGCGGTCGACGCAAATAAGAGAATTACGAGTGTTAAGGTTGATGTTGTTGACGCTCCAAGGCCTGATATTCGGCTTGAATTTAAGCTGAGAAAAAATAAGAAAACCGGAGAGTGGTTAGCTTTCGATATTGTAGCAGAAGGCGTGAGTCTATTATCAAGCAAGCAGTCGGAGTGGGGTTCAAAAATAAGAAAGGAAGGTATTCCGTCTGTTTCTCAAGAACTTATGGTTTTGTCCGCTAGGCCTATTCGATTTGAAGGCGAGGCAAAATGAGTGAGTGTCAATGGCAAGCAAACGCCAATGGCTATGCTCTTTCAGGGGAACTTACTCGAGACACTGTCCCTAGCGTTTGGGTGTATATTCAAGGCTGGACACCGACTCAACCTGAATGTGAAGTCTCTCTTGAACAGGCTCACCGAATAGATTCAGCTGGAATGGCTATGTTAATTCATCTAATTCAGCATGCAAAAAATTCAAACTGTCATATAATGCTCAGCTTCGTGCCGGAGCAGTTGCGAACATTATTCCAATTGAGCAACATAGAAACCATGTTGGTTAATCATATAAAAAAATAGATGGGATCTATCGTGGAAAGTATAGACGTAAAAAAAATTCTAGAAGAAGCTCTTGAAATTCAAGAGATTCATGTAAAAGGTAGCGGAAGTCAATTTGAAGTCATCGCGATTGACGCGTGTTTTGCGACTCTAAGTCGAGTCAAAAAACAACAATTAATTTACTCTCCTCTGATGGAATACATTCAGAGAAATGATATTCATGCAGTTACAATTAAAGCGTTTACTCCAGAAGAGTGGGAACGCGACAAGAAATTGATGTCGTTATAAGGTTTATATGGAAAAGTTTAGAGTTACAGGTTCCCATCAACCACTTAGTGGTGAAGTTGAAATCGGCGGAGCAAAAAACGCGGCCTTACCAATTTTATTTGCAGCAATCTTGGCCGAAGAACCGGTTGAAGTATCGAATGTACCTAAATTAAAAGACATTGATACGACCATGGAACTGCTTAAGCGCCTTGGTGCAAAAGTCAGTCGCAATGGATCGGTTCATGTGGATAGCAGCACGATAGACGAATATTGCGCACCATATGATTTAGTGAAAACAATGCGAGCCTCTATTTGGGCGTTAGGTCCATTAGTCGCCCGTTTTGGCAAAGGACAAGTATCTCTTCCTGGTGGATGTGCAATAGGCGCTCGACCTGTTGATCTACATATCCATGGCCTAGAACAATTAGGTGCTACTATCACCCTTGATGAAGGCTATGTTAAGGCTGAAGTCGATGGTCGCTTAAAAGGCGCACATATTGTCATGGACAAGGTAAGTGTTGGTGCAACTATCACTGTGATGTGTGCAGCTGCGTTAGCTGAAGGAACAACGGTTCTAGATAATGCGGCGCGAGAACCTGAGATCGAAGATACCGCCCAATTTCTTAATACAATAGGCGCAAAAATCTCTGGTGCAGGTGGTGATACGATTACTATTGAAGGCGTAGAACGTCTAGGTGGTGGCAAGCACTCAGTATTACCTGATCGTATAGAAACAGGAACATTCCTTGTCGCGGCTGCGGTTTCTGGTGGCAAAATAGTGTGTAAAAAAACGCAATCGTCTCTGCTTGAAGCGGTATTAGCTAAGTTAGAAGAAGCAGGGGCTAAGATTGAAACGGGTGAAGATTGGATAAGCCTTGATATGACGGAACGTGAGCTAAAAGCTGTTTCGATCAGAACAGCGCCTCATCCCGGCTTTCCAACCGATATGCAAGCTCAATTTACGCTATTGAATATGATGGCTAAAGGTGGTGGTGTTATCACTGAAACTATCTTTGAAAATCGTTTTATGCATGTACCTGAATTACAACGTATGGGTGCAAAAGCAGAAGTTGAAGGCAATACGGTTATATGTGGTGATGTTGAAGAACTCAGTGCTGCTCAAGTAATGGCAACGGACCTTCGTGCTTCTGCAAGTTTAGTTATCGCTGGGTGTATTGCGAAAGGCGAAACAATTGTTGACCGAATTTATCATATTGATCGTGGTTACGAAAAAATAGAGAACAAGCTAAATAAGCTTGGCGCTCAAATAGAACGGTTTAGTGAATCTAGTTAATAAACTTTATTCATTGAAAGCCGAAATCTAGATGATTTCGGCTTTTTGATTTTTAACTATTTTGTACAACTAACCATCGCGGAGAAGTTAAATGGTTGCATTATTACGTGTTATTGCAGTGATAATATTTGCAGTATTCATGTTTGTATTTGGTTGTGGGTATAGCTTGCTTACACCACGTAACCCGAAGTTGGTTTACATTATCGGTGGTAAATTTTGCAAGATGGCCAGTATCTTCGGGTTTAAGTTGGAATTAAGATTTCCAGAAGATGCGTATGAAAGAGGCCAAAACTTGTACGTAGCAAATCACCAAAATAATTGGGATCTATTTACTGTGTCCGCAGCAGTAACACCGAGAGTGGTGACGGTTGGGAAAAAAAGTTTGGTTTGGGTTCCGCTGTTCGGCCAACTTTATTGGATCACGGGAAACATTCTTATTGATCGCTTCAATCGTTCGAAAGCGAAAGGTACGATCGATCAGGTGGTGGATAGTATGAAATCGAGTGATGTATCGGTCTGGATGTTTCCAGAAGGTACACGTTCACGAGGACGTGGATTACTGCCATTTAAAACGGGTGCATTTCACGCCGCTATAGGTGCTGGTGTTCCTATCATCCCGATTGTCTGCAGCTCGACTCAAGGTAAAATAAAGTTTAATCGTTGGAACAATGGCCACGTTATTGTAGAGATGTTGCCACCAATAAAAACAGAAGGTTACGCTAAAGAAAACACTCGAGAGCTAGCAAATTTAGTCCGTGAGCAGATGAAAGCGAAGTTGGAAGATCTGGACGCCGAAGTTGACCGCCTTAATGCAAAAAAATAGTCATTAGCAACAAATAAAAAGCGCATATGAAACCTTTCAGATGCGCTTATTTAATTCTCAGTGAGCAACCATTTTATCTTACTGCGATTGCTTCTATTTCAATCTTTACATCTTTTGGTAATCGAGCCACTTCAACACAAGAACGAGCCGGGTAGTTTGCAACGTTGTGCTCATCAAAAAACTGACCATAAATTTCATTCACCGTACCAAAGTCATTAAGATCTTTGACAAAAACGGTCATTTTAACAATGTTGGAAACGCTTAATCCTGAAGATTCGACCACGGCTTTAACGTTGTCTAATGATTGACGAGCTTGTTTGGCTATATCATCTGAAACAATTTCCCCAGTCGCTGGAATGACAGGAATCTGTCCTGAGGTCATCACCATATTACCCAAATCAACACCTTGTACATAAGGGCCAATAGCGGCTGGTGCTTGTTCAGTATGAAGTACTTTAGTCATTTTTAATCCTTAATGTAGACATGTATTATTTCACCCAATGCAGTTGTCTAGGCGCCACGCGCATAGCCATTCAGATGTGAACGACGATGCACTGGCGGCAAAGTATCTATTGATGAGATATCGGTTTATAGAGACATACCTAGGCGCTTACGTACTATCGCTTCGCATTCAGAAATACGGTTTATATCTTTTGGTGCGACCATCACTGTATCATTTCCACCGACCGTTCCCAATATCTCTTCGTGAGGCTGCATATCTATAATGCGCGCAACGAGTTGAGCACTGCCTGGATGAGTCTTCACTACAACGACAAGCTGGTTATGTGTAACGAACTCAACCTGAGACGAAATGGATGAATCTACTCTAATACCCTCATTTTCCATGGAGAGGCAATAAACCTTTTTTCCATAAGCGTTGGGTATTTTCACAACGTTAAGTTTGGTCAAAATACGTGAGACGGTAGACTGGCTTACGTCGTCATAACCAAGGTCGATAAGTTCATTCCTTAAACTTTCTTGTGTGCTAAAGCTTTGCTGTTGCAATAAGCGTCTGCATATGTCGGTAATGCTATCTTCGTTAGCTGTTTTAAAATCGTTAGAATAAGTAAGATTGTTCACGAACTGCGCCTTAATTATTGGAGAGTGTATGAAAGCTGGTTCAATGATCCATTTGTTACCCAGAGCCAATTAATAGGTTTTTCTTATCTATTTGTATTCATTATGATAATTTTACCCATTGTGGTAATTTTAACAGCGCGGAAACGCGGTTTTGTTGAACCCGATCACCAAATAAAAATATTGTAAATGGGCCTATTTAAAGTGCAATTGAGTATTTATATTCATTT
The DNA here is from genome assembly GCF_042465995.1 of Vibrio frigidus. Lineage (NCBI taxonomy): Bacteria > Pseudomonadati > Pseudomonadota > Gammaproteobacteria > Vibrionales > Vibrionaceae > Vibrio > Vibrio frigidus. The sequence continues at coordinate 367,814 of NZ_JBCDMC010000003.1, read as the reverse complement.
TTATAAGTCATTTATCCAGAGTAAAAGATCTATAAAAAGATTAACTGAGCGCTAACAATGAGTTGAAGCAATTGGAAAGAAGAGAAAGATTACTAGTTATTCTTTTTTCTGTATATCGAACACAAATAGCGCACAAAATTTGTGAGCTATTTGTCGAAATTGAGAATGTTAATTCCGCTCAGTGACAATTTCCCGAGAGAATACTTTTTCACAATATTTGCATTTTAGCTGGATATTATCGACTTTTTTGATGACGCTGAAATTGCTATCAACAGGCTCTCCATGCGAGATGCAATTTGTATTTGGACACGAGAATACCGCTTCAATTTTATCAGGAAAATCGAGTGCAAGTTTTTTGGTAACTTCATAATTTTCGATCTGGTTAACGGTCGCGTTGGGAGCATACAAGGCCAATTGATTGGCTTGATCCTCTGTGATGTAGACGTTTTCAATTTTGATTAGATCCTTAGCGCCCAATGCTGATGAAGGTAGGTTAAGCCCCATGGTGATGCGTTGTTCACTCTTATGCATCCTAAACAACTTAAGTACCTTTATCCCTACGTGAGCAGGAATATGGTCAATGACAGAGCCGTTCTTAATTGCTTCTACTTGTAGATGTGCCTTGTTTACCATTTGTTATTCCTCACTTAAAGATCTTGATTAAGTACTAGTGCAAGTAGTGCTTCACGTGCGTAAACGCCATTTTCTGCTTGTTGAAAATAATAAGCATGTTTGGTTTTATCTACATCGTTGGCGATTTCATCTACTCGTGGTAGTGGATGGAGTACTTTCATGTTTTCTCGGGCGTCAGAAAGTTGGTCGGCTGAAAGGATAAATGCGGATTTGATATGGGCGTACTCTGATTCATCGAACCGCTCTTTTTGTACTCGAGTCATATAGAGAATATCTAGCTCAGGTATCACATCATCCATTTCCGTATGTAGGCTGTAAGGGATACCAGCATTGTCCAGTTCCTCACATATATAATCAGGCATCGCGAGTACATCAGGTGCAATAAAGAAGAAACGGTTGTTCTCAAACTTAGCTAAGGCTTGGGTTAATGAGTGAACAGTTCGACCATATTTTAAATCACCCACAAGAGCAACATTGAGGTTGTCCAGTCTGCCCTGAGTTTCATAGATTGAGAATAGGTCAAGCAGAGTCTGGGTTGGGTGTTGGTTTGCCCCATCGCCACCATTAATAACGGGTATACCGTTTGAAAATTCAGAAGCGAGTCTCGCTGCCCCTTCTTGGGGATGGCGCATGACAAAGGCATCCACATACGAGGAGATAACCTGCACAGAGTCAGCAAGTGTTTCCCCCTTTTTAGCCAGAGAGGTATTACCACCATTATCAAAACCAATGACGGTTCCGCCTAGGCGCTGGATAGCGGTCTCGAAAGAAAGGCGTGTACGAGTAGATGGCTCAAAAAAACAGCTAGCGATGACTTTATTTTTCAAGAGTTCTGGATTGGGTTCAGATTTCAATTTACCAGCGGTTTCTACGATTAATTCAAGCTCATTGCGTTGAAATTCTGGGATGGAAATGATGTGCTTTTTAAACAGCGAGTTCGCCATGACGCTCTTCCCTTTTTAGTTGGTATAAATCATTGAGACAAAAAAAAGCCCCCTTAAACAAGGAGGCTTTATTTAACAAAAATAACAAAAATAAGAAATGAATATAGTGCCGATACTGGTCGGCAGCACACCTGATTTTTTAATACTACAGGATTCATTTTCTATCTCTATTTAGACAAATTGCCGGAGATTATACTCGCCTTTTTTGTGAACGCAAGCGATTACATCAACTTTTAATGAAATGCATTACATTACGTTTACTGAATAAATAAAAGCATACATTTTAATCTTTAAAACAATCGGTTAAGAAATTTATGTGAAAAAATGATGGTTTTAATAGGTTATTTTGTGCAGTGAATAAAAAACCGAGAATAACAGAAAACTTGATCTGTAAATCTCGGTTATCTTAAACCGTTATTGACCTAATGTTGCCACCATTATTGCTTTAATAGTGTGTAGTCTATTTTCCGCTTCATCAAATACGATTGAGTGTTCAGATTCAAATACATCCTCTGTCACCTCTAGTCCTGACATGCCATATTTTTCAGCGACTTCTTTCCCAACCGTCGTTTCATCATTATGGAATGCAGGTAGACAGTGCATAAATTTCACATGTGGGTTGCCGGTCGCTTTGATTGTACTCATGTTAACTTGATACGGAGTCATCAGTTTCACACGTTCATCCCAAGCTTCCTGAGATTCTCCCATTGATACCCAAACATCGGTGTACAAGAAGTCACAACCTTGAACGCCTTCTTGCACGCTTTCTGTCATGGTAATTTTTGCACCCGTTTTTTCTGCAATGTCTTTACATGTTGCAACCAAAGACGCTTCTGGCCAGAATTGTTTAGGGGCAACAAGTCTAATATCCATGCCCATTTTTGCAGCACCAACAAGCAATGAATTACCCATGTTATTGCGAGCATCACCAAGGTAGGCGAAGGTTATTTCGTGTAGCTGCTTGCCCCGCCCATGTTCTATCATCGTTAAGAAATCAGCAAGAATTTGAGTAGGGTGAAACTCATTGGTTAAACCGTTCCAAACGGGAACACCGGCGTGAGCACCTAACACCTCAACAATCTCCTGACCGAAACCGCGATATTCAATACCATCGTACATACGCCCTAATACACGAGCCGTGTCTTTCATTGATTCTTTGTGACCAATTTGTGAGCCAGAAGGACCGATGTAGGAGACTTGAGCACCTTGATCAAATGCGGCAACTTCAAATGCACAGCGAGTACGCGTTGATGCTTTTTCGAATATAAGAGCAATATTTTTACCAGTAAGGCGTGGCTGTTCGTATCCGTTATATTTTGCTTTCTTAAGTTCAGCCGAAAGCTCTAGAAGATGCTGTATTTCACGTGGTGTGAAGTCTAGTAGTTTCAAAAAGTTACGGTTTCGAATGTTAAAAGCCATGTTGATTCCCCTTAATGCTTTGGGTGGAAATAAAGTTAGAGTGGAAACGGGCTATCTCTCTATTTTTGACGATAACCAGATTCAATTATTTATATGTAACTCATTACGGAGTTAAAGTGAATATATATTCTATATTTTTGCAATAATATTTGTTCCTGTGTCACCTTTTAATATACGTAAGCCATCTTGCAGCGAACCTATACCAACAAATTTGCCACCGGAATTGATGAATTCACAAGAGGCTTTAATTTTTGGTCCCATCGAACCATCATCAAACTGATACTTGGCCAATATGCTCGGTGTTGTTTTTCTTATCGCTTCTTGAGTGGGCTTACCCCAATCTAAATATACGGCGTCGGTGTCGGTTAAAATGAGTAACGCGTCCGCATCTAATTGTTTTGCTAGATAAGCAGCAGACATGTCTTTGTCAATCACCGCCTCGACTCCCACCAGCTTTTGGTTTTCATATTTTACAGGAATACCACCACCACCTGCACAAATGACAAGGTGGTTGCGTTCTATTAGTGCTGAAATTGCATTCACTTCAACTATCCCTGTCGGTAATGGGCTAGGCACAACTCGACGAAAATAGTCGCCATCCGGTTTAATGGTCCAATGGTATTTTTCTGCTAATGAACGCGCTTCGCTTTCTTGATATATTGGGCCAATAGGCTTGGTTGGATTGATAAATGCGGGATCGTCAGGATCTACCGTCATTTGAGTAAGCATGCAAGTTACGTCTGTTTTTGGAAGGCAATTTTTAAGTTCCTGCATCAACATATAGCCGATCATTCCTTGGGTTTCTGAACCGAGCACATCAAGAGGGTATGGGTTTACCTTTTTGTACTCTAGCCCTTGAAGTGCTAATAGTCCGACTTGTGGTCCATTACCATGCACTAATACCACATTATATTCGCTTGCTATTTCCGCAATGGTTTTCGCGGCTGTAGCGATGTTCACTCGTTGAGTTTCGGCTTCTAGTGGTTCACCACGTCGAAGTAAGGCGTTGCCACCTAATGCGACTATTACTGTTTTCTTATCCATTTTTGATCTCCATGCCGGTTATCTCACCCGCATATTTACATTTGTTTAATTAGATATCGTCTCGTTCTACTGGGCAGCTCATACAACGGGCACCTCCGCGTCCTCGCCCTAACTCATCACCAGGAATGGGTAAGACAGTAATACCTGCTTTGTCGTATTTTTCATTCGTGTATACATTGCGTTCGTACCCTATGACGACCCCAGGCTTCACTGTTAAAACATTGTTGGCGTCATTCCATTGCTCACGCTCTGCTTCAAAACTGTCGCCCCCCGTTGTAATGAGGTTAAGTTGATCTACCTGAAGTGCTTTTTCAATTGCAGTGACGAAGTAGCCCTCTTCCTTAACATTCACCGTCCCTGTTTCATCGCCAGTAAGCTTCCAACATTTAATATCTTTACGTATCACTTCTGGATAAATCGAAAATGTATCTTCTCTCATGTGAGTCATCACGGTATCGAGATGCATGCATGAACGGTGCTTAGGTAGTTCCATGGCGATAACTTGTTTCGCCTGACCATGCTTAAATAGACCAGAGGCCAATTGCTCTACGCCTTGAGGGGTGGTTCTTTCCGACATTCCTATCAATACTGCGCCTTTACCAATAACAAGAACATCTCCACCTTCTATTGTGGAGTAATCGTAATTTTTCTCTTCATCACCAAAGTATTTAATGAACGCTTGACCTGAAAAAGTAGGATGCCAGCGATAAATTGCTCTTAGATGATTGGTTTCTCGCTGACGAGCTCGTTTCGCCATTGGATTTATTGATACTCCCCCATACACCCAGCATGACGTGTCGCGAGTAAAAAGGTGGTTTGGTAGTGGTTTAATGATAAAGTCGTTTTCGTTGTGCATTCCGCATACCATAGATGATGATGGAAGCGGCATCTCACCATAACTAAGTCCACCTAGCAGTATTGAGGCCATTTCGCTATTCGTTTGATCGCCAAGAAAACACCTGACGTCATTAGCGAACCGTGGACCAAATCGAACCGTAGAAATTTGAGTATCTAATAACCATTCTTTCGCTTCTGGTACCGCTAACGTCTCCGTGAGTAAGTCATGTAACAAAAGGACTTCTACCCCTTGATCACGGAGTGTTTGTGAAAATGCATCGTGCTCTTTACCCGCTTGCTCTACTGCTAAGACATCATCAAATAATAAATCATGGCAGTTTGATGGGGTAAGATGACTAAGAGCTCGCTCTGGACGGTGTAATAAAACACGGCGTAGTTGACCTACTTCAGAACCAACGTAGAAATTACTCATAACACAATCTCTCTTTAATAATGAATTATAATCAGACCTGATTAAATTCAATCAGATATTTAATATAGACTTCCATCTCTAGTTGGTTTTTATAATACCGTTAATACCTATATAAGCTAGGATCTTAATCACACGGTTTTACAAGTATTTGCCCATGCTAATATGGATTTATTATTCATATAGCGTAAAGTTTTATAATGATGTTTTATGGCGTCAAAAACTATTATTATTCCGCTAAGTGATTGATTTTTAAAGTATGAATAATTATTCTCGGATTTTTATTCAATGTTGACCAATTACTATATTTACCCGATTGTACATAATATTCATCTAATTCATCTTATTACTCGATTCTTATTGTTTTTAGGTGTTATTTACGTATTATTTTTTTCATTAACATGATCCCTGTCAATTAAATAAGTGGGTTTTTCCTATGAACGATGAAATGGTTGTTTAGCGGTGTTATACGCTAAAAAATCAGTTGATTAGTTAGAATAAGTGAAACAATATTCACAAAAAATAAAACTCACAAATAGTGAGCAATAAAAAAGCCGCTATATATAATAGCGGCCTGTTAAAAAAACAGAGGTACCTATAATAATGCGCCAATACTTAATGCAATCATAATGAAGGCAGTTAATACGACGAGTAATGGAGCAACCCATTTAATCCATCGAACATAGGGTACACGTGCTATCGCCAAACCGCCCATTACAACCGCAGAAGTAGGGGTAATTAAATTAACGATACCTGACGCAGATTGATAAGCGGTAACGACAAGCTCTCTACTGATGCCTGCAAAGTCGGCGAGTGGCGCCATTATTGGCATCGTCAATACGGCTAAGCCAGAAGTTGACGGAACCAAAAATGAGAGTAATACCTCTAACCAATACATGACATTGATAAACATGACGGAAGAGAGGCCGGTGACAATATGCTCTGCGGAATTGAGTAGTGTATCAGTGATCATTCCACGGTCCATGATGACGACTATTCCTCGGGCAATGCCTATAATAAGCGCAACGCCAAGTAAATCTCTGGCACCATCAATGAAGCTAGATGTGAGTTCTTCTTCACTCATCTTGGCAACAAGGCCGATTATAATCGTTGCCGCGAGAAACATGGCAGACAGCTCTGCCATCCACCAACCAGCAACCGCTACGCCATATATCATAACGCCAAACGAAGCAGCAAATAAAGTGAGAATCACTTTTCTAGTGGTGGTGAATTCTAATGCTTTGCCGGAATTATCACCTAAAAAGTGTTCGATATTTTCGTCATGTTTGTCGTATACAATGGATTTGGTTTTATCGGCACGCACCATTTTGGCGTATCGCATAACATACGCAACACAGATACCCCAACCAATAAATAAAATAGCCATTCGTAGCATTAATCCATCTGTAAATGGGATGCCGGCAGCGTTTGATGCAATAACCGTTGCGAATGGATTAATAGTGGAACCGAGTGTGCCTATTCCAGCGCCAAGCAGCACAGTAGCCGCGGCAACGACCGGATCAAATCGTGCTGCAAGCATGACAGGAACTAATAAGGTATAGAAAGGGAGAGATTCTTCTGCCATGCCATAGATAGTACCTCCAGCGGCAAAAAGCGCCATTAAAATGGGTATCATTAGCTCTTCACGGCCTTCTAGTCGATGCATTACGCGCTCTATACCAGCGTCGATGGCGCCCGTTTTGGTCACTAATCCCAAGAAACCACCAATGACTAAAATAAATAAAGAGACATCTATGGCAGCGGCAGAATAGGATTCGTGATCGTAGAAACCATCAATAGGGGCAAGAAATATATCAACAATACCTTGAGGATTACTTTCAACCGCTTGGTAGGTTCCTGCAATTGGGACTTCTCTACCAAGTTCTTCGTTCATCGTTCTTTCGTATTGACCTGCGGGAACGATCCAAGTCATTAAAGCGACTATCGCGATCAGGGCGAAAAGAATAGTGTATGCAGATGGAAACTTAAAATTAGCAAAGAGTCCTTTTTTGTCTTGTTGGTTTACTGCATGTGTTGTCATTGTTATCTCCTTATTCACCTAGTTTTAGGTGATTATTAGGATGAGAAATATCGCACTAAATTTAGTTATTTAGTGATAAATTTAATTTCGGTGTTCAATTTAAGCGTCGTTATTATTTGACTGAAAATTAATACATCGCGTTGCCTTTATACTCATTATTTAATATTGGATGTTAATAGTTTTTGTCATTTCTAATGATGATCTTAGAGATTTGCATCTGATCAATCTATGCTTGTAGTCACAATTTATCTTGAGAAAATAGTTCGGTCTTCTTTGATGAAAATGTCAGATGGGTTATTTCGTCATTAATATAGATTAATATTCTATAATTTTAATAATGTGAATGAGAAAAATATGCAAGACAGAAAGGCATTTTTGGCTATTAGACAGAGCATTAACAGACATTATTAAATAAAAATCGGCTAATTATGCAATAATTTTAATAATTATTTCAATTTTGTTATTTTGACTTAGTGAAGTGAAGGAATATTATGCAAATTCTAAAATTTAAAATAGAGACGTTAAAGTTTCTATATATGAGAGCTAGATCGCTTTTTAAAAAAGCGACCTAATTGGCCGCTTAACTCGCTTATACTCTAAATATCGTCTCTCTCGATAGGACAGCTCATACAGCGAGCCCCTCCGCGTCCTCTTCCTAGTTCATTACCGGGAATACTCAGTACCTCAATACCGGCTTTATCATATTTTTCGTTGGTATAAACATTACGCTCGTAACCGATAACAACACCAGGTTTTACGGTAAGAACATTGTTGGCATCGTTCCACTGTTCTCGTTCTGCTTCATAGTTATCGCCACCCGTTGTAATGAGCTTAAGTTGGTCAACTTTTAATGCTGATTCGAGAGCAGAAATGTAATCCGGCATTTGCTTCGCGTTCATATCATTTTCACCTTTAGGTGTTAATGACCAAGTTTCCAAGTTTTGATTGATGATTTCAGGGTATACAGAGAAGGTGTCTATATCTATATGGGTCATAACGGTATCGAGATGCATGCAGGAGCGGTGCTTAGGAAGTTTGAGAGCAATAACTTGCTTCGCCTGACCAGATTTGAATAGATTCGCTGCCAAGTTCTCTACACCTTGTGGGGTTGTTCTCTCTGACATTCCAATTAAGACAGAACCTTTACCGATGACGAGTACATCACCACCTTCAATGTTTGCGTTGTCATAATGGAGGTCTTGGTCACCGAAATAGTTGATAAAATCACTACCAGCGAACGTTGGGTGCCAACGATAGATAGCTCTTAGGTGGTTGGTTTCTCTTTGACGAGCTGCTTTCATCATTGGATTAAGTGAGACTCCTCCATAAACCCAACAAGAAGTATCTCGCGTAAATAAGTGGTTAGGTAAAGGCTCAATGACAAAATCGATAGGTTTATGCATTTTTGGAAGCATAGAGGAAGATTGAATTGGCAATTCAGAATAGGCGAGTCCACCAAGTAAAATGGTGGCTAAATGTTCATTGTCCATATCCGTAAGATAGTTTCTAAGATCTCTAGCGAAAGTAGGTCCATATCTAAAATCGGAAATTTGATTGACTAATAACCATTCTTTTGCATCCGCTATTGCTAATGTTTCAACAAGAAGGTCATGCAACAATAGAACCTCAACATCTTGATTTTTTAAAGTTTGAGCAAATATGTCATGCTCTTTCCCTGCGGCTTCAACCGCTAGAACATCATCAAAAAGAAGTTCCTGACAGTTAGATGGTGTTAGGTGGGTTAATGCCCTTTCTGGACGATTTAATAATACCCGACGTAACTGGCCTACTTCAGATCCAACGTACAACTTGCTCATTCTGTATCCTTACAATATTGACTATCCCCCTTTATGACAAGCTTATGGTTAAGTTGCAAGTTACTTGGTTGGAATATAATTTTATATTTTTATAATTTAACTAGAGAAAACTTCAATTCATTGTGGTAATTAGCAATTAATCAACAGATTACTCTTTTATCAATGACCGTGAATTTTGATTGATTATGCTAATCAACAATGATGAACGCTCTGTTTTTTAATCGTTTTTATACTCTTACGCTTTGTTTTTAAAAGATAAATTGTATTTTTTACTACAGAAAGCTAATTCATCAAGAATCATTTTTTAGTTGATATCCACTCATTATTTGTTCATGAGTATTGAATAGGCTAAACACGATTTTGTTCTGAATATGGTTTTATTTGTTAAGAAAATGTTTTGATCAACATAAGATCGTCTTGAACACGTGAATCTTAGTGGTATTTCGTTCCGATCCGTGCGATATTTCACGGCGACTCAATCACCTCATTTGCTACCTGGAGTACCTGCATGTCTCACGAAGATGAATACCTATCTGTTGAAGCGTTGATCAATATCCAAAAAGAAGAGACTAGACAGATCATCGACGCTCTTTTGGAAGATGGAAGTGATCCTGATGCTCTATACGATATTGAACACCATTTGTTTGCTGAAAATTTTGAAACATTAGAGAAAGCGGTTGTTGAAGCGTTCAAAATGGGCTTTGAAGTATTAGAAGCAGAAGAGACGGAAGATGAAGATGGTAATCGTCTATTGTGTTGTGATGCGACGATGGAATCTGTACTTAGTGCTGAAGCTATTGATTTACAAGTTGAGAAGCTCATTAGTCTTGCTGAAAAATATGACATTATTTATGATGGATGGGGCACTTTTTATGAAGGTGATGACGTCGATTATGAAGAAGATGGTATAGAAGAAGAGTAATAGAATTTGACTATTAGGCTGCATCTTTGAAATGCAGCCTTTCAATTTCCACAGACAACAGGACATGGCAACAACCTTCGATTTCATTTATTACCTTCAATTTCCCCATACTTTAATGCTTTTTAAGTTAATTTCTATTTTGTCTAAACTATCAACTATACGTGCCGATATAACTATACTAGTCAGTGCTGACTAGCTAATTATTGATATCTATCGCGTAGAGGTTTGTAATGCATTTGTCATTGATACAGCGAATTACCTTAGGCTTTATAACGGTAACCCTTTTTGTCCTTGCGATAAGCACGTCTGCTTATCTTTCTCAAGTGAGTATGTCTAAACAATTAAAGCTTACCGCATCTACGTTGACCGGGCTGCTTGACCGATCAAATGTTCTTACTCAGCACCTTCAGGATGTAAACCGTTCCATGTTGGTTCACGCGAATAGCGAACAAGAGGCGCGTAGAACTGAATTAAGGTTGGCTTTAGGTAACGCAAAGCAATCCTATGGTGAGACGGTCGCACTTTTAGAAACTGAATTATCTGATTATCCACAACTTGTTGCTAAACTGAATAACCTTGATGGCAATGCGACTGTATTTATCAATGGTGCAAATCAACATCTGGATATTCATGATCAGAGAACCTCTGCTCGTTCAGTTGCGACGAAGGAACTGAACACATTTGATGAAGAGTGGTTGTTTTTCGAACAAGATATCAATGATCTAATTTCCGATGCTAAAGCGGATGAAATGCAACAAGTAGCGTGGGATCTTGAATTCTTACTTACTCAAGGAAAGGGGGCGGCTGGATACCTGCAGAAAGTGTTGTCTATAGTAAAAGAACAAGAAGTAAATGCATTCAAGAGTGAATTGTCAGCCTATTTAGAGCGCTTTAGTGAAAAAGCCGATCGTATCATAAAGGCGATGCCTGAATCTGAAGACATCGTGGCGGTATATCGTGATTTGCTACAACACAATATTATTAATTCAGAAGGGTTACTGCAACAGCATCTAATATTCATCGAACTCAATGAACAAAGTACGATGCTGCTCGCACAGATTGCTCAAGAAGTGGATGCTTTGTTATCGGAATCAGTCGTGATTATTTCTGATATCCGATCTCTCTCTGAGTCGGCATTAAAAAATGCTGAAGAAGAGGCGTTCGACTCGTTAATGATTAACTTGATTTTGACCGCTATTTCAACACTACTGGCTGTCATCATTACCTTTACTGTTGTGCGCTCTATTAAGAAGCCTTTATTCTCTATCATGGAAGCGATTGATAAACTCGCCAGTGGTGATTTAACGCATAAAATAAGCGAAAATTATCAGTCTGAACTTGGACTTATTGCGGACAATATAAATGGTCTAAGCGACAAATTAAGTGGGTTGATCTCGCAAATACAATCGTCAGCAGAAACAGTGAGTGGTGTGGCAGATGAAAGTCATGCTATGAGTCAAAAGACAAATGATAAAGTAGAAGAACAGAGCAAGCAGACAGACTCTATCGCGACAGCAGTAACGGAAATGGAACATGCAGTAAAGGAAGTGGCGTCACACGCATCAGAAACCAGTAGAGAAGTCGATGAAGTGACACTGCAAGCGCAATCGAACATGGAGAACATGCAGAAAAACTTACGCTTTGTGAGTCGCCTTCAAGATTCATTAGATGAAGCAACGCAGGTTATCAGCCAGCTCTCAGTTCAAAGTCAGCAAATAGGTGAAATACTCACGGTTATTCAATCCATTTCCGAACAGACCAACCTATTGGCATTGAATGCTGCTATTGAAGCTGCTCGTGCAGGTGAACACGGACGAGGTTTCGCTGTTGTAGCCGACGAAGTTCGTTCTCTGGCAACAAGAACACAACAATCAGCCAATGAGATTGGTGAGATGATTGACAGCTTGCAAGGAAAAGCCGACCAAGCCGTAGGAATAGTAGAAAATAATCTTGTCCACGCTGAGCAATCGGTTAAGCAAACGAATGAAACGAGCGATTCACTGGAAAACATGCTTTCTAGCCTAACGCACATCAATGACATGAGCCGTTCAATTGCGACCGCTTCTGAAGAACAAACCGCTGTTGCACAGGATGTGGCTAAGAATATTGTTCACATATCGGATATGACAATGAGTATTGCAGAGGATGCGAAAGAAGCGGCTCGTAATAGTGAGTCGTTGAATCAACTTTCTAGTGAGCAAAGCCAACTAATTGCTCAATTTAAGATCTAAATAAGCAAAAGGGAAGTTTGAATCAATTAGGTCAATTTTTGTCTAGCGACAAATGCTATGCCATTTATCAATATTTACGTATACTGGCAAAAATTGATCTAAATCAAAGATAATATGCAACTACCACTTGCTGGACGCTGGCAACTATCACCTTTAACCGATCTTTCTATCCCGCAAGGAGATATCATTTTTCCGGCTCCTTTTAGTCAGATATTACCTAAGCAATTGATTGAGTCGCAGATACAAAATCAAGAATGGCATTTAATGCACGATATTGAAGTGGATGAGAAAATGCTTAGTTTTCCTGTGGTCGATTTTATTGTCGGCGGTATCGATTTTTATGCCGAAGTTCGAATTAATGGTGAGGCTATTTTTGATTGTGATGGCTCAGAGCTGACCTACCGAAAGGATATTCAACAACATTTACGTCTAGGTCGGAATCGGATTGAGATTTTGTTTTTAGAGCAAGAAGATGACTGGTTGTTAGATGAGGATAATCTTTGCAGTTTAGGTGGGGCATTACCGCGTAAACGAGACTCTAGATTAGGGCTCTGGGAAACTCCTTATTTACATTTTATTCGACATGTACGACTCGATTACATTTCTACTGAGCAAATTTGGCATCATGGTGGTGGATGCGAGTTTAAAGTGGATCTCTTTTATCACGTCTATGCGACAGGGTTAGTTTCTGCATCGGTTAAGTTCGATGGTATGACTTATCAGATACCGCTTGATATTAGAACGAATCAAGCGACGGCGTTATTTCAAGTGGAGGCACCAAGGTTGAACAAAGATAACCATTGGTACTTATTGGAAGTAGAACTTGATGAGCAAAAGCAAACTCATCAAGTTGGTCTGAACCCTAACCTGAATGTTGAGCATTATCCAGTTTAAGGAATGAAGCCTGCTGTTTATAGCTTTTTAAGCATGCGGACTTCGCAATCGGTATGACCAGTATTGCCCATGGGTTTATCAACAAGTTCAAAGCCTAGCGATTTATAGAGCGCAATTGCTTCGACAAGGTTATCGGTCGTTTCTAGATACATCTGTGAAAAGCCGATTGCGCGGGCTTGTTTAAAGCATTTCACGGCTAATGCTCGCGCGAGTCCTTTCCCTCGAACCTCAGGTAAAAAGTACATTTTTTGTAATTCACAAACAGATTCGTCCCCTGTTAGTGGTGCAAATCCTGCGCCACCAAATATCTTCCCATTTTGCTCTATTACCCAATATTGGCTGTTTTTTGCATCGTAGACCTTAGATAGGGCGTCGAGAGTGGGATCGGCAACGCTAAATCCTTTGTCTTCAGTTAGACCATATTCAGCAGATACTTCTCTAATGACAGAGGCTAATTTTGAGTCATCAACGGGTTTTATGTCTCTGATAATGAAAGAGGATTGAACTCTAGATAATGATAATGCTTTGATGTACTTTGCTAAACTTGATTCGATAAGTTCTAGTTCATCATCATCAAACTGGTCAATAACTGTCTGAACCTGTTTGTTTCTTGAGTTTTCAATTTGATTCAGAATCTGTTCGCCTTTTTGTGTTAAGCGATACAAGTGACAGCGTTTATCATCGGGATTAACGATTGATTCTATTAGTAGTTGTTTTGCAAGAGAAGTAAGCGTTCGGCTTGCGTTTGGCTTATCAATACGCAGTTTTAAAGCTATTTGGCTAATAGTCGAGAGCTCTTGCCCTAGCTCAACCAATGTATGAATTTGTACTGGGCTTAAACTAAAGTCGCCATAGTGTGTATCCAGAGCGCCCAGACTACGGACAAGATCTCTAGAAGCCTTTCTGAGTTGCAGTTTTTTCATTATTATTTTTTATTTTGTTATGATATGAAACCAATATGGTTTTATATCATAACAAAGTCAATAGAGAGAAGTATCAGGCTTGAGTAGTATTATCAGTTAAAGCTAATTTAATCCTACTTAAGCGAGTTTGGTCATTGTTGTCGTCGCAATATGATGTCGGCGTAACCAAATTTTTTCATGGAAATAATAAGCAACAGTATTAATGCTTGGTTCAATCATTGCCATGATTCCACCAATAAACGCGTCGCCAGTAAGAAGGTAGGTGACAACAAAAGCAACATTAAAATGGATCAGAGCAAAGCTTGCTGTTTTAGTCTGTGTTTTGTTTTCATTGCGCTTTAGGAAAGCAATTTGATTCCACGCTTTTTCATGGAAATAGAAAGCGATGGTATTGACTGCTGGTTCTATCAGTGCAATTAAGCTACCTAATAAAATATCGCCAGTTAAGATGTAGGCAATGGTTAATGCAATGCTGAAGTGCAACCCCGCGAATGTCATGGTTTTAAGCATAATGGTGCTCTCTCATTTGAACGAATAACTGAATACACAAATAGTATTGATAATTATTCTCATTGAGGCAAGAGGAAAATAGTTATTTGTTTGATAGGTTATTTCGATGAGAAATTTTGAAGTAGGAACAAAAAAGGCTGGCTTTGAGGGCCAACCTTTTTACTTATATTAATCTGAATTAGAAGCGAACAATAATTGGGCTCTTAGAGTGCTGCGATTGTTGCTTTTTGTTCTTCAAGTTTTATTAGTGTTTCTTGGTAAGCGTTGAGCTTTTCACGCTCTTTAGCCACTACGGCTTCCGGCGCTTTCGCAACAAAGCCTTGATTGCTAAGTTTGCCGCCTATGCGCTTAATCTCACCTTGAATTCTTTTTACTTCACCTTCTAAGCGAGCCAGTTCCGCATCTTTATCGATTAAACCTGCCATAGGTATCATCAATTCAGACTTCGCCACAAGTGCGGTCGCACATGCTGGTGTCGTTTCGTTCTCTGCGAGAACCTTAACGCTCTCAAGTTTTGCTAAAGATAGAATAACAGTCAAGTTATCGGCTAGGCGTTTCACGTCCGTGTCGTCGGCCGCTTTTAGCATGACTTCTAGTGGTTTGCTTGGCGCAATATCATATTCTGCCCGCAGGTTACGAATACTAGAAATAAAGGTTTTCACCCACTCGATATCTGCAATCGCTTCTTCATCGTACTTGTCTTCTTCGAATTGAGGCAACGCTTGATTCATAATAGTTTCACCTTCTACACCAGCAAGGAGTTTAACGCTCTGCCAGATAGACTCAGTGATATATGGGATGACAGGGTGCGCAAGGCGTAGTGTTTTTTCAAGAACCGTAATCAACGTATAGCGAGTTGCCATCTGCTGTGCTTCGGTGCCTTTCCATAAAACGGGTTTTGTTAGCTCTAGGTACCAATCACAAAATTGGTTCCAGATAAACTCATAAAGGGTATTTGCAGCCATATCTAAACGGTAGTTTTCGATATGTGTATTGAATTCTTTTGCGGCAAGCTGGAATTGAGACTCTATCCATTTATCGGCAAGAGAAAACTCTAGGTTCGCAATGTCTTCTTGGGATAGTGTTGTCCCGCAATCTTGGTCTTCTGTATTCATCAATACATAACGACTTGCGTTCCATAATTTATTACAGAAATTACGGTAACCTTCTAGGCGTTTCATGTCCCAATTGATATCACGGCCAGTAGAAGCCATTGCCGCGAGAGTGAAACGCAGGGCATCTGTTCCGTATGGTTCAATTCCACCTTCAAATGTTTTACGCGTATCTTTTTCGATTTTCGCTGCTAATTTAGGTTGCATCATGTTGCCGGTTCGTTTCTCAACCAGTGACTCTAGATCGATGCCATCAATCATGTCGATAGGGTCAAGTACGTTGCCTTTAGACTTAGACATCTTATCGCCGTTTTCATCGCGAATAAGGCCAGTCATATATACCGTCTTGAATGGTACCTGTGGTTTGCCGTTTTCATCTTTAATGAAATGCATCGTCATCATGATCATGCGAGCAACCCAGAAGAAGATAATATCGAAACCAGTGACCAACACTTCGGAAGGGTGGAATACTTTCATATCTTCTGTTTCAGCGGGCCAACCTTGAGTACCAAAGGTCCATAAAGAAGAAGAGAACCAGGTATCTAATACATCGTCATCTTGGCGAAGCACAATGACAGGGGCGAGGTTATTTTTACTGCGAACCTCTTCTTCTGTACGACCTACATACACGTTGCCATCATTGTCATACCATGCAGGGATACGATGGCCCCACCACAATTGACGCGAAATACACCAATCTTGAACGTCACGCATCCAGGCGAAGTACATGTTTTCATATTGCTTAGGTACAAACTGGATTTCACCATCTTCTACTGCTTTTGTTGCTGTCTCAGCTAGTGGGGCAGCGCGTACATACCATTGGTCAGTCAGCATCGGCTCGATAACTACACCGCCACGATCACCATAAGGTACTGTAAGCTGATGGTCTTTGATTTCATCAAGTAGACCGAGTTCTTCAAATTCAGCCACAATCGCTCTACGAGCAGCAAAACGTTCCATGCCTTGATATTTTTCAGGGATCGCATCGCTATATACGTTGCTTTCTTCACCTTTTGTATCAAAAATCTCGGCGGCATTGCGAATATCGCCATTAAATGTGAGGATATTAATCATCGGCAGACTATGGCGTTTACCTACTTCATAGTCATTAAAGTCATGTGCTGGGGTGATCTTTACGCAACCAGTGCCTTTTTCCATATCGGCATGCTCGTCACCTAAGATAGGAATACGGCGGCCGACGACAGGGAGAATAATTTCTTTGCCAATGAGATCTTTATAACGAGGATCTTCTGGATTTACCGCGACACCAGTATCGCCTAACATGGTTTCTGGACGAGTCGTTGCGACAATAATGAACGCTTTGCCATCGGCTGTTTTTGCACCATCAGCAAGTGGATATTTGAAATGCCACATGTGGCCATTTTTATCTTTATTTTCGACCTCAAGATCAGAAATTGCTGTGTGTAATTTAGGATCCCAGTTAACCAAACGCTTGCCGCGATAGATTAGGTCTTCTTCATAAAGACGTACAAATACTTCTTTAACCGCATCAGAAAGTCCATCATCCATGGTGAAGCGTTCGCGCTCCCAATCGACGGAGGCACCTAAGCGACGAAGTTGCTTAGTGATCGTCCCACCAGATTCCGCTTTCCATTCCCAAATTTTATCAATGAATGCATCTCGACCATAATCGTTTTTGGTCTTGCCTTCTTGGGCGGCGATTTTTCTTTCCACAACCATTTGTGTTGCAATGCCAGCGTGATCGGTACCCACTTGCCAAAGCGTGTTTTTGCCTTTCATACGCTCACAACGGATTAAGGTATCCATGATCGTATCTTGGAAAGCGTGCCCCATATGCAGGCTACCTGTGACGTTCGGCGGTGGGATCATGATGCTGTAAGCTTCTTTAGATGTATCACCGTGTGGCTTGAAATAGCCTTTCTCTTCCCATGTTTGGTATAGAGATTGTTCAATCGATTGTGGGTTGTATGTCTTTTCCATAGCGTCTTTTAATGGATACTTTTCGTTGATTTGGAATTAAGTACGGATCTTATAGGAGCATCACCTTAAAGAAAGTGGCCTCGCACAACGAGGATACCTATAAGATCATAAATTAGTGCTGATGATCGATATCAATAATTTGCATTTGATATCCAGCTTGGCGATAGATCTTATACCTTTCACGGGCAGTTTGCTTCGCTTTTTCATCATAAGGAACGAAGTCTATCACTTGAGCAAAGGTTCCCGCAAAGTTTGTGTTATCTTTCGCCAAATTAATCACAAGCTGGCGATTCCAACTTGGTCGCAGTTGGCTATAACCTATCTCAATCGACGTGCCATTTTTGGGGCCTTCACCAATAAGATTATGGGGTAAAAAACAGTCGGGCTCTTGTTGCCACAACCGCTCGTCCCAATATAACGACTTTTCTTTGTTTTCCGCGTTTATGTAGAGCTTCACACCTTGGTTATGAAAATGTTTTAACAAGAAAAGTATATAGGATTCAAACCCCTCATTGCTGCATTGAGGAGAATCGACCTGAACGATATAAAAAGTGGCTGTATTCATGTTCTGTTAAGCCTGCAAGATTACTTAGGTATAGCGACAAAAGAAAAGGGCCTTTCGGCCCTTTTACTTAGATTGAATATCTACTCTTCAACCTCGTGACCGCTACGGTTAAGTAGAAATTGGACAAGAAGTGAAACGGGTCTGCCCGTAGAGCCTTTGGCTTTGCCTGACTTCCAAGCTGTCCCGGCTATATCGAGGTGCGCCCAGTTGTACTTTTTCGCATAGCGAGACAAGAAGCAACCAGCGGTAATAGTACCAGCAGGTCGTCCACCAATATTCTGCATATCAGCAAACGGACTCTCCAATTGTTCTTGATACTCGTCCGCCATTGGCATACGCCATGCTCTGTCACCAGCCTGCTCAGAGGCATTAACTAATTCATGTGCAAGTGGATTGTGATTTGAAACTAAGCCACTGATATGGTGACCAAGCGCCATAACACATGC
The DNA here is from genome assembly GCF_042465995.1 of Vibrio frigidus. NCBI lineage: Bacteria > Pseudomonadati > Pseudomonadota > Gammaproteobacteria > Vibrionales > Vibrionaceae > Vibrio > Vibrio frigidus. The sequence continues at coordinate 349,084 of NZ_JBCDMC010000003.1, read as the reverse complement.
ACCCGTTAATGTTGCCACATCAATAACACACTCAGGGTCAAAACGTTCAACATAGGTTAGCGCGTCACAAAGCACCAAACGACCTTCAGCATCAGTATTCAATACTTCAACGGTTTGGCCAGACATCGTGGTTAAAATATCACCTGGGCGATAGGCGTTGCTACCTGGCATGTTTTCACAACCAGCAAGTACAGCAACAACATTGATCGGTAATGCGAGTTTAGCAAGCGCCTTCATCGTACCAAAAACGGAAGCCGCACCACACATGTCATATTTCATCTCGTCCATAGCTTCGCCAGGTTTGAGAGAGATACCACCAGAATCAAAAGTGAGTCCTTTGCCAATTAAGACAATAGGTTTTGCATCGGTGTCTGGATGCCCTTTGTATTCCATTACTGACATCATTGATTCATTGTTAGAGCCTCGACCAACGGCTAAGTATGATGTCATACCTAGTTTCGCCATCTCTTCTTCACCAATTATTTTTGATGTGACGGATTCGTAATCGTCACCCAAACGGCGAGCTTGTGATGCTAAATAAGCGGGGTTAGCTACGTTAGGAGGCATATTGCCAAGATCTTTAGAAGCTTTAACACCTGATGAAATTGCTAGGCCGTGGGTGATGGCCTTTTCACCTAGATTTAATTCACGTCGCGTCGGTACGTTAAACACAAGCTTGCGTAGTGGACGGCGTGTTTCGGGTTTATTGCTCTTAAACTGGTCAAAAATATACAGACCATCTTTTGTTGATTCAACAGCTTGGCGTACTTTCCAGTATGTATCGCGTCCTTTAACGTGTAGCTCGGTAAGGAAACAGACGGCTTCCATAGACCCAGTTTCGTTTAAGGTACTGATGGTTTTTTGAATAATTTCTTTGTATTGACGCTCGCCTAACTCGCGTTCTTTACCACAGCCAACAAGAAGTACTCGTTCAGACAACACGCCTGGAACGTGATGCAGAAGTAGCATTTGGCCAGGCTTACCTTCTAGATCTCCACGACGAAGTAGAGAGCTGATATAACCATCACTGATCTTATCAAGCTGTTCAGCCACTGGGGAAAGTCGGCGAGGTTCGAATACGCCCACAACGATACAAGCACTACGTTGTTTCTCGGGGCTGCCACTTTTTACACTGAACTCCATGTAAACTCCTACTAGTTAAAGACAAACAGAACTAAATGTTAGATAATCGCCGTCTACTTTGTTCCAAATTGAACTAAAATAAACAAAAGTTGTTCAATCAACATTGAGTCATAATTTGATAAAATAAAAGGTTCATCGAGAAATTATAGTGATTAGAGTAAAAAAACAAGTTTTCTATAGGGTCTTTTAACGTGATTATTGTCAGATATTTGATCCGCGAGACAATCAAAAGTCAAATTGCGATCTTTTTCGTACTATTCTTGGTGTTTCTTAGTCAGAAGTTTATCAGTATTCTGGCTCAGGCATCAGATGGTGATATCCCTGCTAGTCTGATTTTGACGTTGGTAGGCTTAAACATGCCTGCGATGGCGGCAATGATTCTGCCGTTAAGTATATTTGTTGGTATATTGATCACTTTTGGCCGTTTATATGCCGAAAGTGAGATTACTGTAATGAATGCGACCGGAATGGGTAACAAATTTCTCATTCAAGCTGCACTTTATTTGGCGTTAATTACGTCGATATTGGCTGGGTTAAATACACTTTGGTTAACACCGTGGGCCTTAGATAAACGTGTAGAAACCATGGAGCAATTGTCAGCTGATAATAGCGTTGACCTGCTTCAAAAAGGGCAGTTTCAACGAACTCCAGATGGTTCAGCCGTCGTATTTATCGGCGATCTTAAAGACAAAAAATTGAGTAACGTATTCGTTGCGCAGATTATTCCCAAAGACTCTCTTCTTCCCAGTGTAATGATCGCAGAATCTGGTCTAGCAAAAGAGCTTGAAGATGGGAGACAAATCCTTTCGTTATACGACGGTTCGCGTTATGAAGGTTTGCCAAGACGCCTTGACTACATGATCACTGATTATGAAGAATATGAAGCGTTGATTGGTCAAAGGGAAGTCACTAAAAAAGGGCGTGACTGGGATGATTTACCGACGCTAACACTGATCAATAACCCAGACAAAAAAGCACAGGCAGAATTGCAATGGCGACTATCTTTAATAGTCTGTATACCGCTATTGACCCTCATCGTTATACCGTTGTCAGCGGTTAACCCACGTCAAGGTCGCTTTGCCAAAATGGGGCCAGCGATTCTTATTTATATGACCTATTTTCTTGCGCTTAGCGCCAGTAAGTCTGGTATAGAAGGTGGTGGGCTTCCGGTTCTCATCGGGATGTGGCCTGTGAATCTCTCGCTGCTTTTTGCGGGTTTAATCCTTAACTATATGGATAGCGTCCCTGTAAGACGATTTATCGATAATTTTAGGCAGAGAAGGTTGGCTAAACGTGTTTAAAATATTCGATCTCTACATTGGTAGAACTATCATTGCGACAACCTTTCTAACGTTATCCACTTTGGTTGGGTTGTCCGGCATTATTAAGTATGTTGAGCAGCTTCGAAAGGTTGGTCGTGGTAGCTATGATCTTGTTCAAGCGCTGTATTTTGTTCTACTCGGTATGCCTAGAGATATAGAGATGTTTTTCCCTATGGCGACACTACTTGGCGCATTGATTGCTCTTGGTATGCTGGCATCTAGCTCTGAGTTAACGGTAATGCAAGCCTCTGGTTTTTCTAAATTAGATGTTGGCTTATCTGTGTTAAAAACGGCAATACCATTAATGATTATGGTGATGGCGTTAGGAGAATGGGGCTCTCCCCAGACGATTAAAATGGCGCGTGAGTTACGGGCATTCTCCATTTCTGGCGGTACGATTGTTTCGGTAAGAAGTGGCGTGTGGGCAAAAGATGCAGATAATTATATCTATATTGGGCGCATTGATGATAAATCGTTAAAAGCATTAACGGTTTGGCAGTTTGATAAGGATAAAGATCTCAATACCATTATTTATGCTAAGAGTGCCGATTATATTGGCAATAATATTTGGCAGATGAAAAATGTCCAACTTACTTATCTAAAGAATAATATCCAATTATCTAAAAAGGATCTAAAAACCTATGACTGGAAGTCGACGATAGAGCCAGATAAATTGGATGTGGTAACAGTGAAACCAGAAGAGCTTTCTTTGTCCGGTATTTATGATTACGTCAATTATCTCAAAGCTTCAGAGCAGGATGCCGCTAGGTATGAATTGGCATTTTGGCGAAAAATGACTCAACCGTTGTCTATTGCCGTTATGATGTTAATGGCTCTCTCATTTGTGTTTGGTCCGCTAAGGACTGTTACGATGGGGGCGAGGATTATTTCAGGTATTATCGCCGGGTTTACGTTCTACATTTCCAGTGAATTTTTTGGGCCGCTTAGCTTGGTGTATCAAATCCCTCCAATTGTCGGTGCTGTGGCGCCGAGTCTTCTGTTTCTAGCGCTGGCAATTATACTGCTACGGCGAAAATTGTGACAAAAAAAAGGGGCAACTGGATATAATAAGTAGACGACAGGGGAGGTCTTTGCCCACTATCTATAACCAGTTGCCCGCTTAACTATCTATTGGTACTTATTAGCCATAAGCGACACTTGGAAGCCAAAGTACTAACTGAGGCCAAATCACCAGACAGACCAGCGCCAGAATCTGAATAAAGATGAATGGCATCACACCTTTGTAGATATCTTTGAGTTCGACACCTTCTGGACAAACTCCCTTTAAATAAAACAGAGCAAACCCTACTGGTGGTGTTAAGAAGCTTGTTTGCAAGGCCATGGCAACTAACATGACAAACCATACAAGGCTTGGATTATCCACAACGCCATGACCATCGAGCTCAATACCTAGATTTGAAATTACAGGGGCCAAAAGCGGTAGCGCAATCAAGGTAATTTCAATCCAATCCAAGAAGAAACCAAGCAAGAACACAATGAATAGAATGAAAGCAATGATGCCGTAAGGTCCAAACGGCAAACCGCTTAAGAAGGATTCTATTAGTTCATCACCACCTAACTCTCTCAGTACCAAGGCAAAACAAGATGCACCGAGAAATATCATGAAGATATAAGCCGTTGTCCCAAAGGAAGAGAGCAGAACTTCCTTCATTACTTTTAAGCTCAACCTTCTATTATAGGCGGCCAACAAGGTTGCCCCCATGGCGCCAATACCTGAGGCTTCAGTTGGAGTGGCGATCCCAGCGAAGATTGATCCAAGAACAACAAATATCAAGATAACGGTTGGAGTAATGTCTTTAAATACTTGAAAAATAATGCTCCAGTCGACAGCTTCCACGTCATGAGGTACGGGGGCTTTTTCGGGATTAAGCTTGCCAACGATTAGGATATAAATGATGTACATTGCACCTAATAATAGGCCCGGAAAAATTGCGCCCATGAAGAGGTCACCAACAGATAACCCAAGTTGGTCTGCCATAATCACTAACATGATTGAGGGAGGGAGAAGTATTCCTAATGTACCTGCGGAAGCGATGGTACCTAGAGCTAAGGGTAAGTGATAACCCTGACGCATCATAGTAGGCAAAGACATAACGGCAAGCAAAACGACAGAGGCACCAATGATACCAGTGGAAGCTGCTAAAATAATACCAATCGCCATCACTGTAATCGCTAAACCGCCATGTACCTTTCCAAATAGCTTTTGCATAGATGACATCAGTTTTTCAGCTATTCCAGATTTATCTAACATGTTTCCCATAAAGATAAACATGGGGAGCGCAACCAAAATCCAGTTGTCCATGATCTTATAAATACGATTAACCACGAGCCCTAAACTTGTGTAATCGAGCCCTGTAAAAGTATCCAGATAAATATCAGCAAAATACCCTACAGTAGCAAAAATGACGCCAATGCCTCCCAATATATAGGCGACAGGAATACCCGTAAAAAGAAGAACAATAAACGAGCCAAACATGGCGATTACAATCCACTCATTCGCTTCCATGTTGTGCCCCTTTAGCTAATGTTTCAATATTTCGTAAAATTCTAGCGATTATTGAGAGTAAAAGAAGTGTAAAGCTGACAGGAATAACGCTTTTAATTAACCAACGATATGGCAAACCTGACGGCGACGAAGAGCTTTCATTTACTCTCCATGATTCGTAGGCGAAATCGTAAGAGTGTAAAATAACAATGATGACGAACGGGATGGCAAATATGGTCAAACCAAGCATGTCGACCATTGCTTTCTTCTTTTCGCTAAATTTGTGGTAAAAAAGGTCAACGCGAACATGAAGATTACTAACTTGCGCGTATGCGGTACCAAACATTACTGCGGTCGCATACAGATGCCATTGCAGTTCTTCTAGCTGGATTAGGCCGCTAGAGAACACCTTTCTCAAAACGACTTGAACAATAATAACCAGCACAAGGATTAGGTTGGTCCAAGCGACAAATTTGCTTATCGCATTGATACCATTTTCTATGTGCAGATAAATGGGAACAGAGGGCGGCGACGATACAACCTTACTCATGGGCTCCTCCTTAGAAAAGCGCCAGCCTTAGGCTGGCATTTAGGGGTTTGAAATATTACTTACGTGTTGCACGAGGCAGGAACGCATTTGCTTCCCAAAGTGCATAGCCTTCTCTGAACTCACTCAGGTCTTGCCATACCTTGTTAAAGAATGGGTCAGCACTGGTCTTTTCGTCGACAACTTCTAGCCAAGTGGATTCGAATAGGCTAAGCATTTCGTCATTCCAGTAACGAATTTCAACACCATTTTCTTTGGCTTTCTTCATCGCATCGAACTGTATGGCTTCACCTTCCGCTATGGAGTACGTCATGGTTGCCATGCAGGTAGTTTCAACAGCAGTTTGCTGAGACTCGTCCATTTTTGCCCAAGTATCTTTGTTAATCAGTAGTTCAAAAACAGTGGACTGTTGATGCCATCCAGGGAAGTAGTTATATTTAACTATTTTGTGGAAACCTAAGCGTTGATCAATTGCGGGTTGAGAAAACTCAGAGGCATCAATGGCGCCTTTTTCAAGTGCACCAAATATCTCCCCACCAGGTAGCTGAACCGTACCTACCCCCAGTTTTTCCATTACGGAAGCACCTAGGCCGAAGAAACGCATGTTCAAACCTTTCAGATCTTCTGGTTTTTCAATTGGCTTCTTAAACCAGCCTGATGTTTCAGGAGAAATGATGGCACATGGGAGCACTTTCACATTGTAGCCACCCTGATCATACATTTCTTGATACAGTTTTAGTCCGTTACCAAAATATAACCAAGCCATATATTCGCCAGCTTCTGGGCCAAAAGGTACCGCAGAAAAGAGTGCAGAAGCTGGGAGCTTGCCTTGCCAATAACCCGCTGTCGCATAACCTGAATTTACTTTACCAGTAGAAACAGCATCTAATATTTCTGCTGGATTAACCAACTTGCCTGGTTCATAAATTTTCATTTTTATCGTACCACCAGACATCGCAGTAATGCGGTCGGCGTACCATTTTATGGGTGTGCCTAGAGCAGGTAGATGAGTACCGAAAGCGACAGGGGTTTTCAGCAATATTTTGCTTGCCGCGTTAGCGCTCATGGTAAAACCAGTTGTTGCAATAGCAATAGTGGTCGCAAGAGCAATTTTATTCATGTTCATTCTGTTCTCCTTGTAGGGGACAAATTCCTTGTTAAGTCAAAATGTGAACATCTAATCGTTAAAATTGTTAAATTGATGTTACATTTGTGATTAGTTTAGGTTGGATTGAACTTGTCGGATATTGGGGGAATTGCGCAATTCTTATCAGTGAAATTACGTAGCCATAAAAAAACATACAGTAAAACTACGTACATATTGTTAATCCATATTAAGGTGATGTAATGGAGTTTGTTAACAGTAGAAAACTGTCGATAAATATAATTTTGCTTTCAGTTTTGCCTCTAATCATGGTGGTGGCGATTGTTGCTAGCTTATTGTTTAGTCAGGCAAAAAATCTTGTTGAAGATGAGGTAAAACTTACACGAAGTAATATTGTGACTTCAAAAAAACAGGAACTTAAACAGTACGTTGAAATTGCGATAAAAAGCATTGAACCTTATTACTTAGATTCAACGCTTGATGAGCAAACGGCAAAGCAAATAGTTTCTGAAAAATTGAGTCAGCTCACATATGGGAGGGATGGGTACTTCTTTGTTTATGACTGGGATGGCATAGCATTGGTTCTACCGCACCAGAAAGATCGAGTCGGAAAAAACTGGTGGGATGTCGAAGATTTTAAGGGTAAAAAACTACTTCAAGAGCTTATCTATGTTGCTAGACATGGAGGCGGTTTTGTCGATTACTTTTGGCATAAACCTTCGAAACAAGAACCTTTACCTAAGCTGAGTTACGCCGTTTCTCTTGATAAATGGCGATGGATGGTTGGAACCGGTGTTTATTTAGATGATGTGGAAAATCAAATATCACACATGCAGAATGGCTTTGATATGAATGTAAGCAAAAGTTCGGCAGCATTGTTTGTTGTTGTATTTATTGCTGTATCGTTAGTTGCTGGTTTGGGAGCGTCGTTAAACTTAAATGTGCGTAAATTAGCAAATGAGCAAATGAGCTTACTCAATCAACAGATTATTGAATCGCAAGAAAATGAGAGAAAAAGAGTTTCCAGAGAGTTACATGATGGTGTAAATCAATTGCTCGTGGCAGCTAAATATCGATTAGAAAACCTGCAAAAAGAGCCAGATGAAGCCCTTAAAGAGAGGGAGTTGCAAGCCAGTAAGCAAGCTATGGAACAGGCAATAATAGAGCTGCGTAGAATCTCAAGAGATCTCCGACCGCCTCAACTGGATGATTTAGGGTTGGTGGCGGGAATAGATTCTTATATCAATGATTTGCGTAGTCGCACAGAATTAGAGCTCATTTTCGAACATGATATTGATGGAATAAAGATGGTACCTGAAGTAGAAACGACTCTTTATCGCGTTGTTCAAGAAGCGTTGCACAATGTTGAGAAGCATGCGCAGGCAAAAGGTGTCGATGTTATATTGCAAAGAGAAGGCAAAAAACTACTTCTGACAGTGAGTGATGATGGAAAAGGCTTTAGTGTTTCAACGGATAAAAGGCAACAGTTTTTACGCCAAGACAGTATGGGATTACAGAATATGAAAGAACGAATTCAAGCGATTGGTGGAGAGTTTAGAGTCACCAGTAATCTCGAGGAAGGAACGGAAATTCGTGTGATGCTTAAGATGGAGTTTATATGATTAGCCTCGTACTAGCCGACGATCACCGTTTGATGCAAGATGGACTGAAATCTCGATTAGATAGAGAAGACAACCTTGTTATTTTAGCCTGTGTTGGAACGGGTGAAGATGCACTAAAAGTAACACAAGAGCTTAAACCCGACGTTTTGCTGCTTGATATAAATATGCCCAAGTTAAATGGTATAGAGGTCTTAGAAAGGCTTAAAAAAGCAGGATCTCAAACGGCAGTGATTATGTTGTCTATGCATGATTCTAAAGACTATGTAATTCGTTCAGTAAAGGCGGGTGCTAAAGGGTACGTATTAAAGGATGTAGGCTCTGATGAGTTAGTGATGGCAATCAATCAGGTGGCAAATGGTCATTCATATTTAAGCTCGCAAGCATCCGATAAACTATTAGAACAATTTAATGAAGAACCGAAAGAAAAAGACGAAACGCTGTCAAAAAGGGAGGCCGATGTTCTTCAGGCTATTGTCAGTGGGGCGGGTAATAAGGATATTGCTGACACGTTACATATCAGTGTTAGAACGGTAGAAACCCATCGACTTAGAATCAAGAAAAAACTTGGGGCTACCTCCACCGCTGGACTCGTAATGATCGCATTGGAAAAAGGATTAATAAAGTAATGTGGGATTCCCTTTGGATACATAATGTCTAAACATCATCTGAATAGTCGCCAACCTATTTTAGATAAAATCGTATTTTTTTGTGCGGTTCTCAGGACAGGGTCATTTAAAGCGGCCTCGAATGAACAGGGATTATCGCCCGCAGCCGGCAGTCGGTGGGTGAAAGAGTTAGAAGAGATTATAGGTGTTGAATTAATAAAACGAAGTACTCGTCAATTGGTTGCGACGCAAGCTGGGCAAAAACTTTACCAGAGATTTAATGGTCTTTTACCTGACATAAACACAGCGATAGAAGAGGTGCAAAATTTAGCAGAAACCTTACAAGGCGAAATCAGAATTTCCTCAACCCCATTATTCGCTAAACAATACCTCACTGATATTATATCTCGATATATGCAGTTGCACCCAAAAGTAGATTTTAAATTGTTTATTGAAGCAGGGGATTTTGATGCCCTAAACATCGATTTTGCGTTTCGAGCAAATGCGAGTTATGTGGGAGAACAACAAGTAGACTCGCTTTTGGTCAAAAGGCATTTGCTTAGCGAACCACTCTATTTATGTGCATCACCAAGCTATTTGCAAAGTTTTGGCTCACCGGATAACCCAGAGCAACTAAAAAGCCATCGTTGCTTGTATGCTCGGACATTACTTGGAGGTAATCGATGGTGTTTTGAGCTTGAGGGTCGGCCAACTATCGTAACGATCAAAGATGCCTTAGAGTGCGACAATAGTGAGATTTTGCTGGATTTCTCCCTTCGTGGCGCTGGCATTGCTTACTTACCAGAGTCGATTGTAAAAGAACATATCCAGAATCAGAATCTTATCAGTGTGCTGGATAACTACCTTTGCGCGACTTTTGATATCAACATGTACTATCGACCAAGAAAACCAATGCCAGAGCGTTGCAGCCAGTTCAAATCATTTCTGATCGAACAAACCTCTTATCAATCTGGTCGACAAACCTGATCAACGTAGAACTCCGCAACACAATTAATATCAGATTGTCATCATTTGTATAATAAATCGTCACTTCGTTGTCATTTAGATCGAATAAATTATTTGATGTAATGTAACCAGTGAGGACGACAATATGCGAACGATGGAGCCAATTGCTAGATTCGATCTAGCGATCTCTCTGTTCTTTCTACAGCATCGTTTCAGTCACGATGTTGCGCGAGTGGGTAAAGCCATTTCACATACAGGTGATGGTCACCTATACGTATTGATTGGACTGTCAGCATTACTCATAGATAAAGAGGCTGGCCATTTGTTTCTTGGTGTAGGTCTATTGGCTTTCGCTATAGAACTGCCTATTTACTGGTTAGCTAAAAATAGTATCCGTCGCAAACGGCCAGACGCGCTGTCGAATCAATTAAATTCATATATTACCCCTTCAGATAAATACAGCTTGCCTTCAGGGCATACTTCTGCGGCTTTTGTCATGGCGACGCTATTAGGACAATTCTATCCTGACTCTTATTTTATGGCACTAATTTGGTCGACACTCGTCGGCGCCTCTCGTGTTGTACTCGGTGTCCATTTTTTAACAGATGTCGTTGTTGGCGCTGCGTTAGGGGTTGGCTGTACAACGTTTGCGTTTTACTTGTTAGGCGTTCAGTTTTGAAAATTTTGTATGGTGTACAAGGTACCGGCAATGGCCATATTACTCGATCTCGGGCAATGGCATGTGCACTAAAAGAAAAAGAGGTATCGGTAGACTTCTTCTTCTCTGGGAGAAACAAATTAGAGTATTTCTCTATGGAGGCGTTTGGTGATTACCGCGCTAAGAAAGGGATTAGTTTTCTTACTGAGCAAGGGCGAGTTAATTATGTTAAAACGGCCTTAAATTGTTCTCCTTGGCAGTTCTTAAAAGAGATCAAAGCACTGGATCTTTCTCGTTACGATTTAGTGTTGAATGATTTTGAACCTATTAGTGCTTGGGCTGCGAAGAAACAAAACGTGCCTTGTATTGGAATGAGCCATCAAAATGCATTCAGATATGAAGTGCCCAAAAAAGGCAATAATTGGTTAGACAACAGACTTATCCAACATTTTGCTCCTTCAGATATCCATATAGGGTTGCATTGGTACCATTTTGACCAACCGATACTACCGCCGATTGTTCATACCGACAAAACCCATAAAGTTGAAGCGGGCAGTCATGTGCTTGTCTACCTTCCATTTGAAAGTATTCATGACATTACCGATCTCTTGTTGCGCTTTACGGGTGAAAGTTTTGTTTGCTACCATCCAGATATCAAAAATGACCAGATGATCGAAAACATAGAGTACAGGATACCATCGTATACTGGTTTTCAAAAAGAGTTGCACCGTTGTCAGGGCGTGATAGCCAACGGCGGTTTTGAACTTCCTTCAGAGGCATTATCATTAGGAAAAAAACTGCTTTTAAAGCCGCTTTCTGGACAATTTGAACAAGAAAGCAATGTGGCGACGCTAGAAAACCTTGGTTTGGCTCACTCTATGGATTACCTAGATCCAACGGCGGTTAGAAATTGGCTGGATGTAGGCCAAGCGGAATGTGTGAAATACCCAGACGTAGCAAGGTATATTGTTGATTGGATAGTTGCCGGTAACTGGCAATCGAGTGACAATTTGAGAAAGTCGTTGTGGGAGCAGGTCGATTTTCCTAGCTACACCGCTATTTGAAAGTAAACTTACTATCAGCCGTAAACGACTAACAATGAGTTAGTATGCACATAGGTGAATATTTTTATTAGCAATTATCATGTCAAAAAAAAGTCAAAATGCTATTAATTTCTAATGCACAGTTAGTCAGAATTCCTCTAATTTAGTTCATAAGACCAATTTTCCATCCACCATTATTGCTTTTGTCATGCGTTTGCCGAATGATTTCCCACAACTTCATTGCTTTAGGTTATTTATATAATTTTAGGTTTTCTTGTAAGCATTTAAAATATAAAGATATTTTTTCTAATGAGATAAAATAAAGTAATTATTTATAAAGCTTATTGAATTAACCTAACCTATTGACGGATAGTTGTATCACACGGACAACAGGCTGTTGTTACGACAAGTATACTAACTACATTCTAGGTTCCTAACTCAGTGACAACCGTGTAATAGCGATATTCACTAAAGCAACGTAGAAAAACTTATGAGGCACATAAATGCACAATAAATCCGAATCAAATAATGTTGCACCTAGCCACAGAATGGAATCTACGCTACGAGGAGTGGACTTAAATTTGTTAACTGTTTTTGATGCAGTTATGCAAGAGCAAAATATTACTCGAGCTGCGCATAATTTAAACATGTCTCAACCGGCAGTAAGTAATGCGGTTGCGCGACTTAAGGTTATGTTTAACGACGAACTATTTATGCGACATGGTAGAGGCATTCAACCAACACAAAGAGCTCGTCAGTTGTTCGGGCCGGTACGTCAAGCATTGCAATTAGTTCGTAATGAACTTCCAAGTTCTATTTTTGCGGCTCAAACCTCAAGCCGACTATTTAAGCTGGCAATATGTAGCCCAAGTGATGTGCGTTTTGCACCGAAAATCTTAACCGGTATCGGGGAGCAAGCACCAAATATTCGCTTACACCTAGACGCTGAATTTGATGCAAATTTGAATGAAAAAATGCGTTTTCAAGAAGTTGATTTCGTTATCGATTACGCACGCTTTGAAGAGCAAGGCTTTTCAAGCACTGAAATTTTTAGTGATGAACTCGTTGTCGTGGCTGCGTCTTCGCACCCTAGAATCAGTGATGCTATCTCTGAGCAAGAATTGTTAGCTGAAAAACATGCTAAGTTATCGAAACTGAATGGCATGCGTAGTTTCTCAGAACAAGCATATAAAGGCCTTGAATGCAGTGCTGCGTATATGGGGACAAGCCTTAGCAATGTCCTTTATGTCGTGAGTCAGTCAGAGTTGATTACAGTTGCTCCCCGATGGTTAGTAGAAAATCTGTCAGATAGACTCGATTTAAAGGTGATGGATTTCCCACTTGAGAGCAACAAAATAGATGGGTTCTTAAGCTGGCATGATTCTAGTGAGAAAGACCGAGGTCATATCTGGATGCGAGATCAGTTAATGCTAATTTGCGGTGAAGCGGTCGCTAAATCAAATTAGATTTGCCTAAAATAAGAACAAAAAGCCCCAACAAGAGAGAGTCTTGTTGGGGCTTTTTCAGTTCTAGAGCAACAAGAGTTTGACTTCAAAACCAATTAATTTATTCAGATAGTGCCTAATACACAAATTTGTCAATTTACGCTATCTAGAAGGCCTTCATTTGTTGCCTTTTCTAATGCTAAATGTACACTTGTCGGCAGATTAAGCTTACATGTGTAAGCCAAAGGTAAATAAAATGGCCAATTTAGATTTTCATCTCGTAAAACGTATTAGAGAGCAAGTTGCAAAAGGCGGAGACAAGATAGCGCTTCGTCATAAAGTTGCAAATGCATGGAAAGGCATCAGCTGGAAGCATTTTGGTGAGCAACTAGATCTGTTGTCTCTCGCACTGCTGGCGCAAGGGGTTAAAGCTCAAGACAAAGTCGGTATTTTTTCAAATAATATGCCTCGCTGGACCATGGCCGATGTCGGCTCGTTACAAGTGAGAGCGGTAACGGTTCCAATTTATCCAACGAATACCGCAAATCAGTCCGCATTTATTCTTCAAAATGCTGACGTAAAAATTCTTTTCGTTGGTGAACAGCCACAATATGACGCAGCTGTTAATATTTTTGATGATTGCGATGAGCTAGAGCTTATCGTTGTTATGTGTGATGACGTTGATCTACAAGATAATCCGCATGCGATTAAATGGGATGACTTTATCGCGAGAGGTTCACAAGAATACCAGAAAACTTTAGATCTCCGATTAGACGAAGCGAATTATGAAGATTTATTTACTCTAATATACACCTCAGGGACGACAGGACAGCCGAAAGGTGTCATGTTAGATTATTCGAATATGGCCTCTCAGTGTGAAGGGCATGACCTTAAGATGACATTGACGGAAGACGATGTATCGCTGTGTTTTCTGCCTTTGTCACATGTCTATGAGCGTGCTTGGAGCTTTTACGTGCTCTATAAAGGTGCAACGAATTGCTACCTGCAAGATACAATGCAGGTCCGTGATGCACTAGCCGATATTCGTCCTACGGTAATGTGTGCCGTTCCTCGTTTCTACGAGAAGATATTTGCCGCTATCCATGAAAAAGTATCTCGAGCGCCTGTGCATCGTAAGATGATTTTCACTTGGGCTGTAAACATGGGAGCACGCATCGCGGTCTGTAAGCAAGAGGGCCGAGAGCCTTCATTCATACTTAAAAAGAGCTTTAAGCTCGCAGACAAATTAGTCCTCGCTAAATTGCGTGCATTGCTTGGTGGCAACATCAACTTTATGCCTTGTGGTGGGGCGAAGTTAGACGCAACAATCGGTCGTTTCTTCCATGCAATTGGCATAAACGTTAAGCTCGGTTATGGCATGACAGAAACAACGGCAACGGTTTCTTGTTGGGATGATGGGATATTTAACCCAGATTCTATCGGTACCACTATGCCTGGCGCACAAGTGAAGATTGGCGAAAATAGTGAAATCCTTGTTCGCGGTCCAATGGTGATGCGTGGCTATTACAAAATGCCAGAAGAGACAGCAGCAACATTTGATGAAAATGGCTTCTTAAAAACAGGCGATGCTGGTGAATTTGATGAAAACGGATGCCTTTTTATTACTGACCGCATCAAAGAATTGATGAAGACCTCCGGCGGGAAATATATAGCGCCACAAGTGGTAGAAGGTGCTATTGGTAAAGATCATTTCATAGAGCAAATCGCGGTTATCGCCGATACACGTAAATTTGTATCTGCGCTTATTGTACCTAGTTTTGAATCGCTCGAAGAATATGCCAAAGAACTTAACATCAAATACCACGATAGAATGGAGCTACTTAAACACAGCCATATTGTGGAAATGTTAGAGAAAAGAGTTGCTGAACTTCAAAAGGACCTAGCTAAATTCGAACAGGTTAAGAAATTCACATTGTTGCCCAAAGCATTTTCAATGGACAAAGGTGAGTTAACGCCGACGCAAAAATTGCGCCGAAAGGTTATTCACGAGCGTTACGAAGAAGAAATTGAAGACATGTATACAGAGAAAACAAAGAAAAAAAATGACAAATAGCTCAATAGGCTAATGAGTATAATGACTTTGTGATTAAAGCCCGTTGAAGCGAAAAATTCAACGGGCTTTTTTATTGAGGTTAAACCTAGCTGATTACTTTTTGTTCTGCTAATGTTTCCAATGTTAGAGTTAATCACTAATAAATTGAAGAATAATAGCGGATGGTCGTTTTTTACTGTTTGCTATTGATTTCAGCGACGATAAGATTGAAATTAAGGACTCAGTATTGAGGGTATGCCTTGTACTGATTCATGGATATATTGTGAGCTTTTACGAACTCTTAGAGGTTCTAAACATCTAAAGCTCAATATTTTAGGCTACGAATAAGCCCTAACTATGTAATACGACAATTAGTAGGTCATTGGTCACACACCAAGATACCACGAGCTTAGGGCTTATCAGCTGCAGCTAATTGGACGTATTAAGGAGAGAAAACAATGGAAATGTTATCCGGCGCGGATATGGTTGTTCGTTCGTTATTAGACGAAGGCGTTGAACACATCTTTGGCTACCCTGGTGGCTCAGTTCTTGACATCTACGATGCACTTCACGAGAAAAGCGATATTGAACACGTACTTGTACGTCATGAGCAAGCCGCTGTGCATATGGCAGATGGTTACGCGCGTGCGACAGGTAAAACCGGCGTAGTACTTGTTACTTCTGGTCCTGGAGCAACCAACGCGATTACAGGTATCGGCACCGCTTATATGGACTCTGCCCCTCTCGTCGTACTTTCTGGCCAAGTACCCGGCACACTTATTGGTAATGATGCATTCCAAGAGTGCGATATGATTGGAATTTCACGTCCCGTCGTAAAACACAGCTTCTTAGTGACGGATCCTAAGAAAATCCCTGAGATAATAAAAAAAGCATTCTATTTAGCATCAACTGGTCGTCCCGGCCCTGTTGTTGTTGATCTCCCAAAGGATATGTTAAATCCGCTGCTTAAGTTCCCATATGAATATCCAGAATCAATCAAGATGCGCTCGTATAATCCAACAATGACTGGTCACAAAGGGCAAATTAAAAAAGGCCTAAAAACGTTGTTGGAAGCTAAAAAGCCAGTTTTATATGTAGGTGGTGGAGCAGTAATATCTGAATGTGACAAACAATTAATTCAATTAGCGGAAAGACTGAATTTACCAGTGGTAAGCACATTAATGGGATTAGGTGCTTTTCCTGGAACCCATAAAAATGCGTTGGGTATGTTGGGTATGCACGGGCTTTATGAAGCCAATATGGCGATGCATAATTGTGACTTAATCTTCGGTGTGGGTGTTCGTTTTGATGACAGAACGACAAACAATGTAGAAAAATATTGTCCAAATGCCAAGGTAATGCATATTGATATTGACCCTTCTTCTATCTCTAAGATCATTAGGGCGGACGTTCCAATCGTTGGTTCTGCCGATGTCGTTTTAGATGCGATGCTGAAACTTCTGGATGAGCAGAATGGTTCGAATGACGTAGAAGCTATTGATAGCTGGTGGAGTGACATCAATCAATGGCAAGCTCGTAGCTGTCTGAGTTATGAAAAGTCGCCAGATAAAATAAAGCCTCAAGAAGTGATTGAAACGCTATATAAATTAACCAATGGTGAAGCTTATGTCGCGTCAGATGTGGGCCAGCATCAGATGTTTGCTGCTCTTTACTATCCGTTTGATAAGCCGCGTCGTTGGATAAACTCTGGTGGTTTAGGCACGATGGGCTTTGGACTACCCGCTGGTATGGGCGTTAAATTTGCTATGCCAGATGAAGAGGTGGTAATTGTGACGGGTGATGGCAGTATTCAAATGAATATCCAAGAATTGTCGACGGCTCTTCAATATGATATTCCCGTTAAGATCATTAACCTAAATAACCGATTTTTAGGTATGGTTAAGCAGTGGCAAGATATGATCTATCAAGGCCGTCATTCTTCTTCTTATATGGATTCCGTCCCAGATTTTGCTGCTATTGCTGAAGCTTACGGACATGTTGGCATTCGTATTTCTTCTCCGGATGAATTGGAATCAGAGCTAAAACGTGCTTTGGATATGAAAGATAGATTGGTTTTTGTAGACATTACAATAGATGAAACTGAGCACGTATACCCAATGCATATCAAAGGCGAAGGTATGGACAAAATGTGGCTAAGTAAAACGGAGAGAACCTAATGAGACATATAATTTCACTGCTACTTGAAAATGAAGCCGGATCTCTTTCTCGTGTTGTTGGTCTTTTTTCTCAGCGCGGATATAACATTGAATCATTAACGGTATCTCCAACGGATGACGAGACATTATCGAGACTAAACATCACTACCGACAGTGATGACATGGTACTTGAGCAGATAGAAAAACAGTTGAACAAATTGATCGATGTTTTAAAAGTACAAGAAGTGACCGAATATAACCATATTGAGAGAGAGCTTATGTTGGTTAAGGTTAAGGCAAGCGGAACCGTGAGAACAGAAGTAAAACGAACAGCGGATATCTTTCGTGGTCAGATAGTTGATATCACACCCGCTTTGTACACCATCCAATTGGCGGGTGATAGTGATAAACTCGATGCCTTTATTAGCACTATTTCGGATGTAACAGAGGTCGTTGAGGTCGCGCGATCTGGTGTCGTCGGTATTGTTCGCGGTGAGCGAGCTTTGAAAGCTTAATACGTTAAAATTTCCGCAATGAAATAAAGCCTTCTATTGGATAGAAGGCTTTATTTTTGAATGAAAAACGTTTATCAATGTTACTAAATAGTTGATCAGAAAAATGTGCTCGATGGAGTGAACATCAATAGGTATGGACATCTATTTCTTAATATTGCCATCTCACGTTTAATACGTAATAACGAGCGTTTTGTCACATATTTGCAACAACTAGACTAAAGTATAATTTTAAAAAATATTTAAGCTACACTTATAAATAAACAGATTGATTATTTTTTGAACGATTGGTTTGTTTTTGGTAAAACGCGAGATCTTCGGTCTAGTAATAAAGTCATACAGTCTGGGTATATGAGGCACAGTATGTTGAACAAATCACTAGTAAGAGTAACCGTCGGAAGCTTGGTTATCCTTGGTATTAATATGAGTGCAATTTATTTTTTACCAATGGTTCTACTTTTAAATACACATCATAAAGAGTTTTTCGGATGGTAAAAATCGGGGGGGATCCCCGGTTTTTTATATCTAAGCCCTATCAATACGTTGTATTTGTCTGCGACTTTAGTCTGATTATTTTCTTTGGCACAAAAAAAGAGGGCTAAATAGCCCTCTTTTTAAATTCAATATTTGAATTTTATAGTACGTGTACAGATGCGGTGTTTGTCGTACCTGAAGCAACGAGTGCACCAGAAACCATGACGACGATATCACCTTTCTTACCAAGACCAGTATTTAGCGCAAGCTCTTTACCGTTAACATAAAATTCGTCAGTGTTAGCGATTGAATCAACAACCACTGGACGAACACCTTTAGTAAGAACTAACTGTGCTGCTGTTTTCTTGTTAGTAGTTAGCGCAAGAATATTTGCAGTTGGGAAGTATTTACGTACTGAACGAGCAGATTTACCACCGTCAGTTGCAACAACGATAAGTGGAGCGGCTAGTTTTTCAGCTGTGTCTACTGCACCTTTACATACTGCTTCAGTGATACGTAAACGTGGGCTATCTAAGCGATCGCCGAGTTCAGCTTTTAGTACTCTATCTGTACGGTTACAGATTTGAGCCATAATTGTTACTGCCTCAACAGGGTATTTGCCTTTCGCTGTCTCACCAGAAAGCATTACTGCATCTGTTCCGTCCATTACTGCGTTAGCAACATCGCCCGCTTCAGCACGAGTTGGACGTGGGTTATTGATCATAGAGTCAAGCATTTGAGTTGCTGTGATAACCGTTTTACGTGCGCGGTTACATTTTTCGATCATCATTTTCTGAGCGAAGATTACTTCTTCAGCTGGGATTTCAACACCAAGATCACCACGAGCAACCATGATACCGTCAGAAGCAGCAAGGATAGCGTCGAAGTTATCAACGCCTTCTTGGTTTTCAATTTTTGAGATGATGTGAATGCTTTCGCCGCCGTTAGCAACGAGAAGCTCACGAATTTCTTTAACGTCTTCTTCTTTACGAATGAAAGAAGCCGCAACGAAATCTACGCCTTGCTCACAACCAAATTTAAGGTCAGCTTTATCTTTTTCGGAAAGAGCAGGAAGTTTAACTGAAACGCCAGGAAGGTTTACACCTTTGTTTTCGCCTAGAGCACCGTTGTTAAGAACTTTACATTTAACATCAGCATCAGTCGTTGCAATCACTTCCATTTCGATTAGGCCATCATCGATTAGGATAGTGTCACCAACGGTAAGGTCTTTAGAGAAACCCGCGTAAGTTACAGCAACGATGTCTTTGTTACCAACAACTGTAATGTCAGTTGTGAAAGTGAATTCTTGACCAGCGACTAGATCAACGTCATTGCCGTTTTCTAGTTTGATAGTACGGATTTCTGGGCCTTTAGTATCAAGAAGGATAGCAAGTTGCTTACCTTTAGTTTCCATCACAGAACGGAAGTTTTTGATACGTGTGCCATGCTCTTCGAAATCACCATGAGAGAAATTAAGGCGCATTACATTCATGCCAGCATCAACAAGTTGAGTTAATTTTTCTACAGATTCAGTCTTAGGGCCAATCGTACATACGATTTTGGTCTTTTTCATGGAAGATACTCTCCGGTAAGTATGTTTACATTTTAAAGTTTGGTTGTTGTTTAGAAGAACATAAGAAAGAAAATGACAACATTTTTGCTGCTATTTACATCAATCAATTCTGCTATCTAAACGAGCGTAAAATCTTTCATATAGTGTAGCCGTATTGCGGCAGCCTGCTATGGCTCAAATCACTATTTTTTTGCATTCTCTATGTTAAAGACGAAAAGTTGCAAAAAAATAACGGTTTTTTTTGTAATTAAATTTCTTTAGGGCGCGAATTCTAACAAAAAATCTGATCAAGATCACTGTCTAGAGTTGTTCTAGGACAAAGTTTACGCTCAAAATGTTTAATTTTTAGCTCGAAATAAATAGACAAATAAGTTTCAATTGAAATATAATACTTTCGTTTCGTAATATATAAGTTTCAGTCTATGACAAAAAGAAATACACAATTAAGACGGCACACGATAGCGAAGATCGTTTCAGAGTTGGGTGAGGTCAGTGTAGAAGCGCTTTCACAGAAATTTGATACCTCTGAAGTCACCATTCGAAAAGATCTGGCTTCGTTGGAAACCAATGGCCTTCTCCTAAGGAGATACGGTGGTGCTATCGCCATTCCTAAAGAGGTCGTTAATGATGAAAATATCGATAAAGTTTCGGATCGAAAGATAAAACTTGCGAAGTTGGCTGCTCAGCTAATTAAGGACCATAATCGCATTGTGATCGATAGTGGCAGTACTACTGGTGCCCTTATTCCGGAATTAAATTACAAACAAGGCCTAGTAGTGATGACGAATTCATTGCATGTCGCCAACGCCTTGAATGCGCTAGAAAACGAACCAACCCTTCTTATGACTGGTGGCACATGGGATATCAGATCAGAATCCTTTCAGGGACAAGTAGCTGAGTCGGTATTGCGGTCTTACGACTTTGACCAACTTTTTATTGGTGCTGATGGTGTCGACTTATTGCGTGGAACCACTACATTTAATGAGTTGATAGGATTGAGCCAAGTTATGGCGGATGTGTCTAGAGAAGTCATTGTTATGATTGAATCCGAAAAAATTGGTAGGAAAATTCCCAATCTGGAACTCGCGTGGCAAAGCGTAGATGTTTTGGTTACGGATGAGAATTTAAGCGATCAACAGAAACTAACAATCGAATCTAAAGGTGTGCGAGTCGTTCGCGCATCCTAATATTATTGTGAACGAATGACAGGTTCGCAAAGTACAAATTATTTGAAATTTGGAGAAATTACATGTGTGGAATAGTTGGTGCAGTAGCACAACGCGATGTTGTTGAAATTTTGGTAGAGGGCTTACGCCGGTTAGAATATAGAGGCTACGATTCTGCGGGTGTTGCAGTGGTTGATGCGGATCAGAAACTCACACGTGTTCGTCGTTTAGGTAAAGTGCAAGAGCTTGCTGATGCTGTGGCGCAACAAGATGTATTAGGTGGTACCGGTATTGCCCATACAAGATGGGCAACCCACGGCGAACCTTCTGAAATCAACGCACATCCCCATATTTCCGGTGACATCACCGTTGTTCACAACGGTATTATCGAAAACCACGAACCATTGCGTCACATGCTGAAACAACGTGGATACATTTTCGAGTCTCAAACGGATACAGAAGTCATCGCTCACCTTGTTGAATGGGAGCGTCGTAGTTCTGACACTTTGGTTGAAGCTCTACATAAAACGGCTGCTCAGTTAGATGGCGCTTACGGTACGGTCATTGTTGATCGTAACGACCCTGAGCGTTTGGTTGTCGCTCGTTCAGGCAGCCCAATTGTCATTGGTTTAGGTATTGGAGAAAACTTCCTTGCCTCTGACCAATTAGCACTTTTAAGTGTTACTCGTCGATTCATGTACCTTGAAGAAGGAGATGTCGCCGAAATTACTCGCCGTGATGTGCGTGTTATCGATGCGAATGGTGATGCGGTCGAACGTGAGGTTATAGAGTCTAATGCAGAGCATGACGCTGGTGATAAAGGTCAATACCGTCACTTTATGCAGAAAGAGATCTTTGAACAGCCAACCGCATTAAAAAGCACAATGGAAGGACGTATTACGCAAGATTCGGTCATTATTGAAAGTATCGGTGTCAATGCGTTAGAGATTCTATCTAAAGTTGAGCATGTTCAGATTATTGCATGTGGAACATCATACAACTCTGGTATGGCCGCAAGATATTGGTTTGAAGGTCTAGCGGGTGTCAGTTGTGATGTTGAGATTGCCTCTGAATTTCGCTACCGTAAGTTTGTCGTTCGTCCTAATAGTCTATTGATTACGCTTTCTCAATCGGGTGAAACAGCCGATACCTTGGCGGCACTTCGCCTTGCTAAAGAGAAGGGATACATGGCGGCAATGACTATTTGTAACGTATCGGGTTCTTCTTTGGTTCGCGAATCTGACTTTGCCTTTATGACTCGTGCGGGTACAGAAATCGGTGTTGCATCGACGAAGGCATTTACGACTCAGCTTGCTGCCATGCTCATGCTTGTGACCGCGATTGGTAAGCAGAACAAGCAAATTGATGCAGAAAAAGAGAAAGAAATCGTTCAGGCTATTCATGCATTACCTGTTCAGATCGAAGCAGCGCTTGCGTACGACAAAGAGATTGAAGCATTGGCCGTCGATTTTGCAGACAAGCAACACACTCTATTCTTAGGGCGTGGTGAGTTTTATCCCATCGCGATGGAGGCGGCGCTTAAACTAAAAGAGATCTCTTACATCCATGCAGAGGCATATGCAGCTGGTGAACTTAAACATGGACCGTTAGCACTTATTGACGCGGACATGCCTGTCGTTGTTGTCGCACCTAATAATGATCTTCTTGAAAAGCTTAAGTCGAACGTTGAAGAAGTGCGTGCTCGTGGTGGTTTGTTGTATGTGTTTGCTGACGAGAAAGCGGGTTTTGAAGCCGTTGAAGGCATGAAAATCGTGACTCTGCCACACGTAAATGAAATTGTTGCCCCAATATTTTATACGGTACCTATGCAGTTACTGTCTTATCATATCGCGCTTATTAAAGGCACCGATGTTGACCAACCTCGTAACCTAGCAAAAGCGGTCACAGTTGAATAATTAAGTAGCAAGCTAGACAGCGGTTTGTCAGTTAGTAATACAGATTGATTGTTTTTTTAACCTCCATTGAGTTTGACTTAGTGGAGGTTTTTTTATATCAGATGCAGTGTAGGAGCGTAGTTAAAACAGCAAGTGAATATGGGATGACGTGATTGAAGCTCTTGATAGAGCAGTTAAGAGAGCATTAACACAATAACCAAGAAAACTAAGTGTTTAAGGGTTAGTGATACAGTAAAATACATTCAGTATAGGCTAAAGTCTTTGGCTGCTGTTTTACTAAAAGAGAACTACCATGCTAATAGGCAAGATTCGTATCCAAATCGACCAAATTTGGAGCATGCTTTGGAATCCAAAAAAATTAGCGGGACAGAACAATGAAAAAACTAATAAATAACGTTGAAAATGTCGTACAAGATCAGCTCACTGGCCTTGTAGCATCTCGCCCAGAGCTTAAAGTGAATTACGAACCTCGCTATGTATGGCATGAGAAATCGCTTGGTCAAGTCGCATTAGTATCTGGCGGTGCGAGTGGTCACGAGCCTCTACACGTGGGTTTTGTGGGCAAAGGTATGTTGACAGGGGCTTGTCCTGGTGAAATTTTCATCCGTCCAACTATTGACCAAATGTATGAGTGTGCTAACCAAGTAAATTCAGGCGAAGGCGTATTATTTTTAATCAAAAACTACACAGGTGATGTACTAAACTTCGGAATTGCTGTTGAGCTACTTCATGCGGATGGTATAAAAGTAGGTTCAGTGCTTATTGATGATGATGTCGCTGTTATGGGTAGTTTATATACTTCAGGTCGCCGTGGTGTTGCAGGCACTGTGCTGGTCGAAAAAATTGTTGGTGCAGCAGCAGATAAAGGCTACTCACTAGAGCAATGTGAAGCGCTAGGTTGTCGGGTCAACAACAACTGCCGTTCCCTCGCCGTGGCTCTCAACGCATGTGTGGTACCAGCCGCGAGTAAACCATCATTTGAACTTGCGGATAACGAAGTTGAGTTCGGTATCGGTATCCATGGTGAACCAGGTATTGAACGTATCACATACACAAACGCTGACGAATTGGTAGACAAGATGTTCGTCGAACTTAGAGAGAACGAGGAATACAGCCGTACTCTGCGCATTTGGAACCGTAAAGAAGGTGAATGGGACGAGGTTGAGTCTTCAATCGAAAAGTTTGAAAAAGATCAAGACTATATCGCAATTATAAATGGTCTTGGTGGTACACCCATTTCTGAGTTATACAGCGTATACCGTCGTCTCGCGGAA
Organism: Vibrio frigidus; assembly: GCF_042465995.1. Lineage (NCBI taxonomy): Bacteria > Pseudomonadati > Pseudomonadota > Gammaproteobacteria > Vibrionales > Vibrionaceae > Vibrio > Vibrio frigidus. Next base: position 324,998 of record NZ_JBCDMC010000003.1, on the reverse strand, counting down.
ATTTGTGAGAAAGAGCATTTCCATATCGTGCGCAACATGGTAGGGAACTACTGTACTTCCCTAAATATGGAAGGGGTGTCTATTACGCTTCTAAAAGTTGATAAAGAGATGGTAGAGCTATTTGATGCTCCAGTCGATACAGCGGCTATAAAATGGTAATCAAGGTTCCTAACAAGGAAGTAGAGAACGATGCAAATTGAAAAACAACAAATCATTCATTGGCTTGAACTATGTGCAACGGCATTCGATGAAAATCAAGATTTCCTAACTGACCTTGACCGAGACATCGGTGACGCTGACCACGGTTGGAATATGAACCGTGGTTTCAAAAAAGTGATTGAAAAATTACCAAGCGTTGAGAAGCAAAATATCTCAACTATTTTGAAAAACACAGGTATGACACTTCTTTCAAGTGTTGGCGGCGCAAGTGGACCTCTTTACGGTACTTTATTTATTCTCACATCAACGGCGATCGGTAACCGTGAACAACTTTCGTTTGAAGAGCTTATTCGCTCACTGAGGTGTGGTGTTGATGGTGTTATCTCTCGTGGTAAAGCGGAGCAGGGGGACAAGACTATGTGTGATGTCTGGTTACCGGTCCTTAACTCGATTGTGCCACAATTAGATAGCGATGTTTCGGTTGAACGTTTGTTCGATGAGATGGTTGAAATAGCAGAAAAAAGTGTTGTTGCAACAATTGAAATGCAAGCTAAGAAAGGCCGTGCAAGTTACTTAGGTGAACGCAGTATCGGTTTCCAAGATCCCGGAGCAACATCGTCTCTCATTTTAATCAAGGCATTGCGCCAAGCGGTGATGGGCAGTTAATTTAGATTAGTGTTCATCATATCGGTTAACTCATACTTTTTAATTTTTCGCCATAGTGTCGTACGACTAATATTGAGTGCGTTAGCCATATCTTGCGTGTGACCGTTAAGTAATGTCCATGATTGAATGATCGCCTGTTTTTCTAACTCTTCTAGGGGTATTACGGTCGATGCTGTGTTTGATTTTCGTTTAAAGTGACGCCTAATTTCGTCTGGAACATCTTCAAGTTTAACCAAGTTTGAGCCGCGGTTTAATAACATACGTCCGATGACATTTTTTAGTTGAGAGTTGTTTCCCTCCCAATGGAAGTTGAGCAGCATATCGATAACCGTTTTTTTTAGTGTAATAGTTACATTATTGCGTTTCTCATAACGATTAACTATTTTAAAGATCATATGTTCTATGTCTTCTTTGCGCTTTCTTATGGGCGGAATATGTAATTCGTTTGTAGAGATTTCATAATAGAGTTGACGGCTAAAAGAACCTTGAGATACAGATTCACTAATGTTTACTGTGGTGCTGGTGATGAGTTGAAAACTGACTGGGATTAGGCGATGGCTATCACTCCGACGGATACTGCCAGCTTTCAATAGATTAAGGATTGTAGTTTGCAGGTCGGTAACAAGATATTCGATATTCTCTAAGTAGAGAGTGCCATTATGTGCCAGTTCAAACTTGGACAGTTCTCCCTGTTCTCCTTGTCTCCCATCAAAACCGAGAACCTCGCGAAGTAACTGCTCAGGGTCGGTTGAGCGACAGTTGAGAGTAATAAAAGGTCCATCTCGATACTCACTCTCATTGTGAATTGCCATTGCTAACTTGGTTTTGCCAACCCCTTTTTCGCCAGTGATCAAGATAGGTGCTTGAGATTCAATTGCGCGGCGACCAACTGTTACTACATGCTTCATCTCACGTGAGATAAACGGCAAGCTATCGAAGGTGTACTTAACACTATCAGTGATTGGTTGTTGAGGTTGTTCGCGGATCGTATCGATTGGATGGATAAAGAGCAGGTTAGTGCCATCAGCTAAGCAGCTGTAGGTAATCACTGCTTCAATAAACTCACCATCGACCTCAAAGGTAGTTTGCTTACGATGAATCATCTTGCCTTGTTTAATGCTGTTTTCAACATTAGGAGCAAAACGGATAGTGTTGAATATGTCGCTGTCTAGCAGGTCGTTACTATTTACCTTTAACAGCTTTTCCGCTTGATGGCTTATAAGAGATAGTTGGTTATCCCCATTCCAGGAGATGATGCCATCATCCATGTATTCCAAGGTGGCAATATAAGCTGACTGGAGACGGTTCATATTCTCTTGCTCACTTTGAACATGAAGTTGAAGGCTGATCTCTTTGGCACAAGAGGAAGCGATAACAAGATCATATTTATGGTAGTCCTCGACTTTCTTAACGAGCAAGATAGTGCCACGTAGCTTGCCATAGGTATCAATAATCGGGGCGGCGGCGGTGGAGAAATTATGGAGGTCACGTTTAAAATGTTCGGCAGCAAACACCTCGCTGGGCATATTGGTATCTATAGAAAGGCTGACGGCGTTGGTGCCAATTTTATCCTCACTCATAAAACAGCCTGCTTTGATACCTAAAGCCTCCATCTCAGATTCTAATTCATGGTGGCCGATAATGAACATCACACAACCATTGTCATCCGTCATAATCAACAGTAGTTTCTCATCATGCAGCAAGTCGTACGTGTCTTCAGTGAGTGTGGTAGCACAGTTGATGATTCGTTCAGTACGTCGTATCAATGAAGCTAGGGTGTAACCAGAGGCAATATGCGGCCTTGACCAATCATATGGACTGATCTGTTTTACGCAGCGTTGCCAAGATTGAAATATAGGGGAATGTGAGAACTCAAGTGATACCCACTGATGCTTTTGGAAAAATTCCCAGCGAGTTTTACTATCTTCGATAGAAAGCATTCAAGTTAAGGCCATAAAAGAGGGATAAAAAAGTTATTGTAACCGTACAAACCATAATTGATAGTGTGAGCTAATCACATTTATAAATTTTTATGGAAATATTTCAAATACATTATTGTTGAGTACATGCTTTGGTAAATGCCAGCTTCCCTGTGCCGTAAGCGCTGCCTCCCTATATCTCAGTGATTCTTCCGCGTGTCTACATTGACTATCATGTGCCCTAATTTTAACTATCAATTCATTTTCTCAAAGGGTTTTAGCTTAATAGCATCAATGGCTAGGTCCTGTACTGCGCTTTTTTCTTCCTAAAGACATGGCGACTTGCTTGATTCGTCGGAAGCTACAAGTACACCGCTTCCAATTGGTTGCTTGTTGCGATATTTAAGTTTGACGTTTTTATGTCTGGAAAATATAACTATTTAAATTTTAACTTATTGATTTTATTGATAATGATTAAAATTTAACGTTACAAAATGAAACATATGAAGGTTGGCGATCGTTACATAATGAAACGATTTTAAGGTTCTCGATTCGTAAGTGTGACCCAGTTGATGTTTTTATTCGTCATGGCAGATGTATATCGCTTTATTTGATGTGAACATCAAAATTAGACCTTTAATACTCGTTAATTTCTTCTGAAATATAGTGCTCAATAATAGGATGAACCTAACTTTGAAAAACAGAAGGTTTAAGGTCCATGGATAAGATTATTATTAGCCCAAGCAAATACGTACAAGGTGAGAACGTACTGAGCTCAATCGCTGGCTACGTGAAAGCCCTAGGTGAAAACCCATTGGCTATCGCTGACGAATTTGTTACAGGTCTCGTTGGCCATACGGTAAAAACGAGCTTCCAGAAAGAAGAAATGTCACTTGCTATGGACGTGTTCAACGGTGAGTGCTCACGTCAAGAAATCGACCGTATTATCAATATCGCTTCAGCTCAGAAGAACGACGTAATCGTCGGTATCGGTGGTGGCAAAACATTAGACACCGCTAAGGCAGTGGCATACTACGCGAAAGTACCAGTAGTCGTGGTGCCTACTATCGCCTCTACTGACGCCCCAACCAGCGCACTCGCGGTGATCTACACACCTGAAGGTGAATTTAGTGAGTACCTACTATTCCCACAAAACCCAAATATGGTAGTGATGGATACAGCCGTTATCGCAAAAGCCCCTGTTCGCCTACTTGTTTCTGGTATGGGTGATGCACTCTCTACGTACTTCGAAGCGCGCGCAAACATGACGTCTGGTAAACCAACAATGGCTGGCGGCGCCCCAACTCGCTCTGCTCAAGCTCTAGCAAAACTATGTTATGAAACGCTGCTTGAAGATGGTCTAAAAGCAAAAGTCGCTGCAGAGAACGGTGTGAGCACTAAAGCGGTAGAGAACATTATTGAAGCAAACACATATTTAAGTGGCATTGGTTTCGAAAGTAGTGGTCTAGCCGCTGCACACGCAATCCATAATGGCTTAACGAAGCTAGAGGAGTGTCACCACCTATACCATGGTGAAAAAGTAGCATTTGGCACGCTAGTTCAACTCGTTCTAGAGAACGCACCATTGGAAGAGATCAATACCGTCCTTAGTTTCTGTCGTTCAGTTGGCTTGCCAACAAACCTATTTGAAATGGGGGTGAAGGAGCTAAACCAAGACAAACTACGTGAAGTAGCAGAAGGGGCAACAGCTGAGGGTGAAACCATACATAATATGCCATTCCCTGTAACAGCAGATGCGGTTTACTCAGCGATTCTAACGGCACATCAACTTGGTAAATAACCCTTCATTTAAAATGTTGGACTAAGGAAAATACATGTCAGATCTTATTTTAAACTCAAAAGAGTCGTTTGTTATGGATTCTATCCATGGCACTTTATATACAACGCAAAAAGAAAATCTAGCGCTATTAGATTTTGACAACGATATTAAAGTCGTTGCGCGTATTGATTGGAATAAAGAGAAAGTCGCCATTATTTGTGGTGGAGGCTCAGGTCATGAGCCAGCACATGCAGGCTTTGTAGGCAAAGGCATGTTGACTGCCGCAGTATGTGGTGACCTATTTGCTGCACCAAGTGTGGATGCAGTGCTTAGTGCCATTCTCCATGTAACGGGTGATGCTGGTTGTCTCGTGATCATCAAAAACTACACAGGTGACCGCCTTAACTTCGGCCTTGCAGTAGAAAAAGCAAAAGAAATGGGATGTAAGGTTGATCTGATTGTTGTTGGTGATGACATCTCCATCCCAGAGAACCCTCAACCACGTGGTATTGCAGGTACGCTGTTCGTGCAGAAAGTGGCAGGCTATGTTGCCGAAAACGGTGGATCTCTCGAAGAAGTGAAACAAGCCGCCGTTGATGCACATAATAAAACCGCCTCTATCGGTGTGGCGCTAACAAGCTGTTCATTACCTGGTGAAAGCAATGACAGAATCGCCCAAGGCAAAGCCGAACTTGGCTTAGGTATTCACGGCGAAGCAGGTATTGCAACCATCGACTTACCAAAAGCGAAAGATCTTGTATCAACTATGGTAAGCAAGCTTGTTGAAGCGAAACCAACGACCGACAACGCAATTCTTCTAAACAACTTAGGTGGCCTATCTCCAATCGAGATGAACATCGTGGCTAAAGAGGTGATGGAGTCAGAGCTTGGTCAACAAGCGAGCTTCATCGTTAGCGGCTCGCTAATGACGGCTATCGACATGAAAGGCTTCTCTATCTCCACGATTCAATTGAATGATGAGATTACCAAAGCATTAACTGCAGAAGTTGAAACGGGTGCATGGCCGGGTGCTATTGCTCGTCGTACAGTGCCAGTAACCAAGTGTGAAAATCTGATTGTGAAGAAGGCATTTGAGCCCTCTCATGATGAAGAAACGGCATTAGTATTGCGCAAAGTTTGTCAATCTATCATCGACATTGAAGCAGAGTTAAACCATCTAGATTCAATCGTAGGTGATGGTGATACAGGCTCTACTTTTTCTGCAGGAGCACGTAAAGTCCTTGCTCAACTTAAAGCGAATGCGCTGCCTCTACAAGACAAATCAAAGCTATTAACGACGATTGCAGATTGTCTAACGTCCGTCATGGGTGGATCTTCAGGTGTATTGCTTTCAATCATGTTTACCGCAGCAGGTCGTGATTTTGAACTGAATGGTTCACTTCCAAAAGCACTGCAAGCAGGTTTAGATCAAATGATGGCTTATGGTGGCGCGAAACCCGGTGACCGTACCATGATTGATGCGTTACATCCTGCGCTAGAAGCTTGGGTAGAGAATGGTTTTACTGCATCAATTGAAGCGGCAAAAGTGGGGGCTGAATCCACAGTTGCAATGACTAGTGCTAAAGCAGGGCGTTCCTCTTACCTAAATAGTGACAGTTTATCTGGGACAAAGGATCCAGGAGCATTTGCTGTAGAAACGGTATTTAGTCAATTCTAATAAAACATTACACCCTTTTAATTATAAGTGCGTCAATTGGTGAAAGTTAATTGGCGTCCATTTCCGCTTAATAAAGTAGGAGGTGGGTTTTATTTAATATTACGAATTATAACAATAAACAGTCTATATTTTTTACGCGTTAACAATGTGTGAAGGTTGGGGTTAGACACTATTTAATTTAATCAAATAAAGGTGAAACATGAATAAGTCAAATTTGGCGCGGTACTTTCAGTTCGCGCTAGTAATACTCGCTGCGGGAGCGGTCTTCCCCTTGGTTTATTTGAAAGCGCAATATCAAGAAACCATTCTTGAAGTGTTTCAGATGAATATAGCCGATCTCAATAATATTTATTCAATACTAGGTATGGTGTTTATTGCAGGCTATTTTCCAAGCGGTGTATTGAGTGATAAGTTCTCTGCAAAAGGTCTATTGGTCGTTTCTTTACTTGGTACCGCAGCCGGTGGTTTTTGGTTCGCTCAAGTTCCATCGTTTAGTGGTGTCGTTGGTGTATTTATTGTTTGGGGTATCTTTTCTGTTCTGACGTTCTGGTCTGCGCATATGAAGCTCGTCAAAATGTTATCAACCCCCGAAGACGAAGGTCGATTCTTTGGTTTCCTTGATGGTGGCCGTGGTTTGGTGGAAGCCGCTCTTGGTAGTATTGCACTCGCTATTTTCTCTGCGACTTTAGGTGATAGCGTAGAGCTAGCAGACAAGGCTACAGCGCTAACTGCGATCATCTATATGTACGTGTTCGCTTTAGTCGCCATCGCGATTCTAGTCGCCATATTTGTTAAAACTGACGATGAACGCGCTAGTGAAGGCGATAAAGAAGAAGGCTTTAAGCTTTCTGATGTTAGCCAGATCCTTAAGAATAAGTTCGTATACATCCACGGTTTGATTCTCTTCTGCGGTTATTCAGTTTTTTGGGCGACATATTATTATGGCGGCCATCTTCAAGCAAACCTTGGTTTTGACGCAGTCGCTGTCGGTTCTGTGATGGTTGGTGTTCTATGGATGCGTCCTGTCGGTGGTTTTCTAGGCGGCTTCTTAGCGGACAAAATTGGTAAAGCGGTTACGGTATGTCTTGGCTTATTGGGGGGGAGTGCAAGCTTACTAGCACTTGGCCTAATTTCTAGCCATGCAAACACGACAGTGATCAGCGGGCTAGTTCTGCTAACCGGTCTGTTTGCTTACATTATCCGTGGTACTTATTGGTCATTATTGGGTCAGGCAAAAATCAGTGCAGCCTTAACAGGCACGGCAATCGGTTGTGTTAGCTTGATCGGCTACCTACCAGATATCTTTATTCCGCAAATGAATAATATGTTATGGAGCTCGTTTGGTAACGAAGGCGGCTATCGTGCATATTTCATCGCGACTACAGTCATTGGTTTAGTTGGTGCAATTTTAGCACTAAAGTTCCACAAAATGGCGAAGGTCGAAGACGCACTACAAAATGGCGAAGATCAAAGAAAAACAATAAGTATTTAACGCCGTAACGCCGTAGCGTTGGGCTACGGCTATCAACATACATAAGAAAAAGAGGAAAAATAATGAAAGTGAATCTTCATATCAATAAAGACAAAAGCCGTTTTGACCTTAAGGAAGGTGGTAAAACTATGAAAGCAGTGGTCACTATGGGTAACGGTGGCTATGAAATGCTGGAGTATAAAGACGTTCCTATGCCAGTAATAAGCAAGGGTGAAGTGCTTATTAAAGTTCTTGCCGCTGGAGTAAATAATACGGAAATCAACACACGAATTGGTTGGTACTCTCAGAAGGTGACTCAAGGTACGAATACTTTGTCTGACGACGAAAATGAAATTGGCGATGCGGCAGACGAAAAAGACGGTGGTTGGAATGCAGAAACACCATTCCCGTTCATTCAAGGCACTGATTGCGCCGGCTTAGTTGTTGAAGCAAAAGATGAGGCTGACCAACATCTAGTTGGTAAACGAGTTCTTATCCGCGCATGTATCCGTCATGAAGGTTTTGATTCCCCGGATAATATTTGGATGGCTTCTGATTTCGACGGTGCTTTTGCTCAATATGTGAAGATTACGTCTAGCGAAGTTTTTCCTGTTGAATGTGACTGGACCGACGCTGAATTGGGCACTATTCCATGCGCCTATGGTACTTCTGAAAATATGGTACAGCGTTCAGGCGTCAAAGCGGGTGATCGCGTTTATGTGGCCGGGGCATCAGGTGGTGTGGGTTCTGCCGTTGTTCAACTCGCCAAACGTCGCGGTGCTTATGTTATCGGTGCTGCAGAAGGTGAAGATAAGATCGAACGTGTACGTTCTTACGGTGCTGATGAAGTGATTGACTTCGGCAAAAATGCATTGGAAGTGCTGGGTGAAATGTCTGTGGATATCATCATTGATAACGTTGCTGGTGACAACTTCGTGAACAATCTGAAAATGCTGAAACGCGGCGGTCGCTATGCATCGTCTGGTGCTATTGCTGGTCCACTAGTGGAGCTGGATTTTCGCACTATGTATCTAAGAGATCTTGCTCTAATTGGATGTACTGGTTGGGACGAACCCGTATTCCCTAGTTTGATTAAAGCGATTGAGAACGGTGATATCAAACCTGCTCTCTCAAAGGCGTTCCCGCTTTCCGATATTGTTGAAGCTCAAGAAGAACTTCAGAGTCGTAAGCATGTTGGCAAACTCGTGCTGATACCTGACCACGAAGCATAGTTTAATTAGGTTGAGATTCAACCTTTTAAAGAGGAAACTAATATGTCTATTTTTGAGAAAGTCCATGAGCTCAAACACCCAAGCTTGACGAAGGAGAACTGGGGTGAAGAACAACCGCTTGTTCGAGTCAATCTTCTTGGTAAAGAGCTCGATATCAGTCAGCCTTCATCTACGTTCTGGGTGTATTTACTTGGTGTCATTGTAACACTTGTTGGTGTCCAGTTCTTTGTCATGCAAGATGCCCAAATGTCCCGCTTTTGGTGGGGAGTTTCAATGATTCTTTGGGGGGTTGGTGCTATTATTGCTGGCACAAGTTTTCAGGCTTTTGGCTATGAATTGAAAGCGAAACACCGAGAAGAGTGTTCATGGACGACGTGGTGGGAAGTCATATATCTTATCTTCCAACAGGTCAGTATGAACGCTATGACGGTAGCAATCGCGTACACGTCAATACCACCAGAATCAATTTGGTTTGATATCTTTATATGGTATGCGGCTATTATGACCGTCGGCTACACTGTAATTACTCTGTGGGGAGCATTTACAGCGACTAAGTCAGTCATAACGTTTGAATTTATGATGTTTGCTTCATTGCCAAGCTTCATTGCCTTTATCTTCATAAATACCGTGAGTTATATTAAAACTGGTGCGACCTATGACTTGCTATGTATGATTTCTTGGGCCCTAATTTATGCGTCTTACTACTTCTTCGATAAATATTGGAAGCTAGGTATTGGTGAGCTTCTTTGGAAACAAAAGAAAATTTGGTTTTCTGAGAATGATGTACTTCACGTAATCTTAGTGGTTTGGTCATTGCTAATGATAGCCCTTCCGTTCTATACGTTTGACTACGTTAACGTTATTTAAATGGCAATATAGATTAGAGCGTCTGATGATACCTCATCAGGCGCTTTGTATTATGTTTTAGAGTCCCGAATAAACCAGTAAGCTTATTGCGTACGAGCGCTCTCAATAGCGAAACGATTTCTCCCGCGCCTTGAATTGAACGCTGGCTATTTTCAACCAAAATGACGGCCGCATTTTTCTTTAGTAACTCCCACTCTAAATCGTCTATATAAATACCGTCTTTCCACGCTTTATCTTGTACTTGTTTAAGCTCACCAACCGCCGTAATATTCAACGATTTTTGAACATCGTTAATTGTCCTTGGTCCAAATGGCAGATAGCTTTTAATAGTAACGCATTCAATAGAGGTGTTTTTTCAACGTCAATAGAAGCTCGATTGCTATCGGGTGACGTGGATTTGGCGTTGGGGAATTGCTCTCATCTTGATGACAAAGAGATACATTTTACTCCTTTAATTTCTGATCCTATTGGTGTGGTCTGTTTGCGTGATAATCCTATTGCTCAGCATACCGCCGGTATTGAATGGAAAATGTTGCTAGATCAACCTTTTATTCGTAATGGAACTTGCACACTCCTCGACCCAACACCAGCACGAACATTGAGTCAAAACGCGCTCTACTCCGTCGAGAATATAACGTCTCTTTTTTCTGTATTAGAGCTTGGAATCGGCGTGACGACACTACCTAAACTTGCGTTTCCAACAAATGAAACACGGTTGGTTTGGATACCGCTTATCGACCCGCCATTAAAACGACAAATAGGGTTATTTAGACTCATTGACCGAACGATTTCTCCCCAGGCGCAAGCATTTCATGATCTGTGCATAAAATACCTAAACTTTTGAGGATGTGGGGCGTGTTATTAATCCGTAAAGACTATGATCAATGCCTTGTTGTTATGGGATACTATTTTTCAAATGTCTTATTAAATAAAGGTCAAGCTCGAAAACCAAACCTTTATCCTCTGTTTAAAAGAGAGTCATTTTGCTTCTTTTTACATTACTTGAGTTGTGCCACAATTTCTCTAATCAACGTAGCCATTTTATCCCACTCTTTATTCTTAACTAGTGATTGATCAACCATCCAAGAACCGCCACAAGCAAGGACACTAGGTACATCAAGATACGCTTGAATGTTATCTTTATTAATACCGCCAGTTGGCATTACTTTGATTTGGTTGTACGGGGCAAGCATGGCTTTGAGCATTTTTATACCACCAGATGCTTCTGCGGGAAAAAACTTAACAGTCGTAAGGCCCAGCTCCATTGCTTGCTCTATCAGTGATGGTGTATTAACGCCCGCAATAATCGCGACATTATGCTTGTGAGCTGCTTTTACTGTTGTTGGGTTAAGACCAGCAGAGACAACGAAGTCCACCCCCGCTTCTTTTGCTGCGAGTAATTGTTGTTCATTTAAAATCGTACCAGCGCCAATCAACATGTTTGGGTATTCTTTACGCAGCAATACAATGGCATCCGCCGCTGCCGCAGTACGGAACGTAATTTCAGCTACTGGTAAACCATTTTCTGATAGAGCCTTACCAATAGGTAAGATGTCTTCAGCTTCATCGACTACGATGACTGGAATCACTTTTAATTTAGAGAGACGTGAATCTAAAGTATTCATTTTAATTGTCCATTTTCAATGCGATCTAGAACTTGTTCAAGTGTTGGCAGTGGTGCGACGGCACCATAACCCATAATGGTGATAGAGGCGGTGGCGTTTGCAAATTTCAAACACTCTTCCAATGAATATCCATTAACGAAATGTGTACAGAACGAGCCAGCAAATGAATCACCTGCGGCGGTTGCGTCTAACGGATTCGTTTTGAATGGTGGTAGTGACACGCGGATTGATTCATTGGCTACCGTTGCCCCCTGCGCGCCTTTTTTAAGAACGACCGTTTTAGACCCGATTTTGAGGTAATAATCGATAATATCGTCTTCGTGCTCTAAACCAGTGAGAAGCTGTGCCTCATCAATACTGGGGAAGCAGATATCAACCAGTGAAGCCGTTTCATTGATGATGGCGCGAGCACGGTTTAATGACCATAGCTTTAAGCGTAGGTTGGTGTCGTAGGAAATTAAGGTTTTGTTTTCAGATGCAATTTCTATTGCTTTGAAGGTGGAGTCACAACTGGTATCACTGATTGCCTGTGTAATCGCGGTGATATGCAAAAGCTTTGCATTTTTAATGGCTTCTACAGGCAATTGTGATGGCGTGATAAGACTCGCTGCTGATCCTTTACGTAAGAATGAGAAATGATGCCCGTCTTTATCATGCGTAATGAAATAAACGCCAGTATGACTATTGGAATTCGATACAACAGTCGAAATATTAACGTTTTCTTTATCCCACAAATTTAGAAATTTCTTTCCAAATTCATCATCTCCCATGTGCGTGAGCATACCAACGTTTGCGCCTTGTCGCGCAGCAGCGATAGCAAAGTTAGATGCATCACCACCGAAGCCGCTTAAGAAGTCCGCTTCACCGTTATTGTTTAGGTTAACTTGGCTCAATTCGAACATTGGTTCACCAAAGCTCAGTATTTCAGCAAAAACTGGTCTTTTTATGTGTGTTTTTTCTTCGATCATAATGATACCTGTGTGTCTATTTCGATACGTTAGTTTGATTCTTATCCACCTTTATTAAATCACAAAGCGATTTAATAAAGGTGGATTTATTGGTAAACCAAATAGTGATCGAAATCAATAACTCATTCTAATTACTTGATTTTTAAGTAATTAGAATAAAATTACATTTATTTTTGTTATTTATTTTTATTCTTTTTTTAGATCTTCGTCATAAAATTGAATTATTGGTCATCCAAAATATTGATAGGTTAACCAATTGAGTGTAGTGTTCTCAATAACAACGAAACGCTAACAAATTCTGAAGTTAGGCGACACTCGGACTGTAAAGATAGGATTGTATGGAAGATCAAAATAAAATAGAAAACGGTAAGTTTTCATCAACAACAAGCTACGATAGATCAGTACTTAAAAGTAATATCGTTCATATTGGTTTTGGTGCATTTCACCGCGGGCATCAAGCCGTTTATAACGATTTAACGAATGACCAATCTGAAGGTAAATGGGGTATCTGTGAAATTAACATGTTTGGTGGCTCAGAGTTAACAGACAGTTTGCGAGCACAAGATCATTTGTTAACCGTCGTTGAGAAGTCTGCAACAGATACACATAGTCGTCTTGTTCGAACTATTACTGAATCGATCCACACACCAGTAGATGGTATTGAAAAAGCAATTCTAAAGCTCACTGAAGATCAAGTTAAAATCGTGTCATTAACGATAACTGAAAAAGGTTATTGTGCTGCACCGCAATCGGGAATGCTAGATGAAACCAATCAATTAATCATTCATGATTTAGCCAATCCGACCGTACCAATGTCGGCTATTGGATTGGTCACCGAGGCTCTTCGAATTCGCCGTGATAATAGCCTCGCTCCCTTTAGCGTTTTGTCATGTGACAATATTCCTGAAAACGGCCACTTGACCAAGAGTGTCATTATTGCTTTTGCTAAGAAGCTTGATTCTGAACTGAGTGATTGGATTGAAGAAAACGTCACTTTCCCTAGCACAATGGTTGACCGTATTGTTCCGGCGATGACCGATGACCAATTTGACGTAATCGAAGAACAAACAGGTTATCGAGATCCCTGTGGCGTCGTTTGTGAAGATTTCCGTCAGTGGGTGGTTGAAGATAACTTTGTAGCAGGTCGACCTCAATGGGAAAAAGCAGGTGCGATGCTCGTTGGTGATGTTCTACCGTATGAGGAAATGAAGCTTCGTATGCTTAACGGTAGCCATTCATTTCTTGCTTACAATGGGTCACTCGCTGGGTACGAATTTATTTATCAATGTATGCAAGATTCTGATTTTCGAACAGTCACATTGAAGTTAATGCTCGATGAACAAGCTAAATCACTGAGTCCCGACCTAAACGTTGATCTCAACGAATATGCCAATTTACTCATTGCCCGTTTCAGCAACACAAACATCAAACACAAAACCGAACAAATCGCGATGGATGGTTCTCAAAAACTCCCTCAACGTGCGCTTGCCCCATATTTAACACTTCAAGAACGTCATATTCCCGCTAAATGCCAACCCGTGCTAATTGCAGGCTGGATGCATTATGTGATTGATATGGTTAATAAAGGTAATGAACTATCTGATCCATTGGTAGAAACATATAAATCAATTATGTCTCACGTACCTGAGAAAAGTGAGCAAGCTAAATCATTATTGGCAATTGAAAAAGTCTTTGGTAAGCACGGTGTTGAAAATAAACAGTTTATTGAGCAGGTTCTAAAAGCGTTTGATGATATTGAGACCGTGGGCATCAATATCACGATTGAAAAACTAGTGAAGGATTAGGAAATAAGATGAAAACTTTAATTTGTAATGAACCCAATTCAATTGAGTATATTGAGTGCCCAATACCAGAGATCGAAAGCAATGAGGTTCTTCTGAAAATCAATTCAGTAGGTATCTGCGGCACCGATATCCATGCTTACGCAGGTCGTCAGCCTTTCTTTTCATATCCGCGTGTATTAGGCCATGAAATTTGTGGCACTGTTGAAAAAATCGGTGAGAAAGTGACGAAAGCAGAAGTGGCTAAGCGCTATTCTGTTATTCCTTGTATCCCATGTGGTGTATGCCCAGCTTGCAAAGAAGGTAAAACCAATTGCTGTGAAAACGTATCTCTATACGGTGTCCACCAGGATGGCGGTTTTACAGAATATCTAGCGGTTCTTGAAGATAACTTAGTTCTTCTTCCTGACAATGTGTCTAACAGTAAAGGAGCTCTGGTTGAATGTTTTGCTATCAGTGCACATGCAGTTCGTCGTGCGCAGTTGACTGGGGGGAATAATGTTCTTGTTGTCGGTGCTGGCCCAATTGGTCTTGCAGCAGCCGCAGTCGCTAAAGCAGAAGGGCATAACGTCGTTATTGTTGATGTCGCTGAACAACGTCTAACTTGGGCAGCAGACAAACTACAAACAGCTACATTAAATGCGCTAAGTGAAACGTACGTTGATGATATTCGTAGTCAATTTAATGGTCAGTTGGCTGATGTCGTATTCGATGCGACTGGGTACGACAAATCAATGACAAATGCAGTAAACCTGATTCGTAACGGTGGGAAGCTCGTATTTATTGGTTTCACAAAGGGTGAATTAGCATTTCATAACCCTACTTTTCATATGAAAGAAACCACACTTATGAGCTCACGTAATGCAATACGTCAAGATTTTGAACGTGTAATCGAACTGATGGAAGAAGGAAAAATTTCTGAATCAATGATGAAAAATCGAGATTACGATTTCCATACCTTTGGGAATACATACAAAGAAGATGTTGTTGAAAACAAATCTTTGGTCAAAGGCGTAATAAATTTTTAAGGTAAATATGATGTCTACTATTCAAGTAAATGAAACAGAGTTGCGCGAACTATCTCTCAAAAAATTAGTTGAAGCCGGCCTTAGCGAAGAAACGACAAAAGAAGTCATTGATGTGTTAATACACGCTGACAAAACGGGTGTTCATTCACATGGTGTCATGCGCATTGAACATTATTGTCACCGCTTGAATGAAGGCGGCCTGAATAAAGAACCTACATTTAGCATTGAGCAAATTTCACCTTCAGTTGCCGTGTTTGACTCTGATGATGGCATGGGACACTCGGCACTTATTGCGGCAACAAATCATGCTATTGAGCTAGCGGAAGAAACCGGTCTTGGTTTTGTCAGCGTCAAGAATGGTTCACATTGTGGTGCACTATCATACTTCATGGAACAGGCGACAGCGAAGGGTTTGATTGGTATTTCGATGACGCAAACTGATACCTGCGTTGCCCCTTATGGTGGAGCTGAACGCTTCTTAGGGACCAATCCAATTGCATTTGGTTTCCCTGTAGAAAATTCACACCCAATGATTGTTGATATGGCTACAAGTGCGACGGCCTTTGGTAAGTTGCTTCATGCAAAAGAGACTGGCCAGCAAATTGGTGAAAACCTTGCCATCGATAAAGACGGCAATATGACAACAGATCCACACCAAGTGGAAAATCTACTTACATTTGGCGGTCATAAAGGTTCTGGCATTGCGCTAGCGATTGATGCGCTAACCGGTATTTTGATGAATGCTAACTTTAGCAACCATGTTGTTCGTATGTACGGAGATTTTGACAAGATGCGCAAACTTGCCAGCCTTGTCATTGTCATTAATCCAGAAAAGCTAGGGAATCCATTGTTTGCAGTAATGATGCAGCAAATGGTAACGGAACTTCGTGCAGTTAAACCTATGGCTGGTTCAGGATCCGTACAAGCCCCCAATGATCCACAAAATGCTTACAAACTACAGAGCGAAGCCAACGGTATCACTGTTGCTAAATCAGTTTACAACTATCTAAAAGGATAGGTGAGTAATAGGCGCTTTAAGGGAGAGGATATATGTTATTTGGAAATGTAAAAAAATTAGATCTCGTACCATACATGTCTGAAAAATTTGTTAATTGGATCAATGAAGCTATCGCTTTATCTGAAAACAATGATCTTGGTAAGTACATGATTGGTGATGATGGTGTATTTGTTATGCTTGTAGACGGTGAAACGGAGCCACGAGCACTAAGAAAATCTGAAATTCACAAGCAATATATTGATATTCAAATTCTATTGAGTGGCGAAGAAGTATATGGCTATTCAAACATCATTTCAGAAGAAGCACTTAAATTGGTTGAGTTGGAGAATGACGTAATGTTCTTTGATAATGTCGAGAACGAACAATTTATTAAGCTTCAAGATGGCGATTTCGTGATTTTTTATCCAAACCAAGCACATCGTCCACTTTGTGCAAGTAATGATAAGCCGATGGCAATAAAAAAAGCCATTTTAAAAATACCATCTTCGGTCCTTTGAACTAAATGAGTCGTTATTATTTTTAAGTATTGTTGGTTTGATAATTTGATTTAAATGCTTCACTAGCGAACTAAGTTAATGCGACAGATTTTTAATGGATACGTAACTAACGTAAATAAAGAGTATTAGATGCATATTAATTATAATAGCAACCCTGTAGACGCCAAATTATACGACACTACTCGTCTTCGTGATGAATTGCTAACTGAGAAAATGTTTAAAGATAATGACATTGTGACGGTATACAGCCACATTGACCGCATTGTTGTTATGGGAGTATCACCTAAGAGTAATGAATTGGCTCTGGATGACTTTATTAATAATAAAGATTTCGGTACTGACTTCTTCCTACAACGTCGTGAGTTCGGAATGATTAATCTTGGTGGTAAAGCTAAAATTACGACGAAGAATGAAACATACATTTTAGAGAATATGGATGCATTATATCTCGGACAAGGCAATGAGAATGTCGTGTTTGGTTCTGTTGACAATGACTCCCCTGCTTTATTGTATGCCATCAGTGCACCATCTCATCATATTCATCCTTCCAGAATTATTCACCAAAATGAAGCGAAAGTGATTCATTTAGGCGATAAAGAGAATGCAAACGAGCGATGTATTAATCAATACATTCACCCTGATGTTTTGCCTACGTCTCAATTATCTATGGGTGTTACTGCACTAAAGGCAGGAAGTGTATGGAATACAATGCCACCACATACCCATGAACGTCGTATGGAAGCGTATTTCTATTTCGATATAAAACCCCAACAAGTCGTTTTCCATCTCATGGGAGAGCCAAAAGAAACACGACATATTGTTGTTCGTAATCACCAGATGGTGTTGTCACCTAGTTGGTCTATTCATTCAGGCTGTGGAACACAAAATTACAGTTTTGTGTGGGGAATGCTAGGCGAGAACCTCACATTCGATGACATGGATTTTGTTGATATGAACGAAATTCGATAAATATAGTAAACATATCAAAAATGAAACTTTATCCTACTAATAGTAACGGAGTAAATAATGTCCAAATTTAAAGTACTAACCATCGCCACCGCTTTAGTCAGCGCACTTGGTCTTTCGTCTGTGGCCAATGCCGCATCAGAAATTAAAGTCGCGTTTAACCAATCGGATAAACACCCACAGTTTTTAGCGCTTGCAGATTTTGGTGAAAAATTCACTAAAGCAACAGATGGCCGCTATACATTGAATATCTTTCCCAATGAACTTCTTGGCGATCAGCGTGCATCATTAGAGCTTGTTCAAAATAGTGCGATCCAAATGGCTGTTGTTGCTAATCCACTTGTAGAAAATTACAACAGCAAATTTGGTATTCTCAGCCTACCGTATGTTTACAGTGGCTATGACCATCAGCAAAAAGTATTCACTTCTAGTGTTCTAGATGAGTTATTCAAAGAAACATCACCTATGGGCTTTGAAGTTATAGCGGCATACACTGGCGGTGCGCGCAGCATGTATAATAAAGAAGGACCAATCAATACCGTTGCCGACATGAAAGGTAAAAAAATTCGTGTAATGCAATCTGATACGATGATAAAAACCCTTTCATGCATGGGTGGTAAAGGTGTACCTATGGGCCAAGGTGAAGTTTATTCAGCCATTCAACAAGGTGTGCTTGATGGTGCGGAAAACAGCGAAATTACCTACTTCGATCTAAAACAATATGAAGTTGCACCTTACTATTCTGCAACCCGTCACTTGATGGTTCCAGACCTCGTCGTGGCAAGCAGTGATTTTCTTGATTCAATGTCAGACAAAGATCGTGCAGCGTTTGAAAGTCTAGCAAAAGAGAGCACTCTAGTAGAGTTTGACTTGTGGCAAAAACAAATCAGCGTTTCAAAGAAAGCAGCACAAGATAAAGGTGCAACGTTCAATGAAGTTGATATCACGCCATTCCGTGAAGCATGTATCCCTCTCCAACAAGAATTAATTAAAACAGCAGAACAAAAAGCGTTGTATAAAAAAATTGTTGCGTTGCAATAATTAATAGAAGATAAGGTCAGAGAATCGCTGGCCTTATAACTTCATTTCAGGATAAGAATTATATGCGAAATGATAAATTTAATGGCCTTTTTCTAGGCTTAAGACAAGTTAAGTTCGGAATAGACAAAGCCCTTTCAGTCTTTCTAATTTCCATTATGGGGATAATGACACTATTAGTTACATACCAAGTAGTTGTTCGTTATATTTTTGACAATCCGAGTGCGTTTAGTGAAGTCGCATCTCGTTATTTGTTTATTTGGTTGGTTTTATTTGGTGGTGCTTATGTGTTTGGATTAAGAGAACATATGGCCATCACATTTATTAAAGATAAATTTAATAAAAAATTACGCATTATTGTTGAAATGATTATTGAATTAATCGTCGTTGTTTTTGCTTATACAGTAATGGTTAGTGGCGGGTATAGCAGTTCAGTACGTCAGATGTGGCAGATGGATTCCGCGTTACAAATACCAATGGGTGTCATTTACGCTGCTATTCCTATATCAGGTGCAATCATGTTGTTTTATTTCCTTTATCATGAAGTAACCTTTATTAACGAACTTATTGATTTGAAAAATGAGCCGTCAGAAGAGCGAGGTAATATCTAATGGACATGGCATTTACCGCCTCATTAGTAATGTTTATAGGGGTTGTGGTTTTATTGGTTCTAGGGGCTCCGATAGCCATTAGTGTTGGAATCTCGTCGTTCGCGGCAATGACGGTTATTCTGCCTTACAATGGTGCATTAACAACATCCGCACAACGTATGTTTGTTGGGTTAGATTCATTTGCTCTGCTTGCTATACCATTCTTTATATTAGCCGGCAATATCATGAATAACGGTGGCATTGCCATACGGTTAATAAACTTCTCCAAGATTGTTAGCGGCTGCTTTTCTGCTCCATTGGCACAAACCAACGTCGTATCCAATATGCTATTTGGTTCTATTAGTGGTTCCGGTGTCGCGTCTTGTGCTGCTGTCGGTGGCATAATGAACCCAATTCAGAAGCAAGAAGGTTATGACCCAAAATTTAGCACGGCAGTAAATATTGCTTCAGCGCCAACCGGTATGTTGATACCACCAAGTAACGCACTAATAGTATACGCAACGGTTGCTGGTAGTGTTTCCGTTTCAGCATTGTTCATGGGTGGCTATATTCCAGGCTTGTTGTGGGGACTTGGAGTAATGATAGTCGCCGGTATTATGGGCAAACGTAGAGGTTATATAAGCAAGAACTCGATGACCTTGAATGAATGCGTCAAGGTAACTATCGACGCAATTCCAAGTATGTCTTTGATCGTAGTGGTTATTGGTGGAATTTTAGGTGGCGTATTTACGGCTACAGAAGCATCAGCTATTGCTGTTGTTTATTCGATGATTTTAGGCTTCAGTTATCGACAATTGAAAGTTAAAGATCTGCCAACTATCTTCTTAGATACCGCAAAAATGGCATCGATCGTGATCTTTATGATTGGGGCGTCATCAATTATGTCTTGGGTTATGGCATTTACTCAGATTCCTGGGATGATTGCGGATGCATTATTATCATTTACGAGTGACCCAATATTAATTCTGTTGATCATTAATGTTGTATTATTGTTCATTGGAACATTCATGGATCCAACCCCAGCGGTACTGATTTTTACGCCGATTTTCCTACCTATCTGTATGGGATTAGGTATGCATCCAGTTCAATTTGGTATCTTGATGGTGTTTAATTTGTCGTTGGGAACGATAACGCCACCTGTTGGGCCAATTCTCTTCACTGGCTGTAAGATAAGCGGTATCAGTATAGATTCAGTAATTAAAACGTTATTGCCATTTTTCTTAGTCATATTCTTAGTCTTAATGTTAGTGACCTACATTCCTGCGATTTCAATGACGTTACCTGAGCTTGCTGGTTTAATTATGTAAACGGTATGAATTCTTCTCGGACCCCCGTATCAATGGGGGTTCAGTTAGATCAGGCCTTGATGATTGAAGGATTTATTTTCTATTGTATGATAATATTAAAGTGATGATAATTAGATCAATTATCATCACTTTAATATTTGTACAACAATTTAATTTATGAGCCTAGCATGACAGAAGAAAAATTGATTAGACGACGATACTACGAAATTGGGTTACAAATAGAGAAGCAATTGTTTTCTGGTTTTTTTAAAGCAGGTGACCGTCTACCATCAGAACGAGATTTGAGTCAGCAATACGAAACAAGTCGGGCTACTATACGCGAAGCTATCATAATGCTTGAACTTAAAGACTTGGTTGAAGTAAGAAAAGGTGCGGGTATTTTCTTCAAAGAAAATACGGATAATGAGAAACGTATAAAAGTAGAAGATACGGCAAACATCAATGATGTAGGGCCATTTGAGCTTCTTCAATCTCGCTTTGTTTTAGAGGTTAGTATTGTCGAATTCGCCGCTAAAAACATTAAACTTAGTGAGTTGCGTCAGCTTAGAAGTATCATCCAACGTCAAGAAAACTCATTTGCTGACAGCAAACAATTCGAAACATTAGATCGTGAATTCCATCTGTGTATAGCTGAAGCGACACAAAACCGTATGCTAATTGATACCGCTAATCGGTTATGGAATATTGTTCGGACCGAGAACCCACTTTGGCAACAACTCAATAAAAAGTATTTACACGACACGCCATTGAAAGAAAATTGGCTTGCTGAGCACAGGAAAATCTTTGCAGCGCTACAGAAACGAGATCCAGTTTTAGCGAAACAAGCCATGATAGAACATATTGAGCACAGTAAACGAGAGCTAACAAATTTAGTCGACTATGGTGACATTGAGCTTTTAGAGCATGATGATATGTTATTTATTGAGGACAAATAAAAAGGGCTTCTTAGGAAGTCTTTTTTGATATTAGTAATAATATACTTAAATGTAACAATGGCAATTTCGTAAACCTGAATCCTAAATAAACATTCTTCTAAAATATTTTTTCTACGCCTACTTTTTATTGGTAACTATCTCATGCTCAAAACTAATGCAGAGGCTAGAATAGTTAATTAAAAGCAGGTGGCATCATAATGTGGTGAGGGATGGATTTTTGTAAAAGTTGCTTGAAGGCAACGATCTCTTCTTTACCACAGGTACTCCAATGCAAAGCTTCACCAGTCACGCCATGATGTTGAAATGCATTTAGGCGGATAATGACGTCGTTTGGCAACCGATTGAGATAGGTGGTTAAGACGTCAATGTTTGAGACATAATCCGTCTGATTAGGGATAGTTAAAAGGCGTACTTCATGTAGTTTATTTGCGGAGGACAACAGATCTATAGACCGAAATACAGCCGCATTATTTCTACCGACCAGCGCTTCGTGCACTGAGCTATCCCACGCTTTTAGATCGATCATCGCACCATCTAGGTAAGGTGAAATCTTATTCCAACCTTGTTCTGATAAAGTGCCGTTGCTATCCATAAAACAGGTGAGATTTTGAAGTATAGGGTCGGCTTTAATCGCTTTGAATAGTGAAATGATGAAAGGAAGTTGTAAGCTTGCCTCTCCACCAGAAACAGTAATGCCATTCAAAAATAGGTGGTTGTCTTTAATGATCGTCAATAATTCGTTAAGACTGTAGTCGCGAATTTTGGGAGACGATTGAAAAGAGCAGATATCGATGCATTTATCGCAACCAGTGCATTTGTCGGCATGCCAAACTACTTGGATCTGTGCATTCAATGTCAATGCGTTATCCGGGCATTCAGCCACACACTCACCGCAATGATTACAGTGAGCAATAGAATGAGGATTATGGCATGACGCGCAATTAAAGTTGCAGCCTTGGAAAAATATCACCAATCGATTACCTGGGCCATCAACACACGAAAAAGTAAGTATTTTACTTACCTTAGCGGTGCGAAGTTGGCTCGCAGGCTGTATATCAATATTCACGTTTTAGACTATTTTTGATAAATCGGGTTCATTTCAGCACTGAGCACTCTCGGTTTTCGATTCAGCATTTCAGTGTTGTCGGCGGCTTCAGAACCTAAGAAGGTGGTATTGGTTCGAGAGCCTTGTTGTTTGTATTTTGCGATATCTGACATCTTAACCATATAGCCGGTAATTCGAACCAGGTCATTGGAAAATACATTCGCAGTAAACTCTCGCATCCCTAGCTCTAGAGCACCTTTACACAAATTGTACATAGCTTCAGGGTTTGATTTTACGGTTTCATCTATAGTGAGAATATCGCTAATACCAGAAGGGTAAAACTTATGGTGACCGACGGTCGCTTTGATATGCGTAATCGGGTCGGGTTCAAAGCCATAAGAAATTCGAGTCGCAGGCGTTGCTCCGGTATCTAAGCTAATGCCTGCCTGAGCGTGAAGAAGCGCTCGTCCGTGATAACCATGTTTTACGGGTGTCGATTCAACGATTTTAGCCAAGGTCTCAGAGATCGTATAGCTAAGTTGATTCGCTATGTCATCATGGCCGTATTCTGCGTTAATGCCTTCTTTGTCCAGCAAGATTTTTACCGTTTCTGCCATCGCAAAGATACCGAACATTGGTGCAAATCTATCTTCATCAATGAGTTTCTCTTCGACCAAAAAACTGCCAAAGAAGTTGGACTTTTCGTGTAAAAAGGCACTACGAGCTTCAATGATCTCAAACATAACCTGACAATATTCAGGTAATACAATAGAGAGAAATTCTTCTCTATCTTTAGAACGAGCCGCGACTTCTTTTAAATTCATTCGTACGAGTGTATTTGCACCGCCAGCTAAGGGGAGCGAATTATAGCAACTCACGATGCCAAACCGCTTTTCACCGAAGAAATCAGCGTGCATAGGATAGTTAGCTACATGTGGTTTGCTGCATTCACAAATATTCGCGGTAGCTTGGCGAAGTAAGCTATCTGGTGTAATCGCAGGGTCGTGCATAAAGGTGAGGTTTGGCGCTATCTGCTTGAGTTCGGCATCGACCTTTAAAATGGTTCTACATATGATGTTGTCTGTTGGACCGATATTCGCGTGCATAAACGCATCAGGTAACGTTCTATCTAGCATGATCCAAAAGAGTTTAATCTTTTGATAAATTTGCTGTTCTGATAAGTCATTTACATATGGCAGTAATATATCATCGAGCTGACCTAAATAGACAGGAATCGAGGTAACAGATGGCACATGATGATAGATGATCGTTAGCAGATTAAGCGCTTCATCTAGAGTCGATGCAGGTTCGAGTTCTAGATAACGAGAACCTTGTTTAAGGAACATGCCATAGTCAGGTAAGACATATCTTGGTTTAAATGGCGCATTGCCTTCAAACATGTCACAGAGAACACCTTCATCAAGTGCTAACTGTGCTTGTGCCGACAAAGGAACATAGGCAAGGCTACCTTCCGCTTCCAATGCTAATAGATTTGTCTTTTGTTTAGGAGAAAGATTGGCATCGGTTACGATGCTTAAAATGCGTTCTTGATTCATGAAAATGCCCTGATATATAAACTATTCTAACTATATCTCACAAGCGGGTAATTCAACTAATGTAATATGGAAAGGCAAAGGCACATTCATCACATTTTGAAAAAAGTGGCGGATCGAAGTCATTAATGAAACATTTTTTACATCAAGTTGACGAACAGTCTATATTTTAGATATTGCATAATGTCTGCGTTTATATAAATTGTAGTCATCGTTATATAAATGTTAATGGTAAAGAGAATGTTGAAATGTCAGATGCAGTTAAGAAGATTGATTATAATCTACTACATGTTTATCTATTAATTTACAAACATAGAAGCTTATCTTTAGTTGCCAAGCAATTGGGTCGTACCGATAGTGCAGTAAGCAAGATGTTGAGCAAGCTGAGAGACGGTTTTAATGACCCGCTATTTGTTCGTCATGCCAGTGGTCTTGAACCAACCGCATTTACAGAATGGCTTGCGCCTAAGATTGAAATAAAACTTGCTGGGCTTGACGCCGTCATCGAAGAAGCGATTGAAAACGCGTTTGAGACTGATCGGCATGTGGTTATCAGTTTACTTCCGATTGATCTCAGTCTGTTTGGCAATGCGCTTTATTCTCAGTTGAGCCGATATTTTCCTGACATTAGGTTCAATATTGTCAGTTGGAACAGTAATACTCCGGATAAAATTGCTTTAAAGGAAGTTGATTTCGCCGTTGGTCCATCGCTCGAAAATAGCTCAAAATTGTGTTACCAAACCATTATATTGGAATCCTGTTATAATCTAGCCATACCAAATGACCATAAGGTCACGAGTTGGGAAGATTGTATTCAATACCGTGTGTTGAAACAACATGTCCCTGGATGGAATTCAAATCAGATGCCAATCAAAGAACAGCTTGTTCGCCATAATATCCCTTTCAACAGCAAAGATTTAACAGAGATAGAAGACATCGGTTATGCAAATAATATTATGTTGAGTCATTCAGAATCAACCCCTTGTGCTATCGGTTTATTTTCTTATCAGATTGATAAATTTAGGCAGAATATTAATAGCAAGGTTCATATCGTTAATCCAAATACCTTTGGGGAGTATAAAGAGTCGGTCATACTTGAATTATCACTATATGAGTATGTGGGAAATCGAGGCAATCATTTTTTCGAACAGGTGAAAACGATACTTTTAAATACGTTAAATCCGGAAAATTAGCAACGAAACCCTCAACCATTATCTCTATTTGATCCGAACGCTCACAAACAAAGTCGTCGATTTGTACACCGAGTTTTTGTCTTTCTCTATCCTCTTCTTTTGTCGGACTTTCCTTTTTGGAAAGAATGACCTTCCAGACATTCCAAAAAAAATACCGTACATTGTTCCCATAGGAAATGAGTGAGCATGGATTTCTCAAAACGATTAAAAATAGAGAGATGATAATATGAACTCGAAGAATATTTTGATTATGGGTACTTCCCCGTTAGTTTGTGAAGCGTTAACTGCTTTGGTTGAAAAAACATTTCAGTAGACAAACGTGTGTATTTCGGATAATGCACAACGTGGAATACAGATCGTCAGAGAAAACGATATTGACCTCATTATTCTCGATACAGAATTAAAAACATCGAGCAGCTTCGACTTTGTACGACGAGCTAAAGCAGGGGAATTCTTGGGCAAAGTGCTCTTTATCTCCAATAATGATCATTCAATGGTTAGCCAAACCGCGAAAATGGTTGGTGCGAATGGTTTCATTTCGAAATCGGAAAATACAGATGTAATCAAAGACGCTATATTGGCCGTTTCTAGAGGCTATTCGGTCTTTAAAGAGGACCTAAATCAGGCTAAAGAGACGGTGACGCTCTCAAAGCGAGAATCGGTTGTCTATAACTATTTGTTGAAGGGCTATTCGAATCAGAAAATCTCAGAGTTACTCTCATTAAGTGCGAAGACGATCAGTACCTATAAAACGCGAATTCTGACTAAATATAATGCTGATTCAGTGATTCAGATTATGAACATACAAAATATGACACCAAGTTCAATCATGCATTAGTAGAAATAGGTAATGAAAATAATAATAGTTGAATAAGTCTATTCCCACGTTTGTGTAATGCTGTTCGGTTAGCACTCAAATCCCTCGTCTTTCCCGTGAAAACGGGAACCTGGGTGGGTTTAGATCTCCACTTTCGTGGAGATGACGTAGATTTAGTGGAGATGATGTAGATTTAGTGGAGGTAACAGGGGTCGGTAACCTTAAGCGAACAGCATTACCGGTTTGTGAGAATAATAATGGGGTTAGATTACTCTACGTTTACGCCATGTGAAGATAAGTAGTGTTCACTTTCTTTAAAGCCCATATAACGGCCTAAGGTTTTCTTCGGTACTTTACGCAGATCGACCACAATAAGCCCATCAAGTGCATCGTTGAAGGCGGGATCAACATTAAAACATACCAACTTACCATTTAAACCCAAGTACTGCCTCAGTAAAACGGGGACGCCTTTGCCTGTATCCATTCGGGCAATCACTCTAGACAGCAGTTGTAGATCGCCAAGCGCGGTAAGTAGACTAGTGTTCCAAGAGGCGCCTTGACTCTTCAGAGGGTTAGACGCCTTTACGCATTTCGCGCTTTCGATATCATAATGATGCAGCGTCATGGTTTCTGCTAATAACTGACGTGTCTCATGGCTGTAGTCATTACTTATGCTAACGGGTCCAAACAAATGAGTATACTGAGGGTTGCGTTGAACGTACGTAGCAATACCTTTCCAAAGAAGAAGAAGTGCACTCATGCTTCTTTGATATTCTTGAGCAATAACAGATCGACCCATTTCTATCGCCTTTCCGTTATTCATTCTGTCCAAAAATCGTTGGTCATAATGGAATAGCGTTGTGGAATAAAGCCCATCAACGCCCTTATCGATAGTGACTTCATCAACTAAGCCCAAGCGATATGCCCCAACAAGCCGGCGCTGTTCTCTGTCCCAAACAAAGAGTTGGAGGTATTTTTCATCAAACTTATCCAGATCAAGATCTAAACCAGTACCTTCTCCTACTTGACGAAAATTCAGTTCACGTAGTCGCCCTATTTCATGCATTAAGCTAGGAATGTTTTGAGCTCTGGTACAATAAACGTCAAATTCCTTATTGGTGAGCAGGTGTGCTTCTTCTGGTAGATTATTTAAATCCAATTGAATCGCTTCGTAAGGTAAAGCATCGGCGACAGGCATGCTGCCATTTAAGTCAGGTGCCGCTTCAATCTTAGACTGGATGTTTCTATTTAATAAGTAAGTGTTTAGCCTGAGATAATTAACTAACTTTTTGTCATCAAGGTTATTCACTTCTTTATACTTGATAACATCGCCTATTGCGATGGAGATGACCTCTTCTTTTTTATTTAGAAGTTCTCTACCTAACATCAATGTTCTTAGCAAAGGATGGATTTTACCAGCCATATAAAAACGCTTGGAGTTTTGGCCATTAATAAACATGGGCACAGTAACGGCTCTGTTTTTCCGTATAAGTGAACTAACCGAACGACTCCACTCTTTGTCTTCAAGCTTACCTTTTTTACTATCAACCAATTGGGAAACTTCACCAGCCGGAAACATCAACAATAATCCGCCATTGGCGAGATGCTTATTGGCCGAGCGAAGTGCTCGCATATTGGAACGTTTTGCGTCTTGTGTTTCAAAAACATCGACGCCTATAAATAGTTCGTCTAGTTCGGGAACGGTTTTAAGGTATTGATTAGCTAGAACTTGAACATCAGTACGTATTGAGAGTAGCAACTCGGCTAATATAACCCCTTCTACGCAACCTAAAGGATGGTTTGCAACGACTACGGTAGCACCAGATGACGGTACATTACTGAGTGAACCTCGCATCACTTTGTAATCAATACCGAGCTCGTCGAGCGCGAAACGTAAAAATTCTTGAGTATTACAACCGACAGGACGTTGAGCATAAATTTTGTTTAATGTACTTAGTCCTGTGGCCCACTCAGCAAGAGACTCACCCAGACCAAAAGGGGTTTTACGTGGGAGACGAAACGGGCTTGTTAGTTGCTGGACTGCTTGCATAATCACCTCAGAATACGGGTTAACTTTCTGAGATTTTATGAATACTAGGTTTCATTTATGCGACTTGAAGGTTAGATATAGATGAACAGTGCATGACATTAATTTTGCAGCCATGTCATTCATCTATATAAGATCAATTTCGCGGTCTCAGGAAGTAATCTAAATAGTTTAATTATTACAGCAGACCGAGGAAACTAAGATTATCTTACAAAAGAAAAATCTTTTGTTTTAGAAAATAGTCCAGGATACTTTTTACGAAGGTAAATTTGTTCTGCTGTCATACGTTTTAGATCGGGACCTTTTGTAAGATTAGCAATTAATTCGTTATCATCAAGTCTTAAAACACGTCCTTCAATAGGAATCTCGACGCCATCATGAAAGCGTATGGTTCCCTTAATGATGACACCACGTGAGACAGGATGTGAATTAGTAAACAGAATACGTGTTCCTTGCTCAGATATTTCACAGATGAAAAAGTCTCGATCAAGAATTTTTGCTCTTGGTCGTTCGCTCTTTGGGTATCTAAGACGAAAGTATTGTCTTCTTTGTGCTTCTGATTGCTGATCCATAATTCTTTTAATATATGACTTATCTGATGGAATGCTACCATATTTAAATGGGTTATATCTAAATGAAATCCCTCCAACTGTGAGATTAAAATGCTCTGAATAAAAAACAGGAAGTGCTCATACCGAACACTTCCTGCCATTTGATGTTATTTCATACTGGAATAGTATTCCGCTAGATTCTCTATATCCGCATCATTGAGTGCAGCAACCATCGCAGTCATTGTCGGGTCTTTACGATCCCCGCTCTTAAACGCTTTAATCTGCTTCATCAAGTAGGCTTTCTTTTGTCCAGCAAGGTTTGGATAAAGATCAACGACCGATATACCGTTCGCACCATGACAGGCTAAACAGGTTGCCGATTTTGCTTTTCCAGCTTCAATATCACCGGCAACAACAGCCGTAGAGGCAAAACCAAATAGTAAACCTGCACACAATAGCGCACTGCTTTTAAACATAAATACGTCCTTTTATTGAATTCCTTGAACGAAGAGAGGCAAGGAGGTTGAAATTAATTATTTGCGACTCATCGTATCCAGTCGTTCACTGTCGCCCCCGTTTTCTTAGAGGGAGACAGTGACACGGACTTGTTGGTGTCGATCGCCTTACACAATATTACGTGGTGCGAATGAGAATGCACGGAACTCGCTCTTGTATTTGGATTCGCCTAGTTTCTTAATGTTAGCGACGCCCATCTTATAGTTGTAGTTGCCACTAATCTGGTCGACAACTCGTGTCGTCAAGGCATTTGACGGCTGACGCATGTCAATCATATTGGCGTATAACACCCCTTTCTTCACGGCGGGGGTTACTATCGCGACGGCGGTTACGGCGGCTTTATCCAGCTTAATATGACCATTTTCCATCAATTTACTAAACTGGAAATCATCGCCATGTACACCAAGAATCGTGTCTTTAAAGTTAGCGACTCGGTTTGAATACATCATCACCTGATCACCAGATTCAATACCCCGCTTTGCTGCATCATCAGGATGAATTTCAACCCAATTTTCAGGCCAACGTTGCATCACATATGCACGTCTTTCTACATCATCAAAGCCGGACTGCCAGATCTCATTGATCCGTCCGTTAGAGAACCAGAGCTCTTCTTCTTTTGGCTGTAACCAAGCATAGAAATCGCTAAACAGATCCCAAGGGTGTTTCTGTAGGTTCACTTTACCGGTTTGACTGTTGAAAGCAGTTAATTGCTTTTTCAGTACATTCGCACCTTGTGGACCATTGGTTAAGCCCTTTTCTGCTAATGATTCCATCGACATTTCGGTATCATGCAGTCGCTTTGTACCAACAAGCTCTTTCGTATCATAATTGTAGAAAACGGGTCCTTGGATTCCGTCTGTTCCGTATTCACGTAGTTTCTCATGTAAGGTTTTCCCTTCTGCATGAGCGGCAACTTTGATCATATGGAAATCTTTACGACTACCTCGGCTAAAGCGAGAGGCTTCTTCTGCTACGTCGTTTGAGTTGTTCCAATCAAAGCCGTCATATCCCATTCGTGTGGCGAGTTGAGATATGATCCACCAATCTGGTTTCGCATGTCCAGGCGCATCTGCAAACCTTTGATAAAGACGAAGACGGCGTTCGCCATTGGCGCGCATAAAGTCAACTTCGCCCCAGGTTGCGGCTGGAAATACAATATCGGCAAATTTAGCACCAATGGGGTCACGCAGATAGATATCTTGGTTGATCACCACCATGCCACCAGAATCGGCTCTTTTTTTCAGAGTATCGATGATCTCTTGTTTGTCATGAGAGTAAACCTGATGCGGGTTAGCGACCGTTAGCTCCCAAAACTTCTTCTGAAGTCCTTGGCTACCACACATCGCTTGAATCCATGTTGTACCAATAACATGTGCAAAGCGCGTATGACCAGAATAGGTATAGCGGTCGGTATCGATAGCACGACGGCGTCTGCCAGGTACTTTCTCAGGCGATTTATTTCGCGGTAGTTTACCTCCGGATTGTCCACCACGTTGGTGGCCACCAAATCGACCGATGACTCTGCCTTCACGTCCACCGGTACCAATAACGGTAGCCAGAGAAGAAATAGCGTTGGTATTACCGGTATTGTTTGACCAGTAGAAGCCTTTTTCTATACCGATAGAGGCCTTTGGTCGTACTCCATTAACTGGTTTGGCGAGCATTTCTGCGGCTTTGTAGATCTTATCTACATCAACACCGGCCATGCCAGCTGCGTATATTGGGTCATATTCTTTCTGCTCAAGGTTCCATTTTTTGTAACCTTCAAAGCCATCGGTTTGAAATTTGCCCCACGTTGTTCTCCACTGCCACGGTGTATTACGTGTACCTTGACCAAAGCCAGAGCTCGATTCCCATTTGTTGTTTACCCAGTTCTGAATCCACTCGCTATCTTCCCAACCGTTCTCCAAAATTACTCGGAGAATAGCGCCAATAACAAGGTTGTCCGAACCAGGATTGACGTCAATGTGTAAGCCACCCTGTTTTTTCAGCCAAGCAATTCCTGCTGTTTCACGAGGATTTAGTATCACGGTTTTCATGCCACGTTGTACGGCTGGCATAATGTACTGAGTGAAAATAATGGTTTTTGTTTCGTAAGGGTCGGTGCCACAGATCATCAGCGTATCGGCTGCACCCCAATCATCGTAACTTGGTCCAAAATTATCGAAACCCGCATCACGAAAACCCGGGGTAGAGGTGACATCCGATGGTGTGTCATGGAAGGTGAAATTAGCAGTATTGACATGTCTTAGCGCATACTTAGTGATGGCATAGGTATTCTCAATATACTGATAAGAATATGTTTTGACACCGTAGGCATTTGAGCCATGAGTATCAATGACATGTTTTCCTACTTCCGCAGCAATATCGAGTGCGAAGTCCCACGGTACAGGCTGTAAGGTCCCCCCGATACGAACGAGAGGCTGAGTCAATCGGTCACGTGTTCCTGTCGATGGGTTATATAGCTTTTGAGCCAATAGACCCCCGCGCATTGAAGAGTCACCATTTTTGTTCACGGCTTTGGTGTCTTTATCGGGAACAACAATAATGTTATGTGGCTTACCTTCATGCATCACAACATTATGTTGAGCCGGGGCGACCCAAGCTTGTAAAGGGGCACTTGGAAAATTAATGCCGAAAGCATTTTCGTCCGCTTTCATGCCGCCATTCATTTGTTCCAATGGCCAGCGATAGACCTTGTAACCACATGCCACAATACAATAGTCGCAAGCTGTGGTGATGACTTCAGCGTCTTTCGGTGGTAATGGTGCGTGATCTTCCGGGATATAAAAATTAGTCGTCATGATTACGCCTCCTGCATCGCAATAAGATTTTCTGTTCGTCCAAATAACAGACCCATAATGCCTACCGCGTAGATTTCATCGCCTTCCAATTCAAGTAGAACCTGTGGAAGGCTTTCGTATGCTTGACCTGAGACAATAATGCCATGGCGACGCATATCGAAAGTTGATAGATGGAAAGGGCATTGGCCGAGTACTCTATGTTCACCTACCACTTTATATTGACCATTTAGTGGGCCACCTTGATGGGTACACATGAGAGAAAAACCAACGATGTCCTGTTTCGGCCCAAGACCACCACCTGCAGGAACCCCCATTTTGACCAAAATACCTTGAGAATTTGGTCCATTGTCCGGGTAATTAAAATAGATTGGTTTGTTGTTTTTAAGGTCACTAAGCTTGCCTAATAATTGCCTTGGGTAACCAACAACCCGTGCTTGTGTTTTTTTAGCCTGAGCAGTACCGGGAAACAGCGTTAATGACATAACACTTGCCGTACCTGCTGTTGCACCGCTATAGATTAAGAATTCACGACGAGACATCATGCATTTGTTATGCTCGTTGGCGCTTTCGTTATTCTTTCCCAGAGCGTCAGTTTTGTTAATTACACTCATTTTTTCACCTCCATCAACTCTTTCTCTGTGAATAGAGGTTGATATTCAGGGATCTTCGGATAATCCATTGTGATTCGGTCACCAGAGAATGCATCGAGAAATGCAAGGAGCTCGGCTTTTTCTTCCTTGGTTAAACCCAATGGTTTAATGAGTGGGCTCTTGGTCTGAAGGAAGTCAGTCGTTCGGCCATCTTTTGCTACACCCCCACGGTCATAAAAATCCACTACATCGGCCAAAGTCGCAATCGTACCGTTGTGCATATAAGGTGCGCTATATTTGGTATAACGTATGCTTGGTGTACGGAACTTACCTTTCATCTCTTTGCGTTTACCTCGAAAGTAAACACCAGGATCGGCTTTCGTCTCACGGTACATTTTTTCGTTAGAACCTTTAGCATAGAGTTCATAACGGAATGTGATTTGAGCCAACGGATCACTTTCCCAACGAAGATTAGTGGGGACCCCAACGTTATAGTTTTTCTGATCAGTTGCGAGAGCACCGTTATGGCAAGCAATACATTGCGCCTTACCTTCAAATAGTGCTTTACCATTCAGCTGCATTTTAGAGAGTGAATTTTTGTCGCCTAGAAGATAATTGTCTAACGGTGTATCCGTTTGTACCAAGGTACGTTCGAATGCAGCCACAGCTTTCCATGCGTTACTTACCTTTGGATAGTTATCACCGAATACGGTATTAAACTGTTTTACATACTCAGGTACTAACGCTAATCTGGCCTCCATTAAATCGTCTTCTCCGTTGCCTGCTACTCCACCTTTCGCGGCACTTTTTGCTTGCCCTTCAAGTGACTTAGAGGAACCTGCCCAGAAGAGCTTTTGGTAATAGGCCGAGTTGATGATGGTTTGGCTGTTTCTCCAGTGAACAGTACCCGGATAACCTAATGACAAGTCAGTAGGGAAATCCCAACCAAGAGCGGGGTTGTGGCATGCTGAGCAGGGTGTTGAGGTATCTCCCCCTAAACGGCCATCAAAAAAAAGCTGATATCCTAAAGCTACTTTCTCTGGGGTTGTCGGGTTGTCCTTTGGTGTTGGTACTGCTCCTAGCGGAGCCAATGCCGGATACTGCTTCCCATCTAATGTAACAGGAGGAAGAGAAGCGGCTATTTCATCCGCCTTAGTGGCTTCTTGTTTATCAGCTTTCGCTGCTGCTTGATTTGCGCTAGCGGGAAGTGCGGTCATAATGAGCACGACTAAAGCTAGAGCAGACAAGGTGATTGATTGTGTTTTCATCTCGTCCTCCTAATTTTTCACATTGCGCCAGTCAGAAATCAACTTGTAGTCGTAGTCATTGGCTTTCCATACGTGCGCACCGGTTGTTAAAGGTTCGCTTGAAAGGGATTCCAAAAACGCGACTAGGTCTTTCTGTTCCTGATCAGTCAGATTAAGAGGCTTGATGCGGGAGTCCTTATTTGAATCCTCACCACCACCCTGATTGTAAAATGCGACGACCTCTTGGAGGGTCGCTATCATACCGTTGTGCATATATGGTGCGGTTTGTTTCAGCTCGCGTAATGTAGGGGTCATAAATTTCCCCATATCGCTGCCATCCACTTTGTGCGTTTGCACATAAGCGCCGACATCACGCTTCAGATTCATGTAATTCTCGGTACCCATAAACATATTGAAGGCAATAAAAGTTTGGTGACGCATTGGGTCTCGGAAGATATCGAGGTTTTCAGGTACACCAGTGTTGTAAGGCTTACCATCACTAAATAATGGACCATTGTGACAAGATGAGCAGCCTGCTCTTCCTGCAAACAGTTCAAAACCTGATTTTGCTGAAGTGCTAAGTTTCGATTGATCAAAAGGGGTACGGTTTGATGTCAGAGTTTTTAAATACTCTGGAATGGCTTTACGGACCGAACCATTTGACGGTTCACCATAACCAGCCTCTTTAAACATTGCCACATAGATGGGATCCTGCTTAAGACGCTCTTGCATCAATCGCATATCCATATTCATCAACCAATCTTCGGTGATGTTTTCACGGGTGACATCATTTAGGTTGGTGCCAATTCGACCATCATGAAACCAAGATTTTTTGTAGACGGTGTTGATAAGTGTAGGGATGTTTCTAAATCCTTTGCTGCCTGTGTAAGCAGGCCCGAGAGCATCTGGATGTGCATAGCCATTTTCCGGCACATGACAAGACGCGCAAGAGAGGGCGGTATTACCAGACAATCGATTATCAAAGAATAGGCGTTTTCCAAGTTCTGCTTTTGCAGTATCTATTTTGAGTTCAGGTAGAGGGCCAAACTGTGTTTCATCGGTTTGACTCCATACAGAACAGGAGATACTGATAGTTGCAGCAAGGATTAGCATTTTTCTCATTGTTATGCTCCTTAGCTTCCAGCTAGTTCCGTATATGATTAAATTATCACTACGAATATTTTTAATTATCTTCGCAGCTGTATGAGCATAATTTGAGCCAACTTTTTTATGAGAATAAAACGTAATGTTTACAATAGGATACTTGTGTTTGAGATGTAGATCTCATTGGCAGAAATTTAACGTTTCGTTGAATTTTTATCGATGGTTCTTAACGAAACGTTAAATTTTTTCGTCTCGCGAATAATTGATCGAGGTTACTTTGTATTAACTCGCTGTAATAAAAGAGGAAAATGTTCCGGCATGCTTAATGCTTACTGTGTTGGTTACTCTGTTCAGCAAGGATTCACTGATGCAAGTAACTGAAACACATTGTCCTACCGTCGACATGCCAAAAAATAAAAATAGTACACCAATTAGCACGCTTGTTGAGTTGCTAAATAGTGGTGATGAAGCGCAACGATGTTATAGCGCAAGAGCCTTAAGCCCTAACTCATTGACGCCAGACACGTTGCCGCTTGTGGAAGCGGTATTAAACGATAACCTTTATCACGAAGATCCAGATGTGGTGGTTGACAGTGCAACAGCCCTTGCAAGATTATCGATTGGCGACGAAATACGATTAATCGAAGTCGCCACGTTACACCCAGAAGCAGATGCAAGGCTCGCAGCATTAGATGCTTTAGAAAATTTGATTGAGAACCCGAAAGTAGAAGCATTGTTTATCGAATTGGCTAAAGGTCGCGCGGCGGAAGATAGCTGGGGAAGCAATAGTGATTGGGACGACTGGTGGGACATTCAGCTAAAAGCGGTAGCCAGTTTAACCAAATATAGTAAACCAGAGTTTGTAGCAACATTTAAACAAATACTCGATTTAGATCCAGAGCCTGAGCTTGAGTCAAAACTGTATCAAGGCATCGTACGTCATGATGTTAGTTGGGTTATTGACCAACTTTCAACATCCTCTTCTGCTTCTAAACGAAAATTAGTCAAGTCACTGACATTTAGTGAAGAGTCTATTGCCACCGTTTTTTTGTTCAAGCAACTACGCTCGGAAGACGCGGCGATAAGAAAGCTTTCGATAGAAGGCATTGCTCAAAAAGCAGCAAGCGAGTATTTCTGGGACATTGTTAACTGTTTACAAGATAGTGATTTTAGCGTTCAGAAAGCCGCAACCATTGCCCTGACTCAATTTAGCTTAGCGTCAGATATAGACCAAGACAGACTGATAAACTATATCGAACGTGCTGAAATAAATACTAGACCGCTTTTGTTTGAGTTACTAAGTAACTCTGGTGCGTTAACAGAAGAAAATACCTATAGAGTGTTAGAATTATTAGTGGTTTCGACCTCGCATTCACTGCTTAATATTACCAACCTTTTATTGGTATCAACGCTTACCGATGCACAAATAGAAACGCTACTCGAACTGTACAAAAATGCAATGAGATCAAGCGAATCAGATACAGCATCTTTAACCGCATTGATTCGTCAAGCCTCAAAAATAAACGGTTACGAAAAGTCGTTATTGACCGCGTTACAAAACTATATCACTCGGATAGATGAACAAACGCTAGAATGCCAATACAACGTGAGTATTAGACAAGCTGCTTATGATGCGCTTGCCGGTTCCGAATACCCTGCTTGTAAACAGTTAATCAAAAACGCGCTATTTGGCGTTGATGCCTACGCGAATCCGATTGATGTTGAGGTAGTCGAATCACCCGATGAACTTGATGTTCTCGAAGAAACGCAATCTGAAGTAGAGTTGGCGTCATTGCTGAGTCAATACGAAGCAAAAATTGATACGCCACTCAATGTTGTGAACACACCAAACTCTACATTGGGGGCTATTCAGCAAGCCAATATTGAGTCAGAACTTACCCCAGATAAAGATGAACCAGAGCAGCAGCAACGCATTGTCGAAATGGTTGAAGGGTTGGATTCTGAATTAGAAGAGTATGCGCAGTTGGTCAAAGATAACTTTGATAGTGCAGAGAAGCTTGATCTGAATCGTCGAAAAATAGCCAAGTTGCCTTCGTTATCAAATAAGATATTGGCACTTAAATCTTTAGGGTTATCAAACTCCGAAGAAAGCGCGCAATGGCTTGTTGACTCGGTTCTTGGTGCACAACCTAATGAGTTAAGAGAAATATTTCAGTCGCTTAAACGAATTAAAATGGCACGCCCAGAGAGTAAAGAAGTCAACAATGGGTTAGGAGCCGCAGGGAACAGTGTCTATCATGGTGATGACTTAACCAAGCAATCTGCCATTAGTTTGTTGGCAAATATGCCTGCAAGCAAAGCGATTCCATTGCTGCTGTACGCTTTGACAGATAAAAATGAACACGTTCGCCTCTGTAGCCTCACCTCTTTGGAAGCTCATATGTCCAAGGTGAAACAAAACCAGAGAGAAGCCGTTTCATTTGTGATCAATAAATGCCTAATGGATCCCTCTTCTGGAGTGAAAAAGCAGGCACTTAAACTTGCGGCACTTAATAGCAATAAAGTAGACATTTCGCTCACCACGTTGATAGAGGTGGCCATAAACGATGAGGCGTGCCTTAAAGCGGCGGAAGTTGTATTGTCAGAAGATGAATGTAATGCAGAAGCGATTGATATTTTAGCGAGTCGGTTACTCTCACTCAGAGACCATCATCAACCGAATGCGATTAAATTGATGGGCGCTTTGATGGTGTAAATGACTAGGGTCTGTACGTATCATTTTGTTTTTGTACGATGAAACGCACAGACGATTTGCTGTAACTTGGTTTATATTGTTATTCTTGTTAATAAAAAGTAATTAGCGATTCTTATGGAAAACGAGAACATTCTTCCAGGAAAACGAGTTTTTACAACGGAATTGCTGTTGTGGTTATTGCCTGCTTATCTGGCTTTAGCCATCGTGATGAGCACTCACTATATTCTTAGCATCGATAATGATGAGCAGTATGCGCTACATAATGAAAGAGTCATCGTCGATTTAATAGAAGAGGTGTTAGGTGAAACACTGACGCGCATGACAGCTGATGCAAAAAATCTCTCTTATGTGTCTAGTCAGATCGTTTCTAGACACCCAGAGCCTCTGCAAGATCTCGAACAATACTTTATTCAGATGAGCACAAACAACCAAAACTATGACCAGATACGTTATGTGGACATTGACGGATGGGAGCGCCTTCGAGTAAATAATATTAATGGCGATGTTTCCATTGTCGGCTCCAAAGAACTGCAAAACAAAGCACATCGATATTACTGGCAATATTCTAATCAGTTAGCGAAAGGGCAGGTATATATCTCGCCTATGGATCTGAACGTAGAGGGCGGGGTAATTCAAAAGCCCTTAAATCCTACTATCCGAGTTGGAACGCCTGTATTTACAACCAAAGGTCGTCGGATCGGGGTGATTATTCTTAATTATAAAGGTACACAGTTAATCAATAAATTGTTTACTGTTGCGCCGAGCTTTATTAATCACGTTTATCTATTCAATCCACAAGGTGTTGCTGTTATTCACCCAACGGACAGTGGGGATGTGAGTTATGCCATCGATACAAAAAATGACATCCCATCTTGTGTACTTGACCAGTTAAGCACCTTAGATAAAGGGCAACTATTAGACCACGAAAATTTTTATACGTTTGCACAAGTATTGGCACCGAATAATGGTAAATGGACAATTATTTCTGAGTTTCCAGAGAGTCGATTTAATCTCTCTCGAGTGGCATTTGGTGAAAAATATACGTTCATTTATGCGGTTTTCTTTGTTGTCGTGGGTATTGTGGCGTTCATTTTTAGTCGATATCGGGTTCAAACCCGATATTTAACCTATCAACAGCAGTACGAGCAGCAATTCCGACATACTTTGGAGAACATTCAATTAGCGGCTGTTAGCATCAATCGGTCGGGAATCATTACTTTTTGTAATGATTATTTTTTGTCTCTGGTCGGCTATCAAAGAGCCGAGGTTATAGGACACTCGTGGATAAAGCGGTTTATTCCTAATGAATTACAATCTCAAGCTCAAGATGCGTTGGACGAAACTATCCGCCAACAAACGCATCAACCTCAAAGTGAAAGCGTTGTACTGAGTAAATCTGGTGAGGTTCATTTGGTCTCGTGGACATCCACCTTTACGGAATCTAAAGAGAAAGCGGTAACCTTAACGCTTCTAGGTGAAGATGTTACTGAGCAGAAAATGGCGCAGGATCAGTTGCAACAACTCAGCCACGCCGTTGAGAGCAGTCAAAGCTCAGTTATGATCACGGATTTGGAAGGTAAGATAGTTTACGTAAATCCGGTTTTTTGTGAGCTTTCTGGATACAGTAGAGAAGAAGTGGTGGGAAGAGCACCCAAATTTCTTCAATCGGGCGAAATGGAATCAGATGAGTACAATAACCTATGGTCGATACTAAAAGCGGGTAAAGAGTGGCGTGGTGAATTCCACAATCGGAAAAAAAATGGTGACCTATTCTGGGAGCGCGCCCGTATATCTCCGGTAAAAGATATTGAGAATAGAACGCTTTATTATGTTGCCGTTAAGCAAGATATCACCGAAGAAAAGCGGTTAGCTAAAGAGGTTGAAAGGCAGACGAATGAGCGTATTCAACACGAGAAATTAGCGGAAATTGGCAAAGTGGTCAATATGATAGCGCATGACCTGAGAAATCCACTTAGCTCAATAAAAATGGTACTTCAGATACAAGAAAGAAAGAACAAAAATGAAATGTTTGAAATATCTCTTGAACAAGTCAGGTATATGGAAGCGATATTGGAAGAGTTACTCGCTTATTCTCGGCCAGATCAGATACAACCACTGTGGTTAGATATAAATAAAATAATCGATACGACGGTCGCGAGCCAACAGAAATTGGCAAAAGAGGCGTGTGTTTCAATTGACGTAGCATTGCTACCGAACTTACCTACGGCCTATATCGATCCAATAAAAATGCGCCAAGCGATTCAAAATATATTGATAAACTCTATCCAAGCGGCGACGGGTATTGAGGGAGGGAAGGTCAAAGTTCTGTCTAATATCCTGATTACAGAATCAAATACAGAGCTGATCATTAGTATTGAAAATAATGGTGAACCTATCGACCCTTGTATGTCTGATAAGGTGTTTGAACCGTTCTTTACGACGAAAGCAAAAGGAACGGGACTGGGGCTTTCAATAGTAAAAAGAATAATAGATAGCCATGAAGGTCAGATTCAGATTTCGCCAATGCTCCCAATGGGAACAATGACCCGCATCCGGTTACCCACTGCACCAAAGCAGATGCCGAACGAAGGAAATACGATTCAATGAATAAGATGTTAATTGTTGATGATGATAATGGAATAAGCCGTACGCTCCAGCTCCACTACCAATCTTTATCGTTTGATGTCCAAGTTGCAAACTGTGTAGATGCAGGTGTTGCAGTGGCAAAACGGTTTCAACCAGACATCATCATTCTCGATATAAGAATGGAAGGTAAATCTGGACTTGAAGGATTACCAGAATTTAAACAATGCTGCAAAAACGCCAGAGTGATAATGATTACTGCTTTTCACGATATGGATAGTACCATTGAAGCGATGCAACAAGGCGCGGATGAATACATTCACAAACCAATAGATATAGATGAATTGGACAGCGCGGTAACGGTAGCGATTGAATATCAAGCATCAAGCCATCAAAACGCCGTACTGATACCAGATACCTACGGTAACTCTATGGTTGGTTCATCTAATGCGATGAAACAGATATATAAAACCATTGGCAGGGTTGCTCATACCAATGCATCCGTCATGATTACCGGAGAATCAGGGACAGGCAAAGAGATGGTTGCCAGAGCGATGCACAATGCAGGTACAGTGAAAGATGCGCCATTTGTTGCTCTTAACTGCGCTGCTTTAGTCGAAAGCTTGTTGGAATCGGAGATGTTTGGACACAAAAAAGGCGCATTTACTGGTGCGATATCGGATCAAATTGGTAAGTTTGAAATGGCCAATGGTGGGACACTTTTTCTTGATGAAGTAGGGGAGCTATCACCGACAATCCAAGCTAAGCTGCTTAGAGTGCTACAAGAAAAAGAATTTGTTCCAATAGGCAGCAAACAGTCCGTTAAAAGCAGTGCGAGAATTATCTCGGCGACCAATATTGATTTCGAGACCAAAATAAGTCAAAAGCAGTTCAGAGAAGATCTTTTTTACCGATTGCAGGTTGTTCGAGTGCACTTACCATCATTACGAGAAAGAAGAGAAGATCTCGATGATTTGATACCGAGCTTACTTGCAAGGGCAAATAAAGAGCTTGGAACAAAGGTGACTAAGGTAGCCATTGAAGCAATGGATATGCTGCGACAGTATGATTGGCCAGGTAACGTAAGAGAACTTGAAAATACGCTGACTAAAGCGGTAGCACTGTGCCCAGGTGATATTTTAACAGTTGAATTGTTCGAGGATATTCGCAGTGTAGAGGTAGATAAAACAACAGAACAAACACAACATTCTAGGTCGTTAAGCTTGGAAGACATCGAACGAGATCATGTACAAAAAGTTCTCGATGATGTCGATGGTCATAAAGGCAAAGCTTGCGAGGTATTGAAGATAAGTCGGCCTAGATTACAACGTATTTTAGAGCGTGTAGAAGCTAAATAGCGAGGCCAAAAACGCTTATAAGGTAAATACCATTGTTGGAAAGCGGGTACGTTATTACACCTATTTATGGCGTACCTTATTGTCCAAATATGGAATTCGGAAAAACTTTCATTTTATTGATGCTAAATCACCCATGATGAATGGTGGTTTTGTGTGATGTACGTCACATGAAAATAGTGTGTAATAGCTTCACCGAGTGGGAGGGGCTTTCACCCCAACAAGCAGTCACTCATTTTAACAGACACTTTGAGGGTAAATAAGATGAAAAATTTAACTATTTTAGCAGCAACTGTATTAATGAGCGCATCAGCATTTGCCGGCAATCAAACGGTTTATAGCGAAACAAACCTATTAACAGCGGGTTTTGAGACTAAAGCGGCTGCGTATGAAGCGGGTTTTGATACTGTCGATGCATTAGAAACCGCATCCCATTCTGAATTGCATTTTAAATTAGCACCAATCGGAGAAAGCAAAATTACTAACCTTAAAATAGATGACACGGTTGTTAATATTGAAGAGTTTTCTGAAGCTCGCGGTGAAATCTCATATCGCGCTATCGTGAATGTTGATTACCATTTTGATTCTCGCGAAGGCAGAAACGACTAATCTCATATTGTTTTAAACGTTGAAAAGCCAATAGATTCCGGTCTGTTGGCTTTTTTGTATATGAATGCCTAGCAACCATCAGTAGTGGATATAATAGTGGCAGAACTCGTATCTATCCATGTTCCGGACGTGCTGTCATATTCAGAAGCAGTTGTGTACGTCACGTAACACTGTTCATCGATACTAGAAAACCCACTGGGTAGAAAATAGAATATATTCTGACTCGCGTAGCCATACCAATCTGAGTCGTCATCGGTATTACAACTGAGGCTAAAATCCAGTGAAACCCAATATCCCATGTCCTCGATGAAATTCGCGCAATCTGATTTTACTCTTGGATACCCTGCTCGCAACGAAATGTCTTCTGTACCGTCACCATTTACATCAAGTTCGGCATTACCTGTATCTAAACCATCTACCGCCGCTTTGGAATGGACTAATGAAGCGCCTGAATTCAATGCGCCAGTTAACCCCTGTACGCTAGCTATTCGTGCTTCAGTTTGCAGATTTAAAAATCTTGGTGCGGCGACAACGGCAAGGATACCGAGTATGACTATCACGACGACAAGTTCTATGAGTGTAAAACCTTGTTTGTGTTTCATTTTCTTCCAGATTCTGAATTTTTCTAATAATATCAAACATATTGTATTGAATTATGCATACATTGAAAACCAAAGATCATTATTGATCGAATTCAACCATCGCAATGATTTTTTTGGCTTTTTCGAAATGGTTCAGTTTATGAGTTTTAATCCACCATGTAGCCGCTTCCATAAGTAACTCGGGGTCATCATTTTTATTGGCAAAGAAAGCATAAAATGAAACACCCACAACATCGCCTTTCTGCTCAATTTTTTTGTTGCATATAGTGATGACCCTATTTCTTAATGATTTGCGCATGCTCTTCCTTGTATCAATTATGGAAATTGGATTCACACTACTTATAGTTGCCCCTATAAACAACAAAAATAAGTCGTGCTTATGCAGCATTTCTTAGTAATTATGTCATCCATTTTCTATGGCAAACTTTAATGTTATTTATTTGAATTCTGTTGTTCGCTAATTACACATTTTTAAAATGTAGTAAATGTGATCAACCATACTTTTTTCACTCAACATT
The DNA here is from genome assembly GCF_042465995.1 of Vibrio frigidus. NCBI lineage: Bacteria > Pseudomonadati > Pseudomonadota > Gammaproteobacteria > Vibrionales > Vibrionaceae > Vibrio > Vibrio frigidus. The sequence continues at coordinate 281,581 of NZ_JBCDMC010000003.1, read as the reverse complement.
TCAATTAGGATTAAATCCTCAAAAAAATGAATATTAAAAATGACGACTAATTATATAAAAAAAAATGGGACAGCGATAATTCAAATTGCTCGTTACCTGCTTACTACAAAAGTCAGTGATAGATTAAAAACGATCGATGAACTATCTGAGGAGATTGGTTGTTCGGTTGGTTACGTAACAAAAGCAATAAAGCACATTGAAAATGAAAAAGCCGTACACCTAAGCAGGCAAGGGCGCAATGGTACTATTATTTCTGCTCTAGATTATAAGTGTTTAGTTGAACTTTCAGATATTGGAAATATCGTTTGTGCGATGCCATTGCCTTATACAAAACATTATGAAGGCCTTGCGTCAGGGTTAAAGCAACAGATACAGATAGTGCCACTCTATTTCGCTCATATGAGAGGAGCGGGTGTTAGAGCTGAATGTTTAAAAAATGGTGTTTATGACATTGCAATCATGTCTAAGTTAGCTTCTGAGAAGTATATAGCTGAGGGAGAACTGGACATTGCCATTGAGCTAGGTATTCATAGTTATGTTCCTGAGCATCGATTGATATATCGACAAGGAGAGAAAAGCACAATTAGACGTGTTGGAGTTGACCCTGAATCTCCCGATCAGAAGTTATTAACAGAAATGTACTATCAGAACGATGATATAGAAGTGGTTTCGACTCCGTATAATGAATGTCTTAAAAAGATCTCAGATGGTGAGATAGATGCAGCTATTTGGTATGCATCAAGACAAGATTCAATTGAATCTCTTGGATTATGTGAAGCCCCTTTAGATAAAGAAACTGATTTTTCTAAGGCATCTATAGGGGTACTTATGGTTCGGAAAAATTCACGTTATTTAAAAACGATGCTAACCAGTATTATTAATATTCCTGAGATATTAGATCACCAAAATCAAGTAATCTCAGGAAAAGTAGTGCCAACTTATTGAGGGAATGCAATGAAAGAAAGGATGCTAATCTTGTTAAATTCAAATGTAATTTCGCAAGATGCATATGACGGGGTGCAGTCTGTTGTAGCACTTTTGAATAAAAAATGGGGCTTGAATCCAGAGGATGACCAATATCAAATCGCGATGACTCACTTAGTAAGAGCAGCAGACAGAATAAGGTCAAGTGAATCAGTGACACAAGGTTTAGATGAAGAGTTCATAGCTGAAATCAAGGCAAGTGAGAATTACTTAGAGATTGTCGATATGAATAACAAAGTTTGTGCACTCATGAAATTAGAGAATGTACCAATCGAGGAAAACGGCTTTTTCATTTTTAATTTAGCGTCACTTCGTGAAATTAGACGAAATGAGGTGTAATGATGCCAGATAATAGTAATGGTTTTACATATTGCCATGAGCATTTGCATATAGACCTATCAGTACAAAAACAAGATATCGATTGTAAGTTGGATCAATATGAACTGATTAAACAGGAATTATTAGAACTTAAAAAAATTGGGGTTTGTAACATTATTGAAGTAACTAATTTTTTTATGGGAAGAAATCCTCATTTTATTGAGGATTTAATTAGAGACACTGGTATGAACGTATTGGTGTCAACAGGCTATTACATGGAAGGTTTTTTCCCAGAGTGTCTAGGTTCGATGTCAGTCGAAGATATAGCTCAAACTATGATAGATGAAATTGAAATTGGCATTGATGGTTCGTCTCTAAAAGCTTCTTTGATTGGTGAAATAGGCAGCAGTAAAGATGTGTTTACTGAAACAGAGCAAAAGGTGTTTAAGGCTGCTGCTCTTGCTCATTTGCAGACAGGATGTCCAATTTCGACTCATACCTCTTTTAGTACCATGGGTCGACAACAGGCGATTTTATTACGAGAAAATGGAGTGAACTTAAGTAATGTAACCATTGGTCATTGTGATTTAAGAGACAATTTTGATGATCTGATATGGCTGCTTGAACAAGGATGTTATGTGCAAATAGATACGATAGGAAAAAATGCCTATTACCCTGACTCCAAAAGAGTAGGGGTAATTGAAGGACTTATTAATCGAGGTTATGTGAAGCAATTGATGTTATCGATGGATATCACTAGACGTTCACACCTTAAAGCTAATGACGGTTTAGGTTTTGCCTACTTGATCGAATCATTTGTACCGAAATTATTAGACCAAGGGGTTAGCGAAGCTCAAATTGAAATGATGCTTAAAAATAATCCCGCTCGTTTTTTTAAGATCAAGTGAATGAATGACAAAAACATAGAGAAATTATTATGAAAAAAATTGCGATAGCTGGATTACAGCGCGAACAAATAAAAGAACAAATTGAACGAACTGTGCCTGGTGTATTTGAGTGTCATATTTTAAATGATATGGACGCAGCTATGAAAGTGAAATCTGGAGAGTTGGATTATTACATCGGTGCTTGTAATACAGGTGCTGGTGCAGCTCTAAGCATGGCCATTGCGCTTATTGGTTTTAATGAGTCCTGCACAATAGCAAAGCCAGCATTTAGAGCTAAAGAAGACCAAATCATACAGTTCCTTAGTGAAGGGAAAAAGGCATTTGGGGTATCAATTGAACACGTAGAACACGCGATTCCTATGCTTGTTACTTTGTTAGCGAAAGAGGCTTAAAATGGACATTATGAATGTTGCTTTGATTGCGTCTTTGTGCGCAATGACAGCCTTACTAGCGAACATGTCGGCGGCCGTATTTCATGATGGTATACGCCCAATATTGCCACAAGTCATTGAAGGAAACATGAATCGACGTGACGCTGGTTCTGTTGCTTTTGGCTTATCTATCGGTTTTGTAGCATCAGTAGGTATATCTTTTACACTATCCACCGGGTTATTGAACCCTTGGTTACTTTTTCTTCCTACGGACATTATCGGTGTGATGGTTGGAAGCCGGATTATTGCTGCCCTTGGTGGTGCTGTTTGGGGTGTATTAGTGGTAACGAGTCTTGCGGCTGTAAACACAGTCTTGACTGGTCTACCTATTGACGCTTTGGGGGCTTTAGGTGAACTTGGAACACCAGTAATGTCTGCATTTGCGCTCTTTCCATTACTTGCCATTTGCTATCAATTTGGATGGAGAGCTGGTGCAATATCCGCTCTCGTAATATTGGCCTCTCGCCTATTCATTATAAAATATACAGGGATCTATCCTGAATCCATTCAAATCTTTGTTGGTATGGTTTTGCTTGTTGGAATAGCTATTCGCAAAGATATGAAAGATAAAGCCAATGGTATTATGCCTCCAGATATGAGTGGTATACGAGGCTTGTTTGAAGAACGTAGTAAACGTATCTATAAAAACATGCCGTATTTGGCAGTGACAGGAGCATTGATCTCTGCAGCTGCAGCCTCTGGTATTTTCGCTGGTTCAGAAGTCTCTATCTATTCTTTAGCGGATGCATACAAATTAGATGATGCTATTGCTCAGAAAGAGGCAATAAACCAAGTCGCTCTATCCGAGTTTATGCGTGGACTGGGGTTTATTCCTCTCATTGCAACCACTGCCTTAGCGACAGGTGTGTATGGTGTTGTTGGGTTTACCTTTGTTTTTGTTGTTGGTTACTTGGCCCCTAACGTTCCAATCGCTGCGGCATTGGGTGCGGTGACTATTTGTTTGGAGATTATGTTACTCCGTAGCATAGGTCGTTACCTAGAGCATTTCCCTTCTATTCGTAATGCATCGGACAATATTCGTGACAGTATGAATACATTAATGGAATTTGCCTTACTAATAGGTGGTGTCTTGGCAGTAATGAAAATGGGAGGAACCACTGGGTTCACTATATTCGCCATACTTTACTATTTAAATGAAGTACTAGGCCGTCCAGTGTTAAAGATTGCCTCACCTGCGGTAGCCGCGATTCTTACTGGTATTTTATTGAATATTTTGTTTGTTGTGGGTTTGTATATTCCGGCATAAACGTAAATAAGTCATGGAACGGTACCTTGTATCGTTCCATGAACATTAAGAGTAGTTGCTGCTGGTTTCAAAGAGGTGAGAGCATCTTTCTTAGCAACCTCTATTCTATTTTATTAAATTAAATGCCTATTTTTTTGCATTTTAAATATTCAAAATATTGAATTAATGGTAAGTGACTGATGTTTTTAGATGCCCTTGAAAAACAAAATTCTTCGTTAATTAATGCGGCTATTGCTTTGCACGCTAACGGCGAATTATTGCCCGACTCATACATCATTGATGTAGAGCAATTTAGAAAGAATGCTTTAAAAATCAAACAACAAGCTGATGCGTTGGGCATTAAACTGTACTGCATGACAAAACAGTTTGGTCGAAACCCGTACTTGGCTAAGTTATTAGAGGATATGGGGTTTGAAGGCGTGGTTGCCGTTGATTTTAAGGAAGCAAGAGTGCTTCATAAATCTGGAATCAAGATCAGCCATATTGGTCACCTTGTCCAACCCCCAGAGAGTATGTTGCGGGAAATCATTCGTGACATTCAACCTGAAGTCATCACCGTATATTCCTTGGAAAAAGCGCAATCTATCTCGAAAATTGCGAGTGAGCTTAATGTTAAGCAACGTATTCTTGTTAAGTTTTATGACAAAGATGACCTGCTGTACATCAACCAAGAATCTGGCTTCTCATTGTCAACTATGTCAGATGTTCTTGCCAAACTAAGCAAACTGGAAGGGATCATAATAGAAGGCATTACTCACTTTCCTTGCTTTTTACACGATGGTAAAAGTGTTAAGCCGACCAATAATTTGAAGACACTACTTAGTGTGAAGAAAAACTGGCCTAGCTCTATCCAATTGAACCAATTGAATATTCCATCAGCAACGTGTTGTGAAACGCTTCCCATGATTCATGACTTTGGCGGGACACACGGTGAACCAGGACACGCACTCACAGGCACGTTTCCTGCGAATGCAGACGGTTCTCAACCTGAAAAAATTGCGATGTTGTATTTGTCTGAGGTTTCACATCACTATGTTGACGATTCATACTGTTTTGCTGGTGGGTATTATCGCCGTGGGCACTTAAATAAAGCACTTGTAAATGGTCAGAAGGTTTTGGTCTCCAATGATGAACCAAGCTCAATCGACTACCACCTGAAGTTAGCGGGAAAACACGCTATTGGTTTACCTGTCATCATGGCATTCAGAACTCAAATCTTTGTTACGCGATCGGATGTGGTTCTTGTTGATGGTATCCAAACGGGTTCACCTAAAATTATTGGACGCTACACAGCTTTGGGAGATCCCATTAATGAGTAGGTTTATTGTGGTGGTGCTTGACGGGTTTGGTATTGGTGAGATGCCCGATGTCAAAACGTCTAGACCTCAAGATATTGGTGCGAATACAGCGCATAAACTGTTGTCTGCCTTTTCAACAAAAAAACTGCCAACATTGGGTAAGCTAGGGCTCAACAATATAGTTCAATGTCGTCGTTCAATTATCCCATTTTCGCAAGGCGCGAATACAGGGAAAATCCAACTAAAACACGAAGGTTGTGACACCTTCGCTGGCCATCAAGAATTAATGGGGACGAAACCGAAATCCCCTTTGGTAAAGCCTTTTTTCCATGCAATTGATCAAGTTGAGAAAGCACTCATCTGTGAAGGATACGTCGTTGAACGAATCGCTAGAAAGGGAGCTGAATTGCTGCTTATTAATGGTTGCGTCGCGGTCGGTGATAATTTGGAAGCAGAGTTAGGGCAGGTTTATAACGTTACCGCCAATTTCAATCATATAAGCTTTGAAGCGCTGCAAATATTAGGAAAGATAGTTAGAGATAACAGCTATGTTGCTAGAAATGTGGTGTTTGGTGGCTATTTAGATTCCAATCAAAATCTAATCAATGCAATCGAAGTCAAAGGGCAATGCATCGGCGTTAATGCACCCAAATCTGGCGCCTATGATAACGGGTTTCAGGTTGTTCATCTTGGTTATGGTGTCGATCATTTGGTCCAAGCACCAGAGATGCTTCATCAACAAAGTATCAAAACAACACTTGTCGGAAAAGTGGCCGATATAGTTCAAAATCCTCATGGTATAAGCCATGACAAGATCGTTGATACTGACGATGTTTTCGCGGCAAGTCTCAAGGAGATACAAAATAATTCGCAGGGTTTTTTTTGTATCAACGTTCAGGAAACTGATCTCTCTGGGCACAAACAGAATCCAGATTTATATTGGCATACATTAGAACGGGCAGACTCGGGATTAAGTGACATCATCAATCTAATGGCAGACGATGATCTGTTGATTGTCACGGCTGATCACGGGAATGACCCGTACATAGGGCACTCCAAACACACTCGTGAATATGTGCCACTGCTCGTGTATAAATCAGGATTACATCATAGAAGCTTGGGCGAACGAACAACACTCGCTGATATTGGCGCTACCGCCTGTGATTTTTTTAATGCTCAACCGCCACAATATGGCTCTTCATTTCTACCAAATTTAATTGAGGCGTAACAATGAGATTTATTCCATTAGACAGCGAAGAGCAGGTTGCTCAATGGTCTGCTCTTTATATTATTAACAAAATCAATGAATTCGGCCCAACCCCTGAACGCCCATTTGTATTAGGGCTTCCAACCGGAGGAACACCTTTAGCCACCTACCGTTGCCTCATTGATTTATTTAAAGCGGGTGAAATTAGTTTTGAAAATGTCGTTACCTTTAACATGGATGAGTATGTTGGGTTGCCACAAGAACACCCCGAGTCATATCATTCATTTATGTACAACAACTTGTTTAACGACATTGATATCAAGGAAGAAAATATTCACCTTCTTAACGGCAATGCGGTTGATCTAGAAGCGGAATGCTCTGCATATGAAGATAAAATTCAATCATTTGGCGGAATCGATCTTTTCCTTGGTGGTGTAGGCGTTGATGGTCATATTGCTTTCAACGAGGCCGGCTCGTCCTTGTCTTCCCTTACTCGTTCGATGAAGCTGACTCATTCAACAAAAGAAGTGAACTCACGCTTCTTTGATAATGATATTAACAACGTCCCAGATTATGCGTTAACGATCGGTGTGGCTACGTTATTGTCTGCAAAAGAAGTGATGATTCTTGCCTCGGGTCACAACAAAGCGCTTGCTGTCCAGCATGCCGTTGAAGGGAACATTACTCATATATGGACAGTCACCGCTCTTCAATTACACAGGCACGCTATTATTGTTGCCGACCAATATGCACAACAGGAATTGAAGCTCAAAACTATTAAATACTATCAAGATATTGAAAGTGTCGCTTAAGCCCAACAGTTCGAATATTTTTGTAGCTTTAAGTGTAGTGTGTGATGTTTTTGAACAACATAAATATATATAATTTCGCAGACTGCTCAAGACGTCCTTGTGCGCTTATCAATGAGTATCCTTGCCCATTGATCTCTGCTCCACTACATTCATATTGTTAATTAGTTACCTTTCGGTTTTGTATGGTTTATTTCCCTTTGACTTCTGGACACAGGTATTTAGGATGAAGACCCACTAGATGCGGCGGCTAGAGTGAATGCTTGGGCGGCTTGTTGGGGATTCGTCAGTTTCAACAATTGGGTGGATGTTTTGCCACGGTATGGCGTGAACTACGCAGATTAAAGGCTGTTCAGGATTATATGATATTGCTAAGGGAATTATTGAAGCGGCAGATTCTGGCAGAAGGTGATGAACTGATCACTAATACTTATCAATAGCGCCATGCTTTTTAACTTGGAGTTCTGTGAATAACTGTATTGTGAATAAACTCTTAACTTAAAAATGCTCTTAAATGTTTTATAGTGAACTACCGAGGATTTTTCGAGGAGCAGTTATCGTAAATTATTTATGCCCCATTCTACGTTAACGTAATTAGTCAGTGGCAGATCTTGTCACTGTAATCATCGTACTTTTTCTCATGATTGCTAGTTGAGAAGTGATGATAGAAAACGTCCAATTCCTGCCGTTTCGCAACGAATTTCATATAGCCTTACTTTTGCATAGTTATTCCTTATAAACTGAAGAAAACGGTATGTGAGTGCTGCAATATTCAAGAATAGATAAGATTTATCACCTACGATGATTATTTGATGATTTTTATCTTTGAGTAGCAAACTATAATCAAAATTATTCGACCATAATGATAAATTTACTCCAATGTCAGAATGGAAACATGGAGAAAATAATGATCAATGAGAATATGAACAAATCAGGTTTAGGTACAGAAGTCGTATGGGCGGGAGAACGAGAACAAAGAGTACATCGAGCTACTCAAGTACCCGTCGTAGTAAGTGTTGCCTACACTTATGATGATATGGATGAGTGGTATGACGTTGCTATTGGCAAAAAGCCCGGTCATATATACGGACGTAATACTAACCCGACAGTAACAGCTTTTGAGACCAAAATTCGTATTCTAGAGCGAGCAGAGGCCGCTACAAGCTTCTCTACAGGGATGGCCGCTATCAGCAATACCCTTTATACATTTCTAAGGCCCGGCGATAGTGTCGTTTCAATCAAAGATACCTACGGTGGTACAAACAAAATTTTTACTGAGTTCCTCCCAAATATAAATGTTGATGTTACTTTGGTTGATACAGGGGATCACGCGGCTCTTGAACAAGAGATAAGAAAAGGTTGTCAGGTTGTTTATATTGAAACACCTACCAATCCCACATTAAAAATTACCGATATCGAACGTATTGTGAAAGTAGCAAAGGAAGTCGGTGCTCTGGTGATTGCGGACAACACCGTTGCTAGTCCGGTTAATCAGAATCCGCTTACTCTTGGTGTTGATCTTGTTCTTCATAGTGCAACAAAATTCTTAGGTGGGCATGCCGATGCTTTGGGTGGGGTAGTGTGCGGCAGTAAGGAATTGGTAGAACAAATCTATCACTACAGGGAAATAAATGGCGCATCTCTTGCCCCATGGGATGCTTATCTTTTGTTGAGAGGCGTTAAAACACTAAAGCTTCGTGTTTTGCAACAGGCGGAAAATGCTATGCAAATAGCAAACTATTTAGATAAGCATGAACTGGTAGAAGCTGTTTATTATCCGGGGCTTGAAACTCATATTCATCATGACATTGCTAAAAAACAAATGCGAGGATTTGGTGGAATGTTGAGTTTTGCATTGAAAGGTGGAATGGAATCTGTTTCGATTCTTCTACCAGCACTAAAATATGCAAACTGCGCTGCTAATCTGGGCTCAGTTGAAACCACTTTCGGCCCGGCCAGAACAACAAGCCATGTCGAAGTTACTCCTGAAGAGCGCAAGGCGCTTGGTATTCCGGAAGGATTAGTCAGAGTCTCTGCTGGAATAGAAGATAGTGAGGATCTACTAGCCGATCTGGAGCAGGCATTTAATCATCTTGCAAAGGAAATGAGTAAAAAATAGTCCGTTTCAGTCAAGCACTGGTGGTATGGGGCCTACTATCTTTGAGTGCCTCATAACAACCAGCGTTTTAATACTTTTTACACTATCGTCTTTGTGCAAAACCTGTAAGGTAAATTCGTCAAATGCCTCCATATCAGTCGCGATTACCTGCATAACCACATCGAAATCACCAGTGACATACCAAGTATCTAGCACTTCCGGAGCATTGTTTATTCTGTCGATAAATTGATTGACGATAGAACCGTGGTCTCGTTCTAACTGAACCAAAAGCATCATACTTAAAGGCCAGCCCATGGTCTTAGGTTTGACTATAGCAACTTCTTTCTCTATATGGTTGTTAGCTCGTAGCTGTCTTACCCGCCGATAGCAAGCTGGTTCAGACAGGCCCACTTTTTCCGCCAAACTGCCCATAGAGGTTTTAGTGTCAATTTGTAGTTGTTCTAGTATCTTCAGATCAATCGTGTCCATTATTTTAGCGCTAGTTGTGAATTTATATTGATAATTATTATCACTAAACACTATTCTTTATCAACATTTACTCGGTTTGAATGATGAAAATTTTGAAAAATGAACTAGATTTCGAAATGGAATTGCATAGGGATACATGCTTATCAGTGAATTTATATGCACACAAATCGTGTAATAAACTAATTGTTCAGAACTTCTCTCGAATGACTCTTTATCAGGGTGCTATTCTGCATTTTAAGATACAAAAAGTTATTCGAAGGTATATCCCTGCCTGAAAAACCTATTTCGCTTTGTCCAAATGTGATTTTCGAGCAATAATTTCTAATTTAAGTATAAACGCCTTCTAATAGGTCAAAGGCTTCTATGAGCGCGCTCATAATTGTTCATTGGGTATTATCATTGATTATTCCATTTCATACCCTTAAATCAGCTCTTGGCGTAGCTAGAGGATGATTGATGTTTGATACCTGAACATGGCGCCTCTCCATTCCCAGTCACTATGCATTTGGCATTTTTAATTGCTTCGTCTATTTCTAGCTTGATCTAAAAATACTAATTAAAAATTGTGTATGTAGCTTTGTTCTAACTACACCTATATTCGACAGATACAAAAAAGGCGTAGTAAGTATTAACCTACTACGCCTTTAAATTTGGTGGCCCCTCGCAGACTTGAACTGCGGACCGATCGATTATGAGTCGAGCGCTCTAACCACTGAGCTAAGGGGCCGAATTAGGTTGACGATTATAGGGGATGTAACCAATGCTGTCTAGATGCTTTATAGGGCATTTGCGCTTAGTTTTTATCCACTTAGACCGAAATTGATAAAAAAGATGAGCAACTGCTCACCTTTTCATCAGTTTCTGTCATTTTACTCGTCTAAGAAACTACGCAAAGTTTCTGAGCGGCTAGGGTGACGAAGTTTACGTAACGCCTTAGCTTCGATCTGACGAATACGTTCACGCGTAACATCGAACTGCTTACCAACCTCTTCTAGAGTATGGTCAGTGTTCATGTCGATACCAAAACGCATACGCAGTACTTTCGCTTCGCGAGGGGTTAGGCCAGCTAGAACATCCTTTGTTGCTACCTTCAGGCTACCAGAAGTAGCAGAATCTAGCGGAAGTTCCAAAGTGGTATCCTCGATAAAGTCACCTAAGTGCGAATCTTCGTCGTCACCGATAGGTGTCTCCATAGAGATTGGCTCTTTAGCAATTTTCAGTACCTTGCGGATCTTGTCTTCTGGCATTTGCATGCGTTCTGCTAGCTCTTCCGGAAGCGGCTCTCGGCCCATCTCTTGCAGCATTTGGCGAGAGATGCGGTTCAGTTTATTGATCGTTTCGATCATGTGAACCGGAATACGGATGGTACGAGCTTGGTCAGCAATAGAACGTGTAATTGCCTGACGGATCCACCATGTTGCGTAAGTAGAGAACTTATAACCACGGCGATATTCGAACTTATCTACCGCTTTCATTAGGCCAATGTTACCTTCTTGGATTAGATCCAAGAACTGTAGGCCACGGTTGGTGTATTTCTTCGCGATAGAAATAACCAAACGTAAGTTCGCTTCAACCATCTCTTTCTTCGCTCGGCGTGCTTTCGCTTCACCAATTGACATACGACGGCTAATATCTTTTATGACTTGAACTGGCAGCGAAGTTTGTTTTTCGATAACTCGCAGTTTATATATGCTACGACGAATATCTTCTTCATTGCGTTTTATCTTTTCCGCATAAGGTTTTTCTGAAGCAAGTACTTTATCTAGCCATGCGTCAGAAGATTCGTTACCGGTAAATGCTTGAACAAACGTCTTCTTAGGCATTTTTCCGTATTCAACACATTGGCGAATAATTAAACGCTCTTGTGTACGAACACGATCCATTGAAGTACGCAGTTCATTTACTAGGTAATCAAACTGTTTTGGGATCAGACGGAACTCTCTAAATACTTCAAGTAGCGCTTCTTTTGCTTTAGCTGTTATTTTGCTATCGCGGCCATGCTCATTGATGGCGAGTTGCATATCTTGATAAGTATTTCGAAGACCAGTGAACTTTTCTAAAGCAAGTTCAGGGTCAATACCCGTGTCTTCTTCTTCCTCGTCCTCATCATCGTCGCTTTTATCGTCTTTTTCTTTGTCTGAATCTGCTAAGTTAGATCCAGTAAGTTCAGAGCCGATGTGAGTCGCGGTAGGAGCAGCAGAACCATCATCATTCGGGTCTACAAAACCAGAAATGATGTCAGTTAGGCGTAACTCTTCAGCCTGAACTTTATCAAACTGCTCAAGGACATAAGAGATAGTACCTGGGAACTCTGCTACAGAGCATTGAACTTGGTTAATACCATCTTCAATACGCTTAGCAATGTCAATTTCGCCTTCACGAGTTAACAGCTCTACTGTGCCCATTTCACGCATATACATACGAACAGGGTCGGTAGTGCGGCCAATTTCGCTTTCTACACTCGAGAGTGCAGCAGCGGCAGCTTCAGCAGCGTCTTCATCAGTGACATTATTATCTTCATTGATGGACATTTCATCTGCGTCAGGTGCAGTTTCAACGACTTTAATACCCATGTCGTTGATCATTTGAATGATATCTTCTACCTGTTCAGAATCTACGATTTCTGCAGGTAGGTGATCATTTACTTCGGCGTACGTCAGATAGCCTTGTTCCTTACCCTTAATGACAAGTAACTTTAGCTGTGACTGCGGATTTTGATCCATAGACGATATCCAACTTGAGGTTTGAGTGATGGTGAAAGTATGCGAAATGCAAACCGCCAATTATAGCAAATATAATCTTTACTGGCTACTCTGGGTTACGCTCCTAAGATTAAATCTTGAAGCTCCCTTTTTTCTTCGGCTGATAAGCCGACACTTCTTGCTTTAGCCTGTAAAACTTCGATCTGTTTGTCGATACACTGGACTAAAATTTTATCCAGTGAATCCATGAATATATCATGTTCATTATCTTCATCTTTTCCAAGTGGGATATCCCAGCTGGCTAGACGTGATAACATCATTTCATTTTTATGGTTACGCCAATGCTCTATTAGCTGACCTGTGGTTATATGGGGATTTGTTCGGCATTTATCAAGCACTTCTATTAATAAACCTAACCCTGGTACGGCTATTTCTCGAACACTTGTTAAATCTGGCGCATATTCAATATAGCTTGGATTTTGAACTAAGAGCGCAATAACTACGCGCATTGGTGTTTTTGCTATCTTTTGTGGTGCTTTTGTCTCATTTTTTACGGTTTTCTTTGTGTTGAACTGGTGCTCTAAGAAAATCCCAGTCTTTTGTCCTAGGATCTTTAAAAGCTGAGCTTGTAGGTGTTCGTCAGGTATTTTTTCGATAAGTGGTACAGCAAGCGCAGAAAGTGCAGCTTTACCTTCATCACTACCAACCTGAACCTGATCGGTCAGATTTTTAAACAAATATTCAGACAACGGTGTCGCATTCGTCACTTTCTCTTCAAATGCTTCTTTACCATGTGTTCGTATAAAGCTGTCTGGGTCATCCCCATCAGGTAAAAATAAGAACTTAAGAATGTTGCCACTTTTTAGATACCCGAGTGCGTTTTCAAGTGCACGCCATGCGGCTTCTTTACCTGCTCGGTCTCCGTCATAACAGCAAACGACGGTGTTGGTTTGTCTAAACAGTAATTGTAGATGATCACCCGTTGTTGATGTGCCTAATGATGCCACTGAGTAATCAACACCATATTGCGCTAACGCGACAACGTCCATATAGCCTTCTACAACCAGAATTTGCGTTGGTTCTCTGTAGGCTTGCAGTACTTCATAGAGGCCGTAAAGTTCTTTGCCTTTATGAAAAATAGGCGTTTCAGGTGAGTTTAAGTATTTCGGTGTTCCGTCACCGATGACTCGACCACCAAAGCCGATAACGCGTCCGCGTCTATCATGGATCGGAAACATAACCCGGCCACGAAAGCGATCATAACGGTTACCGTTATCGTTTTCGATAAGCATGCCACCAGTGACTAGCATGTCTTGTGTTAACTTTTGCTGACCAAAGTTTTTGCGTACAGCGTCCCACTCATCGGCTACAAAGCCAATGCCAAATTTCTGTACGATTTCCCCAGAAAGGCCTCGGTCTTTAAGGTAGTCGATAGCGTGCTTGTTCGACGATACCTTGAGTTGTGAGCGATAAAACTGAGCGATGCTCCCCATCAAATCGTAGAGGTCGCGTTTTTCTTGTGAATTGGCGCGAGGAGTATTGCTAAATTGTTCGCCACTTCTCTGTTCTCTAGGAACTTCTAAGCCTAAGCCAGAGGCTATTTCATCTATCGCTTCAACAAAGTCTAATCGGTCAAATTCCATGACAAAGTCGATGGAATTGCCATGTACACCACAACCGAAGCAGTGATAGAACTGTTTTTCTTGGCTTACAGAGAAAGAGGGGGTTTTTTCATTGTGAAAAGGGCAGCAAGCACCGTAGTTTTTGCCTTTCTTCTTAAGTTTTACGCGGGAATCGACAATATCAACGATATCCACTCTAGCAAGTAGATCATCTATAAAGTGTCGTGGGATATGTCCTGCCATAAAACCTTACTGTTTATAAATTTATTACAATGACGTGCAGATACAAACAAGCCGTGCATTCTAAAAGAATAACACGGCTTGTTAAATTGATTTGGGATTTAAGCCAATTTAGAACGAACTAAACCGCTTACTTTACCCATGTCTGCTCGGCCTTGAATTTGCGGCTTAAGTACACCCATTACTTTACCCATGTCTTGCATGCCCGCAGCACCAGATTCGGTAATGGCACTTTCAACAAGTGCTGATACTTCTTCTTCTGACAACGGTTGAGGCATGAAATCCCCAAGTACAATAATTTCTGCTTTCTCAGCATCAGCTAAGTCTTGACGACCTGCTGCTTCAAATTGCGATACAGAATCGCGACGTTGTTTAACCATCTTAGTCATTATTACTACGATATCGTCGTCGGTCAGAGTGATCCGCTCGTCAACTTCACGTTGTTTAATTGCTGATAAGGCTAAACGAATAGTGCCAAGGCGTAATTTATCCTTGGCTTTCATCGCAATTTTCTGCTCTTCTTTGAGTTGTTCAATAAGAGCCATAACTAGATTCCTTTTTGGGACTCAGTTATTAGTACAGACGTACGCGACGAGCGTTTTCGCGAGCTAGCTTCTTAGCGTGACGCTTTTGAGCTGCTGCTTTAGCGCGTTTGCGAACGGTAGTAGGTTTTTCATAATGCTCACGACGACGCACTTCTGAAAGAATACCTGCTTTTTCGCAAGAGCGTTTGAAACGACGTAATGCAACGTCGAACGGTTCGTTTTCACGTACTTTAACTATTGGCATATGCCTTTCACCTCAGGGGTTATTCGTTAATACTGATTCTTTGGACTCAAATCTTAGTCGATTGGTCACTAATCAGTTAGATCAAAAATGGTGCGGAATTTTAATCCGATCACTGCCCCTTTGTAAAGTATTATCGTGGTCAAATTTTCTTAGATTAGGTAATATTGCATCAATTTCCGATTTCTATGAGAAAAACATGCGTATTTTAGGTATTGAAACCTCCTGTGATGAAACAGGCGTCGCTATTTATGATGACGAGAAAGGATTACTTTCACATCAATTATATAGCCAAGTAAAGCTGCATGCCGATTATGGCGGTGTAGTACCAGAGTTAGCCTCAAGAGACCATGTTAAGAAAACAATTCCTCTCATTAAAGAGGCGATGAAAGAAGCTAAGTTATCTGAAAAAGATATCGATGGTATTGCGTATACCGCCGGACCAGGTCTGGTTGGCGCTATTCTAGTTGGTGCAACCATTGGTCGCAGTCTCGCTTATGCGTGGGGTGTGCCGGCTATTCCTGTACACCATATGGAAGGCCACCTTCTTGCCCCTATGTTAGAAGACACACCGCCACCATTCCCATTTGTTGCTCTGCTGGTCTCTGGTGGTCACACCATGATTGTGGAAGTGAAAGCTATCGGTGACTATCAAATATTGGGTGAATCGATAGATGATGCTGCAGGAGAAGCTTTTGATAAAACAGCTAAATTGATGGGGTTGGATTATCCAGGTGGGCCACTTCTCTCTCGTTTGGCGGAAAAAGGCACTCAGGGTCGTTTTAAGTTCCCTAGACCGATGACGAATCGCCCCGGGTTGGATATGAGTTTTTCTGGCTTGAAGACTTTTGCAGCTAACACCATTGCGGCGAATGACAGTGACGACCAAACCCGAGCAGATATCGCTTTTGCGTTTCAAGAAGCGGTCTGTGCAACGTTAGTTATTAAATGTAAACGAGCATTAGAGCAAACGGGAATGAAGCGTATTGTGATTGCTGGAGGAGTCAGCGCTAACAAGCAGTTAAGAGCGGATTTAGAAGGTTTAGCCAAAAAAATAGGTGGGGAAGTTTACTACCCAAGAACCGAATTTTGTACCGATAATGGAGCGATGATTGCTTATGCTGGTATGCAGAGGCTAAAAAATAATGAATCCTCAGATTTATCGGTTAAGGCTCAACCCCGTTGGCCAATTGATCAGCTATCACCTATCAAGTCGAATTAGTTTTCGCTTCGCTAGCGTACATTAACCAGTTTGAAAAAGAATCGGTTTCAAAGGATTAAGACGCAGAGCCAATTTTTGGCTCTGTACCATCAATAAGGCGGCGAATGTTATCGTAATGTCGAAGCAATATTAGACAGCATAGCATCGCAACAGGCAGCGTATAGAGTGGTTTAAACATCCAAGCATAGAAAGGGGCTAGCAACGCGGTGATAATGGCAGCAAGGGATGAGTATCTTGTTATAATCGCAGCGACCAGCCATGTAACGCCTAATAATCCCGTTAATCCCCAGCCTATCGGTGCTATTGCACCAATCGCAGTAGCAACACCTTTGCCGCCTCTAAAATGAAAGAAGATAGGATAGATGTGGCCTAAACATGCTGCAATGCCAATTAAACCAAGATACAGAGGTTCAACAGTGAAGTAGTAACTCACCCAGACTGGAATGGTGCCTTTTAACATATCAAGTAGCAATACCGTTATTGCGGCTGGTTTTCCGCCAATTCTCAATACATTGGTTGCGCCGGGGTTCTTTGAGCCATTTTCTCTTGGGTCGGGTAATTTAAGCAGTCGACAAATTAACACCGCACTAGATATGGATCCTAGCAGATAGGCAAAGATGATCATTCCAAGCGCTAATGGTGTCATAGGTGTCCTTAATAGCTAAACGTGAGAATAGAACCGGTATTTTCTTCTTTCGAGCATCTAGTATAGCTCGTTTGAAAATAATACTTTGTTTTTGCTTTCTTTGGTATCCGGCCTGTTGACAAGTTGTTATGTTTGTTCAATTTTGCGAACTAAGCCGCGTGGGAAATGAGTGAATTAAAGTTCAGGAAAATGGCGCAAATAAAGGTTCCATGCTTCGTTAGGTACTTTTAGTCATGTAAACTATTTGCATCTAAATTATTTGCATCTGAACTATTTCGTAGCGTAATGGCACCTGCGGGATACGACCAATCGGTGACCAATATTATTATAATGTAAGGCACGTCGGTGATTTGCCCTACCATGTTAAAGGATAGAAAATGTCAGTTGATAAAGTGTTTATTGAAAAACTAGAGGTCATTACCACGATTGGTGTGTATGACTGGGAACAAGAGATCAAACAGAAATTGGTCCTTGATATTGAAATGGCACATGATAATAAACCGGCAGGAAAAAGTGATAATGTTGAAGACGCATTGGATTATGCCAAGGTAAGTAAAGCGATAATCGAACATATAGAGAATGGTCAGTTTTTGTTGGTTGAGCGTGTTGCCGAAGAAATAGCCGAATTAGTTATGGCTCAGTTTAATGTACCTTGGATTCATATTCGTTTGACCAAACCCGGTGCCGTTCCGCAAGCAGCAGGTGTCGGTGTAGTGATTGAAAGAGGCAGTAGAAACACCTAATGACAATAGTTTATGTTGGCGTTGGTACTAACGTAGATAGAATAAAGCACACTCATGCTGCGATTAATGAACTTTTTTTGTTGGATAATCAAAGAAAGGTCTCGCCCATTTATGAATGTGCGCCTGTCGGTTTTGATAGTAGTTCGTTCTACAATTTTGTTGTAGAGCTTTCCACGAATAAAAAATTGACGGATTTTTCACACGAACTTCGTAAAATAGAGCTAAAGTGGGGCCGTCCTGAAGACGCTAAAAAGTGTCAAGATAGAAACCTAGATCTTGATATCTTACTATTTGGTGATGAAGTCTCACCACACTCTCCGACGGTACCCCGAGACGATATTTTTAAATATCCATTTGTCATTCAACCTCTGTTCGATCTAGTACCTGAATTGGTTATCCCTAGTGACGGAAGAAGAGTGAAAGAGATATGGCAGATAATGGATCACCTAGAATCCCTAACGAAAGTGGATTTTGTTTATTAATGGAATTGCAATGACGTATTTTGAAGCATTTATACTTGCCTTGGTTCAAGGTTTTACCGAGTTTCTCCCTATATCTAGTTCTGCTCACCTAATTTTACCATCTGCAATACTTGGTTGGGATGATCAAGGTTTAGCATTTGATGTTGCCGTGCATGTAGGTACTCTTGCCGCGGTTATGATCTATTTTAGAAGTGAAGTAGTGATCCTTTTAACGGCTTTAATTGGATCGATATTCAAGGGTGAACGCTCGAAAGAGAGTAAGTTAGCTTGGATGCTGATACTTGCGACTATTCCAGCCTGTATTTTGGGTTTCTTTATCAAAGATATTATTGAGTTATATTTAAGAAGCCCTTGGATTATCGCGACAACAACCGTGGTGTTTGCATTGTTGCTATGGTGGGTTGATAACAATGCGCGATTGAAAGATGACGAATATCAGGCTGATGGTAAAAAGTCATTGATGATTGGTATTGCACAAGCCTTAGCTCTTATCCCAGGAACATCACGATCTGGTGCGACGATTACAGCGGCACTTTATTTAGGTTTTACTCGTGAAGCCGCTGCGCGTTTTTCGTTCTTGATGTCTATCCCCATCATTATGCTCGCAGGTGGGTATTTAGGACTTAAGTTAGTAACAAGCACCGAGCCAGTGCATTTAGGTTATTTAATGACAGGAATTATGACCTCGTTCGTCAGCGCTTACATCTGTATCTTCTTCTTCTTGAAGCTTATTTCCAAGATGGGAATGCTACCGTTTGTTATCTATAGATTGATACTTGGTTTTGGTCTGTTTGGGTTCTTGATTTTTGGTTCTTAGTTCAATTGTCTTTGGTGCTGATTCCAGCCACGTCCGGATGTCCCCACGAAAGTGGGGATCGAAGATATCCGGCGATAGTACAGAAATAGGTGCTTGCGATGGGGTATTATCTATCACTCGCGTTGTCGAGAAAACGCAATTGCTTCTATTCGTCTCTTGTCGAGTTCCTCACGAACATGTTGCCCTTCAAATCCATCTTTAATGACATCTTGTACATCAACAGATAACGCGCTTTTATAAGCATTTTCAAAGATCCACTTTTGTGGGTATGGTAAGTTCTCGTGATCTTTCCTTCCTTTGTGATCGGCAACGCATGCGAGCAATACTAGGTTGAGTTTGTCTGGTTTGCGCCAAACATCTAGTTTATTCAGTATCTTTAAGAAAGTGGCAGGCTTAAGTTCATTTGCTCTATGTACATTGGAATGCTGGGCGCAAACAGCAAGGGCTATTTCTTTGTATTCGTTAGGCACTTTTACCCGATGGCATAGCGCCTTAATGATAGCTAGCCCTGTGTGAGCATGCATTTTGTGGCTAGGCCACTCAGATTCTGGTGTTACCCCCTTGCCAAGGTCGTGGACTTGAGCGGCAAAGCGAACAACAGTAGAACTCGTGAGCAGGGTGGCTTGTCTTACCACCATAAGCGTGTGGACTCCTGTGTCTATCTCCGGATGCCATTTTTCTGGTTGAGGGACACCAAATAGTTGGTCGATCTCAGGAATGATAACCTTAAGCGCTCCGCATTCTTTTAGCACAGAGAGAAAAATATCGGGCCGCTCAGTTTTTAATGATTTATGCCATTCTTGCCATACTCTTTCAGGCGTAAGATGCTTGAGCTCATCAGAATCAACCATACTTTTCATGAGCTGTATGGTTTCAGGCGCAATGGTAAAACCTAAAGGCGCGAGTTTGGCTGCAAATCGGGCGACACGTAGTACTCGCAATGGATCTTCAATGAATGCGTCGGATACATGACGAAGAACACGAGAGTTGAGATCATCCTGACCACCGTATGGGTCAATGATGACTCCGAACTCATTTTGTGCCATTGCATTGATGGTAAGATCCCGTCGGGTAAGATCTTCTTCTAATGATACATCAGGAGAAAAGTGGCATTGAAAACCTGTATATCCGTGACCTGATTTGCGCTCTGTCCGTGCTAATGCGTACTCTTCTTTAGTTTTTGGGTGCAGGTAAACAGGAAAGTCCTTACCTACGCCCTGAAAGCCAAGAGAGAGCATCTGCTCCACGGTAGAACCGACGACAACCCAATCGTTATCGTAATTGGGAATGTCGAGTAGTTTGTCACGCACGGCTCCGCCAACAAGATAGGTTTGCAAACAAGGCTCCTTGGTAAAAACGTTTAGTCAGGCTTTACATTCTATCAGCCAGTGGTACTTTGCATAAAACATTTTGTCTATTTAACGCGAACGAATTATTACGAAAAGAGATTAGTAAATGTATAAGGATTATTTTGGATTTATTGAAGCACCATTTTCGATAGTTCCAAGTTCAAGATACTTGTTTCTAAGCTCTCGTCATCGAGAGGCAATGGTGCATCTTCAAGCCGGTCTTGGTGATGGCGGTGGATTTGCGATGCTGACTGGAGAGGTAGGGACGGGTAAAACAACCGTATCTAAAGCAATGCTAGCGTCTCTAAATGACGACGTAAAAGCGGGGTTAATTCTTAATCCAACCTTTTCAGAGACCGACCTCTTAGAAGCGATATGCGATGAGTTTAATGTTCAGTACCCCGAGAAAGCCACGCTTAAGCAGCTAACCAAAGGTATCCACCAGTATTTACTGGAAAATTTTGCAAATGGGTTTCAATCGTTATTGTTGATCGATGAGGCACAACATCTTTCATCTCAGGTTTTAGAGCAGCTACGTCTATTGACGAATCTAGAAACCGACAGCCAAAAGCTTCTTAAGGTACTATTAATTGGCCAACCTGAATTGCAAGTTAAGCTGCAAACTGTTGAGCTTCGGCAGCTATCTCAACGTATAACGGGTCGTTATCATTTGTTGCCGTTATCCGATAAAGAAGTGATCCAATACATCGAATTTCGTCTACACATAGCAGGAAGTCAACATTCATTATTTAGTGCTAAGGCGTCAAAAACTATTGCCAAGCACACGCAGGGTGTCCCTCGTCTGATTAATTTAGTGTGCGATAAAGCACTGCTGTATGCTTTTTATAGTGGTGAAAAAGAAGTGACTGCAGAACAAGCTGAAAAAGCGTGTCAGGACGTGATGTCATTTCAAGCACCGTTGACACCCACTATTAAGGCCCGTACAACCAACGCGTTTCCTACAATGTTTAGCGCGACCATGCTGGCGGTTATTCTGGTCGGTTTGGTGTTTAAATTTAATCAACCGATAGAATTCCTCATTCAATCCAATTTTGCGCCTATTCCCATGGTGGAATCTAGCCTTGAAAAACGACAGAGTATTGATGACGAATTACATGTGTTTATACAAAAAAGTCAAAATCAAATCGATGTAATGCAAGTACTGTATCGTTTATGGGGTGTGAAAGCGTCAGTATTAGATGCCAATTGTTCATCAGAAAGTACGCCATTTCATTGCGAAAGTCGTTTCGGGAATTTGCTGAACGTCATGGAAGAAAACAGGCCAGTTGTGCTGACCTTACAGAGCGAGGCGGGGACTTTTTATGCGGTGCTGTATAAGGTTTATCAAGACAAAGTTGAGCTATTGAATGGTCAGCAACGTGTCGTGTTAGCCACAGATTGGTTGCGCTCTAACTGGAACGGTGAATATCAAACATTGTGGTACAGTGAGATTGCTCAAGTACTGAAGCGGAATAGTGCAGGTGAAGATGTCCGAACACTGGATGCTATGTTGTCTAAAGTATTAGGCGATGAAAATATGAATAGCCAGATCTTTGATGTGAAATTAGAAAATAGAGTCAAAGCATTTCAAACGTGGCAAGGGCTCACGGCAGATGGAGTAGTAGGAAACAATACGTTGAAGCTACTTGATCAAATGACAACTGAGTTTTCACCTAAGATTATCTTGACGGAAGAGGGCTCTTAATCGTGTCTGAATTAATGAAATCTCTGGCACAGTCAGAACAAGGTTATAAAGCGATTCATACGCCATCACCTGTCACAGCACATCAATTTAGCCAACCAAAAAGAAAAAACAACTTGGTGTTGATTATCTCATTAATACTGCTGCCACCTGTCGCCTCTATTGCCTATATTGGCTATAACGCAGAACAATCGTGGCAGCGACAAACTGAACAGGCAATGCGGGCGTTTGAAGAGCAGCAAAGGTTGCCAAAATCACCTCTAGTGAAATTTTTGGCTTATCCTGAGTTTGCAGAGCTTAGAACCATCGAGCCACCGCAAGAGAGCCAAGTAAACAAAGCTAAATTAGTGGGACATACAAGCGATGAAGCGAAAAATTCAAACAATAATGTAAAACCGGTAAGTGATGACTTTCAACTTGAGTCTCTTGACCTTAGTGGGCTTTCTTCGGAACTTGCAGAGCGAGTACAAGACGCGTTAAATGGTGATGTATCTTCTCAATTACCATCATCCAACGACTCGCCTAACGATGTCGAGAAAATTGAATTGGTTGACTATGAGTATGTGTTTGAGGGGAAGCTCCCCGCCATGAACTTACAGACACATATGTATGCCGGCAATGTGCAACATCGTTGGGTGAAGATTAACGGTGTAGAGCTATATGAAGGGGACTGGATAAGTGCTGCAGTGCAATTACTGACGATTACTCCAAGATATATCACCGTTGGTTTTGATGGTGATGTTATTGAGATCCCAGCGCTCTATGAATGGCAGGGTTGATTGACAGAGATGTCATACTACTCTGGGGAAATAGAAAAAGGTCGCAATTATTGCGACCTTTTTAGGTTCTTTAATAGAGATAGGCTAATCGCGGAACAGAGTAGGAATTAAGCCCAACCGTTTGGTGCTTTTTTACGTCTAGGAACGATATGCGGAAGAACGAGTCCGAACAATAAGCCAATACCCGCTACACCACCGCCATACATGAAGTACTTAAGCAGTAGGTCTTCTTTTTGCGTATCTAGTTTAGCGCGTAGTTCTCGAATTTCTGTTTGAGAACTCGTCAGTTGCTGGCTAATGTCACTGTGATTCTGCTCTAGTTCAGCGATCTGTTTGTTACGTAAATCAAGAGATTGAACTAAACCTGATTTTGCTTCATCTGAGTTTTTGCGAGCATTAGAAAGCTGTTCTTTAACCGAGGATAATTCTGCTTCGAGCTTAGGTAAACGTTCTGCCATACTTGCTTGACGGGTTACAAACCGGCTTTCTACCCAACCTTTTCGACCCTTAGAGTCAACAACCTGACTGTATTTAGCCTTGGTATTCACATCGACAAGGTTAACTTTGTCACCTGCATCGACACTGCCGATGATACGAAATTCATTACCCGGACCAGCATGCATATAAGTGAATAGACTATCTGCGATGTACCTCGGTGCTGCAAATGCACTTGGTATTGAGAAGCAAACAAATAAAACAACATAAACCAATTTTTTCACAGTGTGTTCCTTACGAATTTATGGCGATAAAATCGTTACCATATTTCGTTCTAATCATTATTCGAATTTTCCAGTGGGAGAATAGTAAGAATTTTATGCTGTTCATGCAACTAAGAAGGCACGTATAAACGTGCCTTTTTTCACTTTTGAATCAAATATGACATTGCTCTAACATTGATTAGATAAATATCGCTTCCAAAATATAGAAAAATATCACAGCTAAAATAGCACCAGCAGGTAGGGTAATAACCCAAGAGATAACGATATTCCTAACAACTCCGAGGTTTAGTGCCGCAATACCACGGGCAAAACCGACGCCTAACACGGCACCAACCAATGTTTGCGTTGTTGAGATAGGTAAACCGGTACCTGATGCTAAAACCACTGTACAAGCGGTTGCAAGCTGAGCTGCGAATCCGCGACTCGGTGTTAATTCTGTTATGCCGGTCCCAACTGTCGCCATTACTTTATGACCCATGGTGGCTAGGCCGACCACAATGCCAATACCACCAAGCGGTAATATCCACCATGCGATGGCACTTTTAGATGAGATTTCACCCATATTTTCAATCGTTGCCGCGATAGCAGATAGAGGCCCAATGGCATTCGCAACATCATTTGAACCATGAGCAAATGCCATAGCACATGCCGTGATAACCATTAAGGTGCTAAAGATTTTTTCGACACCAGCAAAGCTGTGGTCATCTTTGCTTGCTTCGAATTTCTTGCCAATGTAGATGTAACCACCCACCATTACGCACGCCGATACGGCTATTGCCCAACCCCAAGCTTCAAAACCGGTTAGGTGTAAACCTATATGTTTTAGTCCTTTTTTTATCGTAACCAAGGCAATGACTAGAGTGGTTATGAACATATAAACAGGAACGAAACGTTTGGCATTGATAAGCGGTGTGGCGGTATCAAAGATGAGACGCTGTGCAGTGACAAAGATATAGTAAGCAATAATACCTGAAATTAGAGGGGTGACTATCCAACTACCCACAATGCCTTGAACCGATTTCCAATCTACAGCTTCTGAACCAACAGAAACAAGAGCAAAACCGATAATGGCACCTATAATGGAGTGCGTTGTGGATACTGGCCATCCTCGAAAAGAGGCCAATAAAAGCCAAGTACCAGCGGCTAATAGTGCTGACATCATACCAAAGACAAGAATCTCCGGCTGGCTTTCAAACAAAGAGGTATCGATAACCCCTTTACGAATGGTATCTGTAACTTCGCCACCCGCTAGGTAAGCACCGGCAAATTCGAAAATCATTGCGATAATAATCGCTTGTTTTACCGTTAGAGCTTTAGAACCAACAGACGTTCCCATAGCATTGGCAACATCATTTGCCCCAATACCAATAGCCATTAAAAAACCAAATAGTGCAGCGATAATAAGAAGGATAGTGCCGTAATTAGCGAGGGTATCCATTGTCATACCTTAATTTAAGAAACTCGGGTTATGCGCAGCGCACATTACTTTGATGCCATTTAATAGGCACAATGATTGAACCTGAATTTACAAAGTGATTGAAAAATTATGAACGAGAGAGCATCAGTTCTAAACGAGTACCTACTCGCTCAGCCTGATCGGCGATTTCGCCTACCCATTCAAGAATTTTGTACAAAAACATAACGTCAATTGGGTTATAGTCATTTTCAATGGCCATTAATTGTTGACGTAATTTAATTTGCAATATATCGGTGTCGTCTTCTATCAAGTCTAATTGATGGATCATCTCAGCCACTAAACTTACTTCACGGCCTTTGAATCCAGTTTCTATTAGCTCATCGAATTCTTGTACAACCCTATACGCAAGATGTGCTGAATCAATACAGCGCTTAACGTAGGCAATAAAGTTATCGTTGATAGCGTCAGGTATGTTCAGTCTGCGTCCAATGACACGGCCTGAAATATCTTTGGCGAGGTTAGCGAGTTTGTCCTGTTGGGTTATGAGATCCAACATGTCTGTACGGTCGACAGGCATAAACAATCCGCTTGGTAGTTTTAAGCGAATTTCACGCTTTAAAACATCGGCTTCCTTCTCTAGTTCAGAAATGCGTGCTCGAATTTCTTCCGCTTTTTCCCAATCGCCTTGATGGCAGGTTTCAAAAAACGGAATGAGCTGAGAACAGCATTCATCTACAACCGCTACGTGTTTTTGTAGAGGTTTTATTGGGGATTTGGCGAACAGCCCCATGATTGTATTTACTGGCATAGTGATCAAACCTAAAAAAATAGAACCTACATAAACCATATACCAAAAAAAAGTAATTGGTTGCCTAGGGCTATAAAGTCGCGCATGGTAACCTAATAAATTGACCAATTAAACTGATTTAGATCATCTATTCAGCTAAATTTCGATCTTGCGGTAGGCAAAAATAGGCAATATCCTGTGTAGGACTACTTTTAAAGGTATAAATAGCAAATGGAAACCGAGATAGAACTGAAGTTTTTTGTACGACCGGATTTTTCGGAAAAATTACGAAGAAAAATTGCGGAGGTTAAAACGCTTCAGAACAGTTGTAGAGAACTAGGTAATATCTATTTTGATACTCAAGACAACTGGCTGCGTGAGCACGATATAGGCTTACGTATTCGACGGTTTGATGAGGTTTATGTTCAGACTGTAAAAACATCTGGACGAGTGGTCGCTGGATTGCATCAACGACCCGAATATAACGCTGAACATAGTAGTAACTCTCCTGACCTAACACTCCACCCGAAAGATATATGGCCGCCAGGTAAAGACTTTTCCGAATTACAACACGATATCCTTCCTATATTTTCAACCAATTTCACCCGAGAACAATGGCTGGTAAGCATGGCTGACGGCAGTCAAATTGAAGTGGCATTCGACCAAGGTGTTGTGGTTGCTGGGGACAAAGAATCACCGATTTGTGAGGTGGAACTCGAGCTTAAGTCAGGACAAGCGGACTCACTTTTCACTTTGGCAAGAAGTTTAAGTGAAGAGGGGGGGATGCGCTTAGGCAATCTAAGCAAAGCGGCACGGGGTTATCGACTCGCTCAAGGTTATGAGGGAGACGAAGTAAAACCACTCGCTTTGGTGGAGACTAAATCCGAGGACAGCGTTGAAGTGTGTTTCGTGAACTCACTTGAACATGCTTTATCTCATTGGCATTTTCACGAACAGATATATTTTGAACACCCTTCGAATCAAGTGCTTGCACAAATCAGCAATTCGATCTCGTTTATCAGACAAATCTTAACGGTGTATGGTGGCATTGTTCCTCGAAGAGCAAGCGCATTATTGCGTCAAGAGTTGAAGTGGTTAGATGAAGAGCTTAGCTGGTTAAAAACGGCCGATTATATTGATGATCTTTGTGAAGATAAAGGCCATGCTCTTCGTAAACTTGATGCAAGAAAGGTACTGGTGAATAAGCTTATCAAGAGTAAAGAAGCGCTACCAACACAAGACGACATGATTACCTTATTTACATCTGCTCGATATACAGGGTTGCTTCTTGACTTAAGTCGTTGGTTAATGGGAAGAGGCTGGCACCCGTTCTTAGATGAAAAAGCAAAAGAGAAAATGGCAAACCCAGTTAAGCGCTTTTCTCAATACCAACTTGATCGAACATGGGCTGAGTTGATCGAAGCCTTTCCACCTCATACCGCGCTCACACGTTATGAATATATAGAACAACGCTATGGGCTTATGAGGAACCTTTATACTGGTATCTGTTTTGCGTCGGTGTACGACATTGACCAACGCAATAATTTCCGTATGCCTTGGGATGATCTTCTCCACGGGATTGACGATCTACTTACGTTAAGACCACTCGAAGAGCTCATTAACCACAAAGAACTTGATGAAGAAGACAGAGGTCAACTGGAAAGATGGCTTGCGAGACAGGAGGCTTCCATTTTACATGCAATGGAACAAACCCGAGCAATGAGTATAGAGGTTCAACCTTATTGGAGTAGCTAAAAGATCTTGAGATAATATTCCTCTATTAACGAAAAGGTGGCCGACGAATGTTGTCCACCTTTTCGTTATACCAGACTCTGTTTATGATCAACATGAATGTCATTCCGCCGACGGCTCAAGACATCCTTGTACGCTTAGTAATGGGCCTCCCTACCCATTGATGTCGGCTTATGACAGCCAGATTGCTGATCAGTTAATTTTCCGAATTGGTTTTACTCTTCTTTTGAATTTAACTTATTGTCAATCGACTGTTCTAGTAGCTCAATTTTTTCCACTAGGATTTGTTGGTTTGAGATGAGCTTTTCTAATAATTGATTGTTTTCAGCTAATTGATGATTTTTAAGAGATTGGTCATGTGGGTTATTAAATTTAGGCGTGGCGAGCAACGATGTGATTAAACCTGAAATCATACCAAATATACCTACACCGCAAATTAAGATTACTGAGGCAACAATTTTGCCTATGTCTGTTGTTGGATAGTGGTCGCCATAACCCACCGTTGAGACGGTCACCATGGCCCACCATAATGCGTCCCCAGCATTATTTATGTTTGCATCTGGTTGTCCCCCTTCTGCTGCGAGAATCGCGGTTGAGCCAATAGTAAGTAGAAAAACCAGTAGCAATAAGATAGAGGCAAGTGTCGCTTCTTTTCTATTTTTATTTATTTGCTGAAAGATGTGTTTTCCCGATTGAATAACCCTGATTACCCTTAATATTTGGAATATTCGGGCATAACGAAGGGGCTCTATTAACGGTATGCTTGCGAGATAATCTATCCAATGCTCCTTTAAAAAAACGAGTCGGTTTTTAGAACGAAAGAGATCGATTGTGAGCTGTAACAAAAAGAGACTACAGATTACGCTGTCGATGCCGATAAGTAAGGAATAGGTATCTGGCGAAGGTTTAAAGAATATCAGTCCAGAGATCACAAATAAGGATAAAAAGGATAGTACCAGTGACATTAAGCTCATTGGTTTGACGTCATTTTTGATATGATGTTTTTTCATTCGAGGCTCAAATTAATTATAAAGATGCTCAGTGTCGCCATAATAAATGGAAGAGAAACTACATTTATTATTTAACTAACGAGTTAAGTAGTACCAGAATACGTGGAGAATTAGGAATGGCAAGTATCACAATTAAACCATGGGAAAGGGTGATAACCGATATACGGTTAGTTCCCAAACTGTGTATGCTGATGGTTTTTAGCACGGTTTTAATTATTTCTAAGCAATTATGGGATGCTCGGACATTCTACGACTCCTCTACTTCTATTCAGGTAGAACAGATTGCAATTGAAGCAAATTCTGAAGCAAGCCTCATTGATATTATCTTATCCAATAATTCGGATACGCAAGCGGCTGAATCGGCGATTAAAGCGATGTCCAACCGCAGCAGTAAAAAACATTTTACCTATGTTTTAGATAGGGATAGTGGCAAGGTTATTGGCCATCCTGATTTCTCTTCTCTAAATTCGATGACGTCGATCACAAATGATGGGAATGCGGTAAAGCAACTGCTCTCTCAATTATCTAACAGCCAAGATATTGAGTTAGTGGGTGGAGAAAGGTTTGAGCATGCTATTAAACTGTCCAATGCCAATTGGGTTGTTGTGGTATCACAAAGTTCGGATGTGTCACAGAAACATTATGATGCCTATATAAAACAGGTTATCTGGCAAACATTGATCATGATTATTGTTTTTGTCGGCATTTTACTTGGCGCGGCCAATGTCATGTTGCGTCAAACGACTTATATTGCAGAAGCAATCAAAGGTATGGCAGGAAAAGATCTTTTAACGCCAATTGAATTAGATTGTAAAGATGAATATGGCGATTTAGCGAGAGAGCTTGAAAGAACCAGAGTGCAGCTTCAAGATGTCATAAAAGCTCAGGTTGAAACGTCTCAAGAGCTCTCAAGCATGACCGAAGTGATGACCATCAGCATGTCAGAAACAAAAGAGTCGTCACAAGAGGAGTTTGGTGAAATAGACCAACTCGCGACGGCAATGAATGAGATGAGTGCAACGGTTCAAACGGTTGCAGAACATGCGCAGAGTGCCTCTTCAGTAACGGAAAAAGCGTTGGTTCAAGCTCAAACTGGTCAGCAATTTGTCCTCGATAGCGTCAGTAAAATGAGAGAGTTATCAAAGGATATCAGTCAGTCAGCAGAGGCAGTGAATCAAGTTGAAGTTAGAGTTGATTCAATAAGCAGTGTGGTAGGTACGATTCAAAACATCTCTGAACAGACCAATTTGCTGGCGCTAAATGCAGCGATAGAAGCGGCTAGAGCGGGTGATGCAGGTCGTGGATTTGCAGTAGTCGCAGATGAGGTACGTAACCTTGCACAGAGCACGCAAAAGGCGACAGTTGAAATACAAGAGATGATCACCCAGCTACAAAATAGTGCAAGTTCCGCCGTTAATATGATGGAAAAAAGTGTTGTTGAAGCGGCAGATGGTGCTGAATTAGTAAGAAGTGCCGGAGATGAGCTCAGTGGTATCGTTGATCAAGTCACCAGCATTAATGATATGAACGTACATATTGCGACAGCAGCAGGTCAACAGAGCAGTGTTGCAGACGAAATGAACCAAAACCTAACGAATGTTAGAGGATTGGTTGAAGCCTCGGTCGTGGTGGTTTCTGAACTATTGGAAATGTCGGAAGAGATGCAAGGTAATGCAGAAGAATTGGACGGAAAAATCAAATCCTTCCAAATATAGTTACCTCAGAGATCACGTAACTTGCGTATATAAGGCCTGCTCAGTTTTAGCAGGTCTTTTTTATTGCTAGAGTATAGTGAATCTGAACCGTTCAGGTTAGGGTCTCAATAACAAATGGAAATGAACAAGGATGTCAGATGCAACTGCCCGATAGCTTTCTTTTGGATTATCAATTCGCCTATTCTCAACTTAATGACGACTCTCAAAGACGTATTGAGACATGGTCAACGCCTCTCAAGGTAGAACTAAAGCGTGTCTTATCGCTCAGTAAGTTTGTTTCTGAATCTCTTTCTCAAGACGATGAATTGGTGCGAACGTTACCTGAAATGTTATCTGGAAAGGAACGGTGTCATACCTATCGGGAACGGTTGGCTGCACTGCTAGATAGCTGCAACGATGAAAATGGTGGGCTTAAGGTATTGCGCCAATTTAGACGAAGGGAGATGGTCTACATTGCGTGGCGAGATTTTGCCAATAGCTGGAGCCTTGACCAAAGCCTCGGTCATCTATCTATGTTGGCTGAAGCGATGATTTTTGAGACCTATCGCTGGCAATATCAGCTCTGTAGCGCGGAATGGGGAACGCCCTGCAACGCGGATGGCGAACCTCAACCTATGCTGATAATCGGCATGGGCAAGCTCGGTGGTGGTGAACTGAATTTCTCATCGGATATCGATCTTATTTTCACCTATCCTGAAAACGGAGAGACACAGGGCGTACGCAGAAGTATCGCCAACGCCCAGTTTTTTACTCGGCTCGGCCAACGGATCATTAAAGCATTAGATCAACAAACCTTTGACGGCTTCTGTTATCGAGTCGATATGCGGCTACGACCATTTGGCGAAAGTGGTCCATTAGTGATGAGCTATGCCGCCATCGAAGATTATTATCAAGAGCAGGGACGAGATTGGGAACGTTATGCCATGATAAAAGCCCGCGTCATGGGAAGTGAAATGTACCCGGAATATCAAGAGTTACGACAGATGCTAAGGCCTTTTGTATTCAGACGTTATATCGATTTTAGTGCCATCCAATCGCTTCGACGGATGAAGTCAATGATATCCAGTGAAGTCAGGCGCAGAGGTTTAGCGAATAATATAAAATTGGGCGCAGGTGGTATACGTGAAATTGAGTTTATCGCACAGGTATTTCAATTGGTTCGTGGTGGTAGAGAACCCAGCTTAAGAGGGCGTGGGTTATTAGAAACCTTAGCGGCAATTAAGACACTTAATCTGTTGGACGTGGCGGAAATTGATCAACTAGAAGCTTCATATCGTTTTTTGCGTAAGCAAGAGAACCTACTACAAGCGATGGCAGACAAGCAAACTCAAACCCTACCTGAAAATGAATCTGATCAACTGAAATTAGCATGGGCCATGGGCAAAGAAACCTGGCAAGAGCTATTGCAAGAGACGCAAACTCATATGCAATCCGTTCATCGTATATTTGAGCTATTAATTGGTGATGAAGAAGAAGAAAGTACCGCGGTGAAAAAACACTTCTCTGAGCTTTGGGATATGGCACATAACGAAGAAGTGATTGAGCACGTTTTAGCACAAGATCTTTCAAGAGAGAACCCACTGAAAGAAGCTCAAGTGATCATTCAATTTAAGAATGATTTAGCTAAAAAAACACTTGGACCAAGAGGTCGAGAAGTTTTAAATAAGTTGATGCCTAAGGTCTTTCAATCCATATTTGCGCATAAAGATGTCGAATTTGGTCTGTCTAGAGTTCTTCATATTTTGCATAAGATAGTGACTCGAACAACCTATCTAGAGCTTCTTGATGAGCACCCTGCCGCTCTTACCCAACTAGTGCGTCTTTGCACGGCAAGCCCTATGATCTCGGAGCAACTCAGTCGATACCCTATTTTGCTTGATGAACTATTAGACCCAAACCAACTGTATAATCCAGTACCGTTAGAATCTTATAGGACGGAGTTACGAGATTACTTAGCACGTATTCCAGAAGACGACATGGAGCAGCAGATGGAAGCGCTGCGACAGTTTAAACAGATTTGCAGCCTAAGAATTGCCGCTGCCGACATTGCCGATGTACTACCGGTGATGAAGGTAAGTGATCATTTGACCTCCCTTGCGGAAGCCATTGTAGAAGCAGTTATTAATCAAGCATGGTTACAACTGTCTGAAAAATATGGAGAGCCTACTCATCTAAAAGAGAGAGAGGGCAAAGGGTTTGCTGTTGTCGGTTATGGGAAAGTGGGTGGCTGGGAGCTAGGATATAACTCTGATCTCGATATCGTTTTTATGCATGACTGCCCTGTAAATGTGTACACAGACGGAAAAAAAGAGATTGACGGAAGGCAATTTTACTTACGATTAGCTCAGAGAATCGTCCATATTTTTTCAACTCGAACGGCTTCCGGTATTTTGTATGAAGTGGATACTCGTTTGAGACCTTCTGGTGCATCTGGGCTTTTGGCCAGCCCCACTGACGCATTCGAAGAGTATCAACAGACAGAGGCATGGACTTGGGAACATCAGGCGCTTGTTCGCACGAGGCTGATCTATGGAGATAAACCATTAGCACTGGCCTTCAATGAGATACGACATAACGTGCTCTCTAATGAAAGAAATAAGGCAAAACTGAAGCAAGATGTTGCAGAGATGCGAGTGAAGATGCGAGGGCACTTAGGTGGAAAGAAAGCGGGACGATTTATGCTTAAACAAGATAAAGGGGGCATCACGGATATCGAATTTCTCGCACAGTATTTGGTTCTCTCTTACAGCAACGAGTACCCTACATTAACTCGTTGGTCTGATAATGTGAGAATTTTCGAGTCGTTAGCAAGCCAAGGTATTATTGAAGAGCAAGAAGCATTAGCTTTAAACAGAGCCTATACAACCCTGAGAGATGAAATGCACCACAGAAATTTACTTAACCAAGATGCGGATGTGGATGAGAGCCGCTTCATTGAAGAGCGTGATTGCGTTAGGCAACAATGGAACAAATGGTTTGTTTAGAACTTAGGAACTGACTAAAAAAAGAGGTTGGCATGGCCAACCTCTTTTATATTATCTAACCACCAGATAAGCTTACTTTTTAGCGATTTCTGGTGCTTTAAGACCAGTATTGATGTCTAGGATCTCTTGCTCACTTAGTGTGCCAGTCGCATCACGTAAATTTAGAACGCTGATGATGTAGTTATATCGAGCATCAGACAGGTTACGGTTTGCATCATAAAGACGGCGAGTGGAATCTAATACATCAACAATGGTACGTGTACCTACATCGAATCCAGCCTCTGTCGCTTCTAGGGCGGATTTAGCCGACACTACCGATTGCTCATAAGCTCGGATAGTCCCAATTGTTGCATTGATATTGTTGCTTGAACTGCGAACTGTAGTGACAATGCTGCGATACGTCGCTTCCAAATCTTCACTTGCGGCTACATAGTTAAACTCGGCTTGTTTGACCTGAGATGTAATGTCACCACCAGTATATAGAGGCACAGAAAGATTCAGGCCAACATTGAAAGTGTTTGCATCATAATCACTGTTACTTTCGCCTTTATCTGTATATCCGTATCCACCATCGAGTGTTAGTGAAGGGAGATGTCCAGAGCTTGCCAAAGAGATGGAATCACGAGCGATATCTTGCGAAATTCTTGCCGTTAATAGCGTCAAGTTTTTAGTCTGTGCTAATTCCATGAGTTGTAGAGCTGACTCTTGGGTTTCGCTAGTTGAGAACGTTTTGGTGTCAAGAACCTTAAGATCGGTATGCTCACGACCTGTGATTTCACGAAGTGCTTCATAGCTGTTCACAAGGTCATTTTCACTGACGACTTCATTTGCCAGCACAGTATCATATTCTGCTTGTGCGTCATGAACGTCAGTAATAGCTGATAGGCCAACTTCGAAACGTTGCTTTGTTTGTTCTAATTGTCTTGCGACCGCTGCTTTTTCGGCACGAACAAATTCTAGGCTATCCTGAGCTCGAAGTACTTCAAAGTACGCTGTAGAGACACGTAGAATTAAGTTTTGTTGTTGAGCCGCATAGGCGGCATCCGCTTGTCTGGCTGATTTCTCTGCCGTATCGAGAGTGATCCAGCTTGAGCGTTGATAAAGCTCTTGCGAAAAATTAATACCCGCAGCTAATGTGTTATTTTCAGCACTGTCATAATCACTACGTGTAATATCGTAGCTAGCAGTTAAATTGATTTGAGGCAAAAGGGTTGCACGACTAGAAGTGATTGCTTCAAATGCGGCATCACGTTGGGCCGCTGAGCGTCGCAGTGTCGGGTCGTTGTCTTTTGCCAAATTATAGATTTCAGCAAGATCATCAGCAAGAGCGATGGTAGAAGTAGTACCTAGCGCAGCACTGATAAATAAAGGAAGCAGCTTTTTCATTTTGTTTGTTCCTGCCTTAATTAAGGATCGATTCTTCAAGAGTTTAACCTATGTTGAAGGTATTTTGTTCTAATCTTTATGCTTTTTTACAACTTATTGTACGCTCGTGCAATAAAATTCTGACAAATTCAAAAACTATTTAAATTTTACTAAAAAAGTTGAGTCATATCATTGGCACTAAAGTTACTCTATGATTAAATTACTGTGCATAATGAATTTATGGAACCGACTACTTTATGAAGCCACAATTTACTTCTAAAGATGTAAAAATTATTTCTAAAGAAACCTTATTTCAAGGTTTTTTTCAAATGGTTAAGTATACATTTAAGCACAAGTTGTTTGATGGTGGTTGGAGTCAGCCCGTTGAACGCGAATTATTTGAGCGCGGTCATGCTGCGGCTATGTTGCCTTATGATCCTATTAGAGATGAAGTTGTACTCATTGAACAGATTCGAGTCGGTGCATTGGAGCATGAAAGCCCATGGCAATTAGAGATTGTTGCTGGGATAATGGATGCCGATGAAAAGACAGAAGAACTTGTTCGCCGCGAAGCGATGGAAGAGGCAGGGTTAGAGGTGAAAAATATTGCCTCGGTTGCGAGCTATTACCCTTCCGCTGGTGGATGCTCGGAAAAGCTGGATGTATTTGTCGGTCAGGTGAGTTCTCTGGGTGCTGGAGGTGTATATGGCCTCGAATACGAAAATGAAGATATCCGGGCATTGGTCATGAACAGAAGCGATGCCTATGCATTAATAGCCGAAGGCAAAATTGAAAATGGTGCCTCGATCGTGGCCTTACAATGGCTAGAACTTAATCACGAGAAACTTAGAATCGAATGGCTACCGTAATCTCAGGGAAACCTTATCATGTAGACTTAGCTGGGTTGATGAGAGTTTACGAAACAAATTATGCTAAGTTGAACGCTCTGTTGCCAAATCAACCGAGTGTCGGTGATGTGCGATCCTACCAAGTGGCTCAGATGATCTACCAATTAGAAGTCATTGAATTAACCAAGTATACTACCTTGATTGATGTTAGCCAGTGTGATCAACAGCCCATTTTTCCATTGCCGAAGATGACAGTAAGGCTATATCACGATGCTAGAGTTGCGGAAGTGTGTGCAAGTGAACAGATTTCTAGAGTGCAAGCTCGTTATGATTACCCAAATTTAAAAATGATGCAAAAAGATGAGAAGTTTCAGTTAAATCAATTTTTAAGCGATTGGCTATCTTTTTGTTTAAAACATGGCATAAGCCGCGTTCCTCTTTTTTAGTGTTAAGTTTGTCGCGGTTTTGCACACGAAATAGAGGCAATAAAAAGCGTTTTAATTCATAATCATAAATAATTAACAAGAATAAAGTTTAATTCAAAGGAAAGAAGTTAGGTTTACTATTTTGAAGATATCAGCAACCTTAAATAACAGCATGAAACTTTTGCAGGTTACTGATACCCATCTGTTTTCTGAAGCAGACGGGTGTTTGTTAGGTGTGAATACTCTTGACAGTTTTCATGCGGTTATTGAGGAAATAAAGACGCAAGATATTGAGTTTGACGCGGTACTGGTGACAGGCGACATTTCTCAGGATCATTCAATTCGTTCATATCAACGGTTCGAACAAGGTATTACTTATCTAGGTAAGCCTTGCTTTTGGTTGCCTGGTAATCACGATTATAAGTTGAGCATGGACAGTATTATTCCTTCCGCTCAAGTTCATGCCGATACTCATGTGCTTGCTGGTGAGCATTGGCAAGTTGTTTTGCTTGATAGCCAAGTTGAAGGTGTTCCCCATGGTCGACTCTCAGATTTACAGCTAAAATATCTAGACGAGAAACTGACCAATAATGCACATTTGCATACATTAATACTGATTCACCATCACCCTGTTTTTGTCGGTAGTGAGTGGATAGATCAACATTCGCTACATGATGCAGATATGTTGTGGGCCGTTGTGTCTAAACATAATAATGTTAAAGCGATATTGGGTGGACACGTGCATCAAGATTTTAATCAGTTAGTCTCTGGTGTTCGAGTAATGACGACGCCTTCAACCTGTGTACAGTTCAAACCAAATTCTAAAGATTTTTTACTGGATACCCTTACTCCAGGGTGGAGAACATTAGAGTTGTTCGATGATGGCTCGTTAGAAACGAAGGTTGGACGGCTGCGAAATGGTCAATTTATTCCAGATTTCAGTGCAGGAGGATATTGATGAAACCTTCATTATTGCTATATATCCATGGCTTTAATAGTTCTCCTCAATCGCTGAAAGCAAATGTTATAAAACAGTATTGCGAGGTTAATCGACCAGATATAAAAGTCGTTACGCCTCAAATGCCTTGTTTCCCTGAACAGGCTAAACAACGGTTGTTAGAACTCATTGGACGATACAAAGACGAATACCGCATTGGTTTGGTTGGCAGCTCTCTTGGTGGGTATATGTCCACCTGGTTGAATAGTCTTTATGGTTTTCCCGCCGTTGTTGTAAACCCTGCAGTAAGGCCCTATGAACTATTGCAAGACTATTTAGGCGAACAGACTAACCCGTATACAAACGAGACATATGTACTGCAAGAAAAGCATGTTGAGCAACTAAGAGAATTAGATGTGTTAACACTTGCGAAACCAGAAAAATTTTGGTTACTTCAACAAGAAGATGATGAAGTTTTAGATTTTCGTCAGGCGGTAGAGAAATTTTCTGGCTCCAAGCAAACAGTAGAAAAAGGTGGCGATCATAGTTTCGTTGGCTTTGACCGATATCCAGAACAAATAATTGCATTTTTAGAGCTCTAATTACCTATATTCATGCGGGAAATGTCATAAAATTTCTAACCCGTGAGCAATGCGCTTGACAACGGAGCCCTTGTTCCAGACTATGTTCCCTTGTATTTACTCTGCGTGAACCCAACGTTTTTATATCTAAAACACCGTTAGTAGCGGGTTGTTACGAATTGAATTCAAAACGTGGTGTTTTCACGACAAAGTACCCCTAAACTTATAAGACTATTTCTGTATTATGACTGAACAATATAATGCTGGGGCCATTGAAGTTCTTAATGGCCTAGAGCCGGTACGTCGCCGACCAGGGATGTATACAGATACCGTGCGCCCTAACCACTTAGGTCAGGAAGTTATCGATAATAGTGTCGATGAGGCGCTGGCTGGCCATGCATCCAAAGTGCAAGTTATTCTTCATGCTGACCAATCATTAGAAGTTATTGATGATGGGCGAGGCATGCCTGTGGACATTCACCCTGAAGAGAAAATATCTGGCGTAGAGTTGATATTTTGTAAGCTTCACGCAGGTGGTAAGTTTTCTAACAAAAGTTATCAATTCTCCGGTGGTTTACACGGTGTTGGTATCTCGGTTGTTAATGCACTCTCTAAGCGAGTGGATGTTACCGTTAGACGTGATGGTCAGGTGTACGAAATTGCCTTCGAACATGGTGATAAGGTATCTGATCTAGCGGTTACTGGGACGTGTGGTCGTCGAAATAGTGGTACTAGTGTGCATTTTTGGCCTGAACCAAAATATTTTGATTCTAGTAATTTTTCTGCCACTCGACTTATTAATAATCTTCGTGCTAAGGCAGTACTTTGTCCCGGGCTAGAGATTGAATTTACAGATAAAATTAGCGGCAACGTACATCAATGGCTGTATGAAGATGGTCTTAAAGATTACCTTGTTGAAGGTGTTAAAGGCTATACCTTACTACCTGAATTACCGCTTACTGGTGAATTTAAAGCAGAAACAGAAGGGGCGAGTTGGGCTTTAATCTGGCAACCTGAAGGCGGCGACCTCATCACAGAAAGTTATGTGAACCTGATACCAACGCCTCTTGGTGGTACTCATGTAAACGGATTACGCCAAGGGCTGTTGGATGCAATGCGTGAATTTTGTGAATTCCGTAACCTGCTTCCACGTGGCGTAAAGTTAACCGGTGATGATGTTTTTGACCGCTGTTCATATGTGTTATCAATAAAAATGCAGGACCCTCAATTTGCAGGGCAAACAAAAGAGCGTTTATCGTCTCGTCAATGTGCTGCTTTTGTATCTGGTGTAGTTAAAGACTCCTTTAGTTTATGGCTCAATGAGCGCCCTCAATTAGCTGAATTAATGGCTGAAATGTGCATCTCGAATGCGCATCGACGTATGCGTGCCAGCAAAAAAGTGGTACGTAAAAAAGTGGCTTCAGGCCCTGCTTTACCGGGCAAACTTACCGATTGTTCAGTACAAGATTTAAGTCGTACCGAGATATTTTTTGTGGAAGGGGACTCAGCTGGTGGTTCAGCAAAGCAGGCGAGAGATCGTGAGTTCCAAGCTATTATGCCGCTTCGAGGCAAAATATTGAATACGTGGGAAGTCTCAGCAGATCAGGTTTTAGCGTCTCAAGAGGTTCACGATATTTCTGTAGCGTTGGGTATAGACCCGGATACGGATAGCCTTGAAACGTTGCGCTATGGCAAGGTATGTATCTTAGCGGATGCGGATTCCGATGGACTTCATATTGCAACGTTGCTTTGTGCCTTGTTTACTCGTCATTTTAGGTCCTTAGTTGCTCACGGCCACGTTTATGTTGCCATGCCTCCACTGTTTCGAATTGACTGTGGTAAAGAGGTTTTCTACGCACTTGATGAGCAAGAAAAAGAGGGCATTTTAGAGCGATTAAGTAAGAAAAAAGCGAAGATAAACGTGCAACGATTTAAAGGTTTGGGTGAGATGAACCCGCTGCAACTTCGTGAAACTACAATGGATCCTAATACTCGTCGTCTGGTGCAACTTACCATTGACGATGATGATCTTACCAACGAAATGTTAGACATGTTACTAGGTAAAAAGAGAGCGGATGACCGCCGTACTTGGTTGCAAAGCAACGGCGATTTAGCAGAGGTTTAGAACGATGTCCAATGAAATAACCTATGAAGGCATTGAGCAAATGCCGATGCGCAAGTTTACGGAAGATGCGTATCTGAATTATTCTATGTACGTGATTATGGATCGGGCATTGCCTTATATTGGTGATGGATTAAAACCGGTTCAAAGACGTATTATTTTTGCTATGTCCGAGTTAGGGCTATCTGCTTCCGCCAAATATAAAAAATCAGCTCGTACTGTAGGTGATGTACTCGGTAAGTATCACCCTCACGGGGACTCAGCGTGTTACGAAGCAATGGTATTGATGGCGCAACCCTTTACTTACCGATATCCATTAGTTGATGGGCAGGGTAACTGGGGGGCACCGGATGATCCAAAATCCTTTGCGGCGATGCGTTATACCGAGTCAAAATTATCTAAATTCGCAGAAGTTTTATTAGGTGAGCTAGGTCAAGGGACCGTGGAGTGGCAGCCAAACTTTGATGGCACAATGAAAGAACCATTAATGTTGCCTGCTCGATTACCACATATTTTGCTTAATGGTATCACTGGTATTGCCGTGGGGATGGCGACAGATATTCCGCCTCATAACGTTCGTGAAGTAGCCAATGCGGCTATACACATATTAGAAAACCCAAAAGCTGAATTGCCAGAAATAATGGATTACGTAAAAGGACCTGATTACCCGACAGAAGCGGAAATCATCTCTCCTAGTAGCGATATTCAAAAAATATATAAGACAGGCCGTGGTAGCATTAAGATGCGCGCGGTTTGGCATAAAGAAGCGTCCGATGTTGTCATTACAGCTTTGCCTCATCAAGTTTCTGGTTCCAAACTGTTGGAACAAATAGCGGCTCAAATGCGAGCCAAAAAATTGCCAATGGTGGATGATCTTAGAGATGAGTCTGACCATGAAAATCCGACACGAATCGTCATTGTACCTCGCTCAAATCGAGTTGATTGTGATCAACTGATGAACCACCTTTTCGCCTCAACAGATCTAGAAAAAAACTTCCGAGTAAACTTGAATATGATTGGCTTAGACAATCGTCCACAAGTTAAAGGGTTAGTGCAGATACTGTCTGAATGGATAGAGTTTCGTCGTTTAACAGTGCGTCGCAGGTTGCAATATCGTTTGGACAAAATTCTTGCTCGACTGCACATCCTAGAAGGTTTGTTGGTTGCCTATCTAAACCTTGATGAAGTGATAGATATCATTCGTACTGAAGACCACCCTAAAGTGGTCTTGATGGAACGTTTTTCCATCACGGAGATTCAAGCCGACGCTATTTTAGATATAAAACTTCGTAATCTCGCTAAGCTAGAAGAGATGAAGATACGTGGTGAGCAATCCGAACTAGAAAAAGAGCGCGACAAGTTACAACTGTTACTCGGTTCTGAGCGACGTATGAACACTCTGCTTAAAAAAGAGATTCAAGCGGACGCAGAAAAGTACGGTGATGACAGACGTTCTCCGTTGATTGAGCGTGCTGAAGCTAAAGCATTAACAGAAAGAGATCTTGTACCTAGTGAACCTATTACGGTGGTTCTTTCTGACAAAGGTTGGATACGACATGCGAAAGGCCATGATGTTGATGCCTCGAATTTGAACTATAAATCGGGCGATAGTTATCTTGCACAAGCATGTGGTAAAAGTAGTCAACAGGCGGTATTTTTAGGCTCAGATGGTCGTAGTTATTCGTTGGAATCACATTCGTTACCATCGGCTAGAAGTCAAGGTGAACCAATTACAGGGCGTTTGAATGTCGCTGAAGGGACATCTATCCGTCAGGTTATTATGGGTGAAAACGAACAGCTTTGGCTCGTTGGTTCCGATGCTGGATATGGCTTTGTTTGTAAAGGCGCCGATCTACTTTCTAAGAATCGCAGTGGTAAGGCATTGGTTAGTCTGCCGACAAATTCTGAGGTGTTGACGCCTAAACCTGTGAATAACCTTGATGAAGATGACATATTGGCAATAACCAACCAAGGTAGAATGTTGATCTTCCCAATCAAAGATCTACCTCAGTTGGGCAAAGGTAAAGGTAACAAGATAATCAATATTCCTGCGGCGAAAGCGAAAGTACGAGAAGAGATTGTTTCTCATTTAATCGCTTTGCCTCAGGGGGCAAAAGTTACGCTTCATGCTGGGAAACGTAAATTGGGTCTGAAACCTGCCGATCTTGAAAACTTCAAGGGGGAAAGGGGACGCAGAGGTAACTTGTTGCCAAGAGGCCTTCAACGGGTGACCAATATCGAAATTGAAATAGGGCCAACAGTAGAAACGCCTAGCCTTGAAGAATAACCCTTAAGCAACAGATGAATATTAAAAAAGCCCAACTCGACGAGTTGGGCTTTTTGTTGGTGTCTTTTAATGAAGATAACGATGACGACGCATAGGTATTACACCTTTATTCTGGGTCGGTTGACTCGCCAACTATAATCGGAACAGAGAGTGTTTCGCCATCTCTAAGGATGGTCACATTAACGGTGGTTCCTGGTCGAAGATCGGCCACGATGTCCATTACACTTTGACGACCATGGATGGTTTGTTCATTGATACTCAGAAGAACATCGTTCTTCAATAAACCTGCATCTGCCGCCGGACCTTCGGGGGCGATGCCTAAGATTATAATGGCCCCAACGTAATCGCCACCTAGTAACCGTGATGTCATCGTATTAACATCCTGGCCATCAGCACCGATGTAACCTCGAATAACTCGTCCATCAGCTATAATTTTTTGCATGATACGATCTGCCAAGGCGTAAGGGATTGCAAAGGAGATTCCGTAGGTTTCTAGGTCGGTTGCCTGTTGGAACGATGCGGTATTAATACCAACTAACTCACCATAGGTATTAACTAAAGCACCACCAGAATTACCTTGGTTGATTGCGGCATCGGTTTGAATGAAGGCTTGTCTACCATCGGCGCTGATAGAAGAACGTCCAGTCGCTGAGATAATACCGAAGGTGGTCGTTTGACCCAAATTATAAGGGTTACCTATCGCCAATACGATATCACCTACATGTGCGTCATAGTCTGAATTGAGTGGTATTGTTGGTAACTCTGTCATTTCAATACGCAATATGGCGATATCGGTACGACGGTCTTTGCCAACAAGTTGCGCGTTCGCTATTCGGCCATCTTGCAGTGCGACGATAATCTGATCGGCTTTTGCTATCACGTGGAAGTTAGTAATGATGTAGCCTTTGTCGCTAACAATAACACCCGACCCAAGGC
The DNA here is from genome assembly GCF_042465995.1 of Vibrio frigidus. NCBI lineage: Bacteria > Pseudomonadati > Pseudomonadota > Gammaproteobacteria > Vibrionales > Vibrionaceae > Vibrio > Vibrio frigidus. The sequence goes on along the minus strand of NZ_JBCDMC010000003.1, from coordinate 238,797 downwards.
CTTGAGTTTTTAATGTAGAGCGATCTTCCGCCGTGTATTTTCGGCTATAGATATTGACGACAGCAGGTGCCGCTCGGAGAACTGCATCACTGAATGAAACTCGAAGCTCTTGAAAAGCACCAACGTTATCAACAATATTTTTTGGAATAATATTCGATCTTAGCGAGGGTACGGCGAGTAAAACAATCAACGCAGTTACTAAGCCTAAACCAACAGAACGTAACAAAAAATTCAGCATGTATCCCCTAATGCTGTAAAAGCAAAACCACGATATTTAAGTATAGGTACGATAACTCGTAAAAGATAAGGATACAGATAGGTGTTTGTAAAAGAAAGGGAAGATTACAAAGCAACCTTCCCATTAGGATTGATGACGAGTACTTCGTTATCGAACGACTAAGTATATGGTACGGTCGCCACGTTGAACGTTGAGTGCGAGTACGTTTGGTTTTTTCTCTAATACAGTTCTTAATTCACCAAGGTTGTGCACTCGTTGACGGTTTACACCAACAATGATATCACCCAGTTGAAGTTGGAACACCTCTGCAGAAGACCCTTTCTCAACCGAACTTACTTTTATGCCTTCAACCGTGTCATCTGTCGTTGTGTTAGCAAGTTCAGCACCTTTAAGACCGTCGTGTAAAGTTTCTGCCTTGGTTTTGCTATCAGAGGCTTCTCCGAGCGTTACGTCGAATTTTTTCTCTTTACCGTCGCGAATAACGCTAAGGGTAATCTCTTTTCCTGCCCCAAGCGTAGCAACTTTCGCTCTAAGCCCACTAAAGGTTTTAATTTCTTTGCCATTGATTTTGACAATGATATCTCCGGCTTCTAAACCCGCTTTGTCGGCGGCACTATCCGGAACAACCTGGCTAATAAATGCGCCTTTGCTCGCCTCATAACCCAGTGCTTCAGCTAACTCTGACGTTACTTCCCCACCTTGAACGCCCAACATGCCGCGTTTAACCTCTCCAAACTCTAGAATTTGATCCGTGAGATTAATAACCATATTGGAAGGAATCGCAAAGCCGATACCTATATTGCCACCATTAGGACCTAAAATGGCCGTATTGATACCGATAAGCTCGCCACGTAGGTTAACCAATGCACCACCAGAATTACCGCTGTTAATTGCGGCGTCCGTTTGAATGAAGTTTTCGAAATTTTCAATGTTCAATCCGCTTCTACCAAGAGCCGATACGATACCTGATGTAACGGTTTGACCGAGGCCAAACGGGTTACCTATCGCGACACTAAAATCACCAACTCGAAGTTTATCTGAATCGGCAACCTTGATCTGCGTGAGGTTTTTGGTTGATTCTAGCTTTAGTAGTGCGATATCGGACATCTGGTCACCACCGACAAGTTCGGCGTCATACTCTCTACCGTCATGCAATTTGACTTTAATTTCGTCAGCGCCATTAATGACATGGTAATTGGTTACGATATAACCTTTTTTTGCGTCAACAATGACACCTGAGCCTAATCCTCTAAACGGACGCTCTTGAAGTTGCTCTGACGGGAAGTCGGGGCCGAAGAAAAACCGAAAAGATTCCGGTAGTTGCTGCTTCGACGTCTGTTTTCCTTCCACAGCAATACTAACAACGGCCGGAGTAACATGTTCTAACATTGGAGCAAGACTCGGTAATTGTTCATTCCCTACACTGAGGGGAAGTGCTGCAAAAGCAGGTGCTGGGGTGATGACAGTGTTTAAACTTAGAGCCAATACACTTAAGGCAAGCATAGATTTTTTCATCGTTTACTCCTCTTTATTGTTATGGAGTTTATGACTCAAAAACTTGACTCTAGTTCAAATTAAACACGAAATAAAATTACCGTGAAGAGTAGACGACGTTTAATTAGACGCTTTGACTGCCTCTGGTGCCTCAATTATTTCTTTCTTCTCTGGTGTCAGTAACCCCGTTGCACCCTTAGCGTAATCTTTAGGTTGTATATTGGTCTCTTGTTCTGACTCCGATACAGTTTGGGTGAGCTTATTGGCAAAAGGTTGGTCTTGCTCAGGTACGTTAGCCAGCAATTCCGAAGATGTATTCGCCATATGCTGATACAACTTGGTGTAATCTTTTCCTAATACATCAAGTAGTTCAGCTGTTTGTGAAAAATGGTCAGTCAGTTCTTGTCGTTGCTGTTCCAGTTCGAACTTGGTTGTCGCGAGCTCCTTTTTCATGTGTTGATGTTTTTTGTACTGAGGGGTTTTGATTCGCGAAATGACAATACCCAAAATCGCCCCTACGAGAAGGCCTACAAGTCCGTAAATCCAAGGCATAACAGCTCCTTTCTAAATAGTCGGGGATAACATATTGTTTACATACGAATTACGCACGCTTATTTCTCATGTTACTATGAGTATGCGATTGGATAAAGAAGATACGTAATAGAATAGGGTTTTGTATAACAAGTAATAGTTTTAGGTAGTGAAGTAGATGACGCCAATAGAGAAGTATAGAAAGGATATTGAAGAGTTCGGTTTTCAAAAAGATGCTGCGCAAAGCAACGCAGTACAACAGCTCGACCAACTTTTTCATCTTTATAAAGATTACTTGGAAAGCCCAAAACCGCAATTGAGCAGGCTACAACGTTTAATCGGAAAAAAGAACGAACCGTCAACACTGCCGCAAGGTATTTATATGTGGGGAGGCGTAGGTCGAGGAAAAACCTATTTGATGGATACTTTTTGCGAGACAATGTCAGACTCTAGGGTAATGAGGGTGCATTTTCATCGTTTTATGCTACGTGTCCACGATGAGATGAAAAATCTATCTGAAATATCGGATCCACTTGAGAAGGTTGCGGATATATTTAAATCGGACACCGATATTATCTGTTTCGATGAGTTTTTTGTTTCAGATATTACTGATGCGATGATTTTAGGGACACTATTTCAGGCGTTGTTTAAAAGAGGGGTTGTTTTAGTGGCGACCTCTAATATCCCACCTCAAGATTTGTACCGAAATGGATTGCAACGAGCTCGCTTCTTACCTGCAATTGATTTGATTGAAAAACATTGTCAAATTGTGAACGTTGATAGTGGTGTGGATTATCGATTAAGAACCTTAGAGCAGGCGGAGATCTACCATTATCCTCTTGATGATGCGGCTGAGAATAATCTGAATAGATATTATGGGCAGTTGACAACCGACTGCAAAAATACCCTTTTTGAAATTGAAATTAATCATAGGAATATCCCGGTCAGGCGAGCTTGTGATGGTGTGCTTTTCGTTACGTTTGAGCAGTTGTGTCAGACAAGTCGAAGTCAGAATGATTATATTGAGATGTCACGTATTTATCACACCGTGTTGTTGTCCGGTATGGTTCCAATGAATGCTCAACTTGATGATGCCGCGAGACGATTTATCGCGTTAGTGGATGAGTTTTATGAAAGAAACGTCAAACTGATAATCTCTGCTGAGGTAGATATGGATAATCTCTACTCTTCAGGCCAACTGGCGTTCGAATTTAGACGTTGTTTATCTCGTTTAGTTGAGATGCAAAGCCATGATTATTTGGCTAAAGAACATTTAGCTTAAAAGGCAGTTAAGATTGTTCTGTGCTTTTTTTGATGTTTAGTCACAAAAAAGATGATTTTTCCCTCACACTTCTCTATAATCCTGCGACCCACCGTTACTGCAGGTCTATTTTTTCCAAAATATGGCCGAGAGTGCCAACACTCGAAGGGGTGATGATATGGGCTCTTAGACAGTGGGAGTATAACTACTCCTTGTGTGTAATATTTAATTAACGGGTTATTATTAGCATGAAAACTTTCGTTGCTAAACCAGCTACAGTAAAACGTGACTGGTATGTTGTAGACGCTGAAGGTAAAACTCTTGGTCGTCTTGCAAGTGAAATTGCGTCTCGCCTTCGTGGCAAGCATAAAGCTGAATACACACCTCACGTAGATACTGGTGATTACATCATCGTTATCAACGCTGAGAAAGTTACCGTAACTGGTAACAAAGCTAAAGGTAAAGTGTATTACCGTCACTCTGAGTTCCCTGGTGGTCTAAAATCAATTACTTTCGAAAAATTGATTGATAAGAAACCAGAGATGGTTCTTGAACTTGCTGTTAAAGGTATGTTGCCACGTGGTCCTCTTGGCCGTGCTATGTACCGTAAGCTAAAAGTTTACGCTGGTACTGAGCATAACCATATTGCTCAACAACCAACAGTATTAGACATCTAATCGGGGATTATGACAATGGCAGAGAATCAATACTACGGCACTGGTCGTCGCAAAAGCTCAGCTGCTCGCGTTTTCATTAAACCAGGCAGTGGTAACATCGTAATCAACAAGCGTAGCCTTGATGTTTACTTTGGTCGTGAAACTTCTCGTATGGTTGTTCGTCAACCACTTGAGTTAGTTGATATGTTAGAAAAACTGGATCTTTACATCACTGTTAAAGGTGGTGGTATTTCTGGTCAAGCTGGCGCGATCCGTCACGGCATTACTCGTGCTCTTATGGAGCTCGATGAAACATTACGTCCTACTCTACGCGCTGCGGGTTATGTTACTCGTGATGCACGTAAAGTTGAGCGTAAGAAAGTCGGTCTACGTAAAGCACGTCGTCGCCCACAGTTCTCAAAGCGTTAATCTTCCTTCGGGATATTACGTCAGGCTTCGGCCGAATTGTGGCACCAAAAGCTCGGTTTTATACCGAGCTTTTTTGTATCAAAAATTCAGTTATTTCGTACGAAATATTCGTTTAAAACGTTATTGGTCCAATATTTAAAGGTCAATTCAATAACCTTGACAAAGGATAAACGACCTATTTCAATCACGCACTTTTCATTCTTCTCGGCGTTAAGTTTGTGTGTGATAACTCCCGATGACTTCATAATTGTGCCGTGATAATGACAAAACATTCGGCATTGAAGTGTCAACTTTGATTCATTTAGGGGAATAATACCCACTATTGAAAGCTCAGGTTAAATAGAACAACTGTGAGACAAAACACTAACGTGATATTAATTCATAGCTAGATCTTGAATCTATTCAGTTTTTTGTGAACCAATGAGCGAATTTTTGTTATAAATGTTAACAAAAGGTGTAAATTTACTTATCATGCACCGTTATAAATACAATAATTTTAATTTCTGTTAGCCATGCCCTACTCAAAGCATAATGATAAAGTTGGGCAAATGGGAGATATGCTGGATATGAGCAATGCGCCTTTAAACAGTGGACGTAGGCGCTTCTTAACTGCAACAACAGCTGTTGTTGGTGGTTTGGGAGCTGCAGCCGTAGCTGTTCCTTTTATTAAATCTTGGAACCCAAGTGAAAAAGCGAAAGCAGCGGGTGCGCCCGTTGAAGTCGACATAAGTAAACTCGAAGAAGGTCAAATGGTCCGCGTCGAATGGCGTGGTAAGCCTGTTTGGGTCGTTCGTCGAGCTGAATCCGTTGTGTCTGCATTGAAAGATGCTGACAGTCAACTTAGTGATCCTTCTTCAAACGAAGAGCAACAACCTTCTTATGCTCAGAATGAGTATCGCTCAATTAAGCCTGAGTATTTCATAGCGGTTGGAATATGTACCCACCTTGGTTGTTCACCAACCTATTTACCTGACAGTTTTAGTGAGCAAGTTCAAGGGGTGAGTTCTGGATTTTTCTGCCCATGTCACGGCTCTAAGTTTGATATGGCTGGACGAGTATTCCAAGGTGTACCTGCACCCTATAATTTGGTTATTCCAAAGCATATGTATTTGACGGATACCAGAATTATTATCGGTGTTGATGAAGAGGGAGAAGCCTAATGCAAGGATTAGCTGAATGGTTTGAAAAGCGTCTGCCTTCAATAAATGCGTATAAAAAGCATTTGTCAGAATATCCGATGCCGAAAAACTTTAACTTCTGGTACTTATTTGGTTCATTAGCCATGCTCGTGCTGGTTAACCAACTTGTTACCGGTATATGGTTAACAATGAGCTACGAACCATCAGGTGATGGTGCGTTCGCTTCTGTAGAATACATCATGCGTGATGTCGACTACGGATGGTTGCTGCGTTATATGCACTCTACCGGTGCCTCAGCGTTCTTTATTGTTATTTATCTGCATATGTTCCGCGGACTTATCTATGGTTCATACCAAAAGCCACGTGAATTAGTGTGGATCTTCGGTATGTTAATCTTCCTTGTGCTGATGGCAGAAGCCTTTATGGGATACTTACTCCCTTGGGGACAAATGTCTTATTGGGGAGCGCAGGTCATTATTTCCCTATTTGGCGCGATACCTATTATAGGTGATGATTTAACATTGTGGATTCGCGGAGATTATGTGATCTCTGGGGTAACATTGAATCGTTTCTTTGCACTTCACGTTGTTGCACTACCGATTGTTCTTCTTCTCTTGATTGTATTGCATCTCTTAGCACTACACGAAGTAGGTTCAAATAATCCAGATGGCATTGAAACGAAATTGCCTAAAGGAACCATGGGCGACGATTACGAAAGTTCATTTAAATTCCATGAGTATTACACAAAGAAATACGACATTATCGATTCCATTCCATTCCATCCTTATGGGACAGTAAAAGACTTTATTGGTATTGCTGGGTTCTTATTCCTGTTTTGTTATGTGTTGTTCTTTAACCCTGAAATGGGCGGCTATTTCCTTGAGCCACCTAACTTTGAGGCAGCGAACCCACTTAAAACACCAGAGCATATTGCTCCAGTATGGTATTTCACACCATTCTACGCGATTCTTCGTGCTGTACCTGACAAGCTATTAGGTGTTGTCGCAATGGGTGGCGCTATTATTGTGTTGTTCTTGCTACCATGGTTAGACCGTTGCAAGGTGCGTTCATATCGCTATCGTAGTAAGTTCCACTTATTTAACATCGCTCAATTCACGGTGAGCTTCATAGCCCTTGGTGTCTTAGGTGCGTTGCCTGTTACAGATTTGTATACGTTCTTGGCTCGCTTATTCTCATTAGGATATTTCATGTTCTTTGTATTACTGTTCATTTACAGTAAACGTGAAGCAACGAAACCATTACCAGAAAGGGTGACATTCAAATGAAGAAGTGGATTGTAGTACTTTTTGCATTGTTACCATCTTTGGCTCTAGCGAGCGGTGGCAGTGTTCATTTAGATAAAGCAAATAACGATATTAGCGATAAAGCGTCTCTACAAAATGGCGCCAAGTTATTTATGAATTACTGTTTTGGGTGTCACTCAACACAATATCAACGTTATCAACGTGTTGCTACAGATCTAGATATTCCATTGGATTTGATGAAACAAAATATGGTGTTTGATCCTGAAGCGAAAATAGGTCAGTTAATGGAGAATGCCATTCCTGATGATTCAGCGGCTAAATGGTTTGGTGCTCCACCTCCAGACCTATCACTTGTTGCTCGTGTGCGTGGTGCGGATTGGTTGTATACCTACTTACGTTCGTTTTATGCCGATCCATCTCGTCCGTTTGGCGTGAACAATATTGTTTTTCCAAGCGTAGGTATGCCACATGTACTTGAAGAGCTTCAAGGGATCCCAACAGCAATAGTTGAGACGCATAGCATTGATGGTGTCGAGAAAACATCTGTTGTTGGAGTCGAGACAGATGGCAGCGGTGAAATGAGTACAAGTGAATATGATAGCGCTGTACGCGACATCGTAAATTTCCTTGAATATTCAGGTGACCCAGTGAAGTTAGAGCGTGAAGCTCTAGGTTGGTGGGTGATGGGATTCCTTGTTCTGTTTACCATTGTCGTGGTTCTACTTAAGAAAGAGTATTGGCGCGACGTGCACTAATTGTGCTATCATACCGTGCTAATTTTCATGTAATGGAGACAATAGTCTCCATTCTTTTTTCTGTTTGTAAGTGTACTGGAGTTCTCGATGGCTGTAGCTGCCAATAAACGTTCTGTAATGACTCTTTTTTCAAGCGCATCTGACCTTTATAGTCATCAGGTTCGTATCGTTTTAGCTGAAAAAGGGGTAAGTGTTGAAGTCGAATTGGTTGATGATGCCAATTTGCCTAATGAACTCATTGAGCTTAACCCGTATAAGTCAGTACCAACTCTAATTGATCGCGAGTTAGCACTTTATGACTCGAAGATCATTATGGAATATCTAGACGAACGCTTTCCTCACCCACCGCTGATGCCTGTGTATCCAGTGGCGCGTGGTAATAGCCGTCTAATGATTTACCGTATTGAGCGTAATTGGTATTCATTAGCGAAGAAAATCGTTGCTGGTAGCCCTGAGCAAGCGGAATCTGCTCGTCAGAAGTTACGTAATGATCTACTGACTCTTGGACCTGTTTTTGCTGAATATGAATACTTCATGAGTGAAGAATTTAGCCTTATTGATTGCTATTTGGCTCCTTTATTGTGGCGTCTACCAACCTACGGTATCGAGTTAACTGGTCCTGGTTCTAAAGAGCTTAAAATATACATGAGTCGTGTATTTGAACGTGATTCATTTTTGGCTTCTTTAACGGAAGCTGAACGCGAGATGCGTTTGGTTCAATAGTAAAGGCTGATTCGAAATATATGGATAGCAGCAATATGACTCCTCGGCGCCCTTATATGTTAAGGGCGTTTTATGAGTGGTTAGTTGATAATGATTTGACCCCTCATTTAGTTGTAGAGGCCGATCTCCCAGGTGTACGTGTACCAGACCAGTTTGTTCAAGATGGTCAGATTATATTGAATGTGGCGCCGCGAGCCGTTGGTAATTTAGAAATGAGTAACGAAGCGGTTACCTTCAGTGCTAGATTTGGTGGTAAACCTCATTCTGTTATCGTCCCTTTATATGCGGTTCAAGCTATCTACGCCAGAGAAAATGGCGCGGGTACTATGTTTGAACCTGAAGATGCATATACAGGAGCTATCGAAGAGGGCATTGTTGACGAACCTTTTGAGATTGAAGAAAGTGGACCAATAATCGGCCTAGCTGAATCTTTTGATGGAGATAACGAACCTGATAATGACCCTGATAATGATCCGCCTACACCTAAAAAGCGACCAAGCTTGAGAGTTGTTAAATAATTAAAAAGCCGTTTCATATGAAACGGCTTTTTTGACTCTGGTGTATCTATTATCCTAAGCAAGTCAGTATCGATTACTCTTCGGTTGGTTCGATAAAAGGTACGTCCTCTTCAAATACTGCAGTATCAACCTGAGATTCGCTAACATCAACCACCTCTGCTTTGATCTCCTGTTGCTGTTCTTTCTGAACGTCTTTAGCATCAGGCTCTTCGCCATAATAGAATGCTCGTACAACCTTACTTACCCCTGAAATATTTCTAGCAATATCAACTGCTTTATCAGCATGATACGGGGATATAGAGCCTGTTAAGAAGACTTCAGTATCCTCTGTGTAAACGGTGATTTTTATTTCTCTTAGTTCGCTGTCAGCGATAATAGCTGACTTGACCTTAGTGGTTATCCACGTATCGTTACTTATCGCACCGATGGAAAGTAAAGGTTTAACTTTCATCTGGTTGTAGACAACTTTAACGCCTTTGATTTTACGAACGTCTGCTTCAATAGAGTTCATTAACTCTTGAGATACCGCTTGTCCCATCAGAAGCACTTTGCCTTTAAATGTATTTGCGGTGATACGGATGTTAAATTGATATGGTGCTTTGTTGCCAAGAGCGCCGACTTGCAAAGAGATATTTTGATCCGTTGCCAATTCACGGCTGTCTCTCGGATCAGTGACGACATATACCGCTGTTGCTGCCCCTGCAATAAATAAACCTGCGCAACCAGAAAGTAGAATAGTGATGAGTGGAACCAGCAAAAAACGCATTTTCTTCATGTTGTTATTCCTCGTGAGCAGGGAAAAGTACTTGGTCAATCAAATCACACAGGCAGTGGAGTGTCACCATATGTACTTCATGAATACGTGCAGTTCTATGTGAGGGAATGCGAATTTCCACATCATGCTCACCAAGTAAACCTGCCATTTCGCCACCATCCTTTCCTGTCAGCGCAATGATCGTCATATCGCGTGTGACTGCTGCTTCCATCGCTTTAACTATATTTTGACTGTTACCGCTGGTGGATATAGCCAACAATAAGTCACCAGCTTGTCCAAAGGCTCTAACTTGATTGGAAAAAATTTGTTGGTAGTCATAATCATTTGCGACAGCCGTTAAGGTCGTATTATCTGCGGTAAGAGCCATTGCAGGTAAGCTTGGTCTTTCTGTTTCAAAGCGATTGACCATGCAGGAAACGAATTGCTGGGCATTGGCTGCAGAACCGCCATTACCGCAACAAAGTATTTTATTGCCGTTGAGTAGGCTAGTAACCATGGCCTGCGCGGCATGAGTGATCGCATCTGGTAACGCCTCAGCAGCGGCGATTTGGATCTGAATACTCTCGGTAAAACTTGCTTTGATACTTTCTTGCATGGTTATGTTAATCCTGCGTTATAGCGTTCTTTATCCAATTAATGTCTGTTCCATCTTGATGAATAGCAACAACATCAAATCTAAAACTAGTTGAATGAGATGAGCGATTTTGGCGACTTAACCACACGTAAGCAGTCTTAATGAGTTTAAGGCGCTTAGAGTGGTTGACGAACTCAGCAGCGTCGCCAAATTTGTTATGTTTCCGGTATTTCACCTCAACAAAGACGATTGTGTCTTTGTCTCGCATTATTAGGTCAATTTCGCCAAATTTGGTGGTGAAATTATGTTCTATTAAATTTAAGCCTTGGCGACTCAAGTATTGATTCGCCAAGGCCTCATACTTGTTCCCGATCTCTCTTTTATTAAAGAGCGTCATGCTCCGCCCAACTGATCTCTCGTTGTACGACGCATTGTTCATCTATGCTTAGTGTACCTGTTTTACCTTGTACTTTGTGATCTTGTACTACCTTCATTTGAGGCAATTCATTGATCAGTTTATAAGCGTCCATTCCTAGTGCCTGTAAACGCTTTTGACCGTTGCTTTGATTTGGCCACAGTTCATCAATTTGTGATATTAGTGTCGTATTATTCTCTATCAGCATAGGAATATCACTGAAGATAACACCGGATAGGTCTTCGAACTGTCGCTTTCCATGGTTATTGCTTCTAGAATTTGCAAATAGCTTAGGAGGCTTGGCTTCTGGGTTAATCGCAACCTCAATAAATGGTTTGATGAGGGTAAGTTCCGAACTATTTGCGACAATATACACAGAATCGATGTCTCTTCGACTTCTCGCTTGATGTTCCAACTCCATGCCTGTTAAGTTTTCCATTTGCACGATTCGGCTTTGACTTGCATTAATACCAAAAACGGAATTTATGTTTTTTTGCAATTGAGCTTTAGTGCCAAAGTAGCTTACTACGGCTAGGTTGTTGCTGTATTTCTTCCATTCATTTTGAAACGCGGTTGCTACGCGAGTCCCTAAAGTGCCTTTAGGTGCCAAGATCAACGGGTATTGAAAGCCTTGAGCAAAGAGATGCTTTGCTGCTTGCTCTACTTCTTGTTCGGGAGACAATGTTAAGTAGCAAGTGTTTAACGTCGTATCTAACTCATCAGGAATATTCAGGGCCAGCATAGGGGTTTTTTGTTCACGAAGAGCTTGGGTTTCTGTCACTTCTTCTATTTTTTTCTTCATCAGAGGGCCAACGATGAAATCAATATTCTTATTGTCCAAAGTTTGAGCTAACGCTTCGTTTGTTACTTTATTTGTATCAATGACCGTAAGAATAGCATCGTCTGCTCTATTTGAATCATTCATTAGTGCCATCAAAAAGCCGTCGCGTACTAACTTAGCTTGTTTTTCATATTTGCCAGATAAAGGTAACAATAAAGCCGTGCTTTTAGGTTGAATGATTTCAAGATCAAGTATGATTTGAACATCCGTTGGTATATAAAGAGCGGCTGAATGATCTGGATTTTCAAGCATCCAAGTCTCTAGCGCATTTTTAAGCTGACCAACATCTGTGTCGAGTGTTTTCATATAAACGGTGAGCTGTAACCATGCTGCTAAGTCTTGTTCGTCTTCCTGTGCAGACAGCCTACTGATTTCAAACTGAGAGTATTGAGAAAGATTTCGCCATACTTGCTCGGAAATCGCAGCTTGTTCTGCTGGTTCTACATACTTGCCAAGTAGGATAGTTTCGCGACTGGCATTAATATAGTCTTGAAGTTGGGAAAACAATTGAGCGCGTGTAGCGTGGTAATCTTTCCACTGCTCTTGAGGGAGTGACCACCATTGAGTGAAGTTAAGCTGCTGTAACGCTTCGTCTGGTTGGTTCATTAATATAAAGTGGTTGGCTCTAGCAAGTTGCCACTCAGCCTGTTGTACTTCGGATAACTGCTGTTTTTCAAGTCTAGTTATTAAGAAGCCGGCTTGTTCTGTGTTCCCTTCTGCTAACGCTGCTTTCAATGCCATAATTAGCCAGTCGTTTTGAATGCTGCCTTGGATAGAGTCCGCCTTGACGATATAAGCTTGAGCCGACAGCGTAGGATCTAAGGTAATATCAATCTTTTCCGGTGCGTTTGGTTGAGAAGAACACGCTGCAAGGACAATTGCTAGTGCAATTGGAGTTACAAGGCGTGGTACACTGATTCGTTGCTGGTTCTTTCTAGCCATAAGTTATTATTCAACTATGTGTAAAATTATCTCTATATTAATCGCTGAAGTGATGGTAAACAAATGACAGATAACAAAACTTTCCCGTCAGAGATCCCAACTCTCTACATTGTACCCACCCCAATTGGAAATTTGGGAGATATAACTCAGCGTGCTATTGAGGTCTTGTCCCGTGTGGATGTTATTGCCGTGGAAGATACTCGACATACAGGCAGGTTACTTTCCCATTTTAACATCCCAACGAAGACCTATGCCCTACATGATCATAACGAACAACAAAAAGCGCAAGTATTAGTTGATAGATTATTGCAAGGACAGTCAATTGCGCTTGTTTCTGACGCGGGTACACCTCTAATAAGTGACCCAGGGTATCATTTAGTCAATAAATGTCGTCAAGCTGGTGTAAAAGTTGTTCCTCTACCAGGGGCTTGTGCTTTTGTGACGGCGTTAAGTGCATCAGGTTTGCCTTCTGATAGATTCAGTTTTGAAGGATTTCTTCCCGCAAAAAGTAAAGGTCGTCAAGACAAGTTCAGGGAAATAGAGCGGGCTGAGCGAACCTGCATTTTTTATGAATCACCTCACCGTATAATGGATTCCCTCCAAGATATGCTTACGGTATTAGGACCAAAACGCATAGTGGTATTGGCCCGTGAACTGACGAAAACCTTTGAAACAATTCAGGGAATGCCTTTAGGGGATCTTATACCGTGGATCGAAGAAGATGATAATCGTAAGAGAGGTGAGATGGTTCTGCTTATCCATGGTTATCGAGAAGATGTTAAAGATGAAATTCCTGCGGAAGCATTGCGATTGTTGACATTACTCGTGGCTGAACTGCCTTTGAAGAAGGCCGCAGCTATCGTGGCTGAGACCCATGGATTGAAGAAAAATATACTGTACAAATGGGGTTTAGAGAATTTCAGTTCATAATTTGGATTCTAAAATTCACTCGATTAAGAATTTGCTGTGCTATAAGCTCGACATCTCTAGTGGCTTCCGCTACAATCCGCGCCGGAGTTGACTGGGTAGTCGCCGCTTCGTTGATGTCCTACGGTTTATCCTGTGGAGACTGACGAAGGGGAGGAAAGTCCGGGCTCCATAGAGCAGGGTGCCAGGTAACGCCTGGGGGGCGCAAGCCCACGACAAGTGCAGCAGAGAGAAAACCGCCGATGGCTTTTCTTTTCGAAAGAAGAGACGAGCACAGGTAAGGGTGAAAGGGTGCGGTAAGAGCGCACCGTGCGTCTGGCAACAGTTCGTAGCAAGGTAAACTCCACCCGGAGCAAGACCAAATAGGCTTCCACATAGCGCGGCTCGTGTTAGGGAGCGGGTAGGTTGCTTGAGCCAGTGAGTGATTGCTGGCCTAGACGAATGGCTATCACCGCGCAAGCGGATACAGAACCCGGCTTACAGGTCGACTCCAACCATTTGTATTCACGAGGCCTCGCAGTTAATGCGAGGTCTTTGTGAAACAATCCCAATTGATACCTACTTTCTCATGTTGTCTAATTTAATCATTCAAAAAATCACGAATTAGTATTTGAAAACTTGTCTGTAATAATCACGACTCGGCCATCCGAATAGTAATCATGTTGTTCGTCAAGAACCGTTGCCGCTATTGGCTTGATATAATCCGCACCCCATCGCTCCGAGACTTGACGTATTCGCATTGCAATGGCGTCGCGCTCCTGATCAACATTCGGTTCTATTTTATGTAACACCGTGATGATTCCAGAGTAAGGCGTGATTTTTAATCCGTTGTCATAGCTAGCCGCTCCAACCCATATGGTTCGATTCGTTTTACTTTCGATGCCAGCAAACCACCATCGAATATGGTTGCGCTTCATTAAATCACCAGGTAACTGAAAAGCCATGAGTTGTGGTGAACCTTGCCAAAACAGGTCTGATACAGGTGGCGTTTGGGCTTTAAGCAGTTCGAGGTAATCCGTCCATTCGATTTCATTTCGTGAGAAAGTTTTGTTTTCTATCCAACCCAACGATAGCATCATTGGTTTTGGGGAGGACCCTATGTAGACCATATTGATGGCTTGAGCATTAAAGTATGAAGATTTCCCTGGATAAGCTTTGTAGTCAAACTTGATTAATTCAATTTTTTCTGATGGGCCAATGACTTTTTTTGATTGATTTAAATCATCCGATAACCAAAAAAAGTGACTGTAATTTGTAAACAGTAATGCTGCGGAAAAAATGGAAAATGACTTGATAGCCAAATATCGCCATTTTCTTTTATAACCGAAGTATAGAGTACCAATGAACAACATTAATGCGAGTATGCTGTATTTATGTTCAGCAATAAATATTTGTACGTCTTGTAGTATAGATAACTTCTCTAACCCATACGCTGCAAGGTAACCCCAAAGGACAAATTGTCCAACACCCAACAATAAACCAATCATTGAAAATAATGTAAAACGTGGCCAAGTTATTCTGTTGCTCCCAGCCATAAATGGTACGACCCAAGCGATAGGTCCAAGCAAGCGAGCAAATGCCAATATGACATTCCCTTTTTTATACATCAAGCGTCGACAGCGGGCAAAAGCACGACGAGTCTTAGGAACGCATCGTATTAGTTTTTTTTGAACGGGCGCACCTACTTGATGACCAATAAAAAAACTAATCTGGTCGCCAATAAAGCCTCCGAGTAAAACAGCGATCACGCCTGACCAAATTCCTTGATGAAGTTGATAGCCCGCTGCCAACATGAAAGGCTCACCGGGCACAAGTAAATTGGGTCCAATTACCGCATCGAGTAATGCGCCAATAAACAGGGTTGTTCCTTCAAGCATTGTACTGTCCTGACGTTATACACTTTCTTTGTAATGGCCGAATTTGTATTCCATTTCATTATTACGCATTTCGCCAAAGAAAAAGCGACGTAGGTTGGCTTTCAAATAGGTTAAGCCCGTTTTGAAAGCACCATCTTGATCCAGTCTACGGGGGTCAAAATGAAAGGTTAAAGGTAGAAGGCGATAACGCCATGTTTGGCTAGCTTTTTTTACGTACTCACAATCCTCACAGAGTGTAATTTGCTCATCAAACCCTCCGATCTCTTGATGTACGCGTTTTGTCGCGAAAAGGCATGCCCCTACCGCTGTCGGGAAAAAAAACTGCGTGATGAATAAACCAAAATTAAAGCAGTAGTAGCCTAGTTTATATATCATTGGTAGGTTCTTGGCACCCATATAGAATCCTGCTACCTCCAATTTTTTGGTTTCTAGCTGATACAATGTGCGGCTTAAAAAATCGGGTGGTAGCCTTACGTCTGCGTCCAAAAAAAGCAATCGATTGTGCTTCGCTATTGATGCACCAGTATTCCTACCAAGGCTCACACCTCTGGTTTCCATCTTGTGGATGGTAAGGTCGGGTAGGCTTTCTTCGTATGAACTGGCGATTTCTCTGGTTGTATCATCACTGTTTGAGTCGACCAAAATAACTTCGAAATCTTGATGACATTGCTTGCCAAGGTCTTCTAATAAATGACCAATTCGTTTTTCTTCATTAAGTGTAATGACGACGATGCTGATTGAGCTCATTGTTAACTCCATAGGTATTAATTAATGACTATGGAAACAAAGGTACACCCCTATTCGTTAACGATTGTTGAACAGTTTATTCAGGTTAGGTTCATCTAGAAAATAGCGTAAAGAGGTTGTGATAGGAGCCAGTAGGTTGGTTGAGCTCGTGGGAGAGCTCGGAAATAGACGAATAGTCATTACCTCGCGGTATTTTGCGAGGTCTTTTTTTACGAATGGTATTACTTTTCCTGTGACTTTTTACTATCCAATATTGCCTGGATTCGGGGATTGATTTGGTTGCCATGCTCTTGTCGATATTCTTCTTGTTTCTCATCGTTAAGGTTTCTAACCGAATTAGCGGCAAGAGCTTTAGGCATCTCGGTTCTAAGCTTACCTTTTTCCTGAAGCTTCATTGCCTCTAGGTAGAATTCTTTAAATCGTTTCGCTAGCTGGGTTTGTGATAGTCGACGCAATTCGAAGCCTTTGTTCTGAATTATCCATTTTTCTATCTGACTTTGAGGTTCTTTATTGATGACTCTCATCTGAGCGTCCATGAGCTCTGAAACGGTTAATTGGCCTTTTAATATGGTTAATTCACCCATAATAGGTGGCCAAGTTTCACCTCCTTGAAGGCGTTCGCGACAGTGCTGAATAATGCGCATTAACTCTTCTTCACTGAGACTATCAGCGAAATCAAGAAAGCGGCCAGTGGGGCGTCCTCCATACGATTTTATCCATGTCGACTCATAAATACTAAGGAGTGTACCAAATATGTAGTTGCACCAATCGCTGGGTACTCTGTCGCTTTCGTCTTGAATCGCGAGTTGACTTGGTACTTGACGAGCTTTACCCGGTGCTTTTTTAGATGTGGTGACCTGATGTTGCTTGCCTGAATCAGACGAAATGGCGGTATTTTTAGCTTTGCTAAGATGACTGATACCATTATCAATACCGAGTTCACGCAGCTTTTTTTCCATCGAGGAAAAATCCATATTTTCAGGTTTTTTTGATTTGTTCATATTCTCGTCCGTAAACTGGCTCGGGTTAACTAGCCTTAGCAGCTAACTTGGTGTCGTGGTACCAATAATTGATGGCTAAAAATTTGGTTTCTTACCTTGTGCTCTTAGGTACTCTCTAAATTCTTCTGAGGGACTTAAGTTTTTCCGCTGATTATTATTTTGATAGGTAAGTTGGCGTCGTTCTTCTGATTGCTTGCGATTTTCAACCGACTGTTTTTCGTTCACTATCCAGTATCGTAGCTTATTTAATAATTGGGTAATGGAGATATATTCATTGGCTCTAGACTTATAGTAAACCACAAATTTTTCCCAAAAAAGCTTAGGATCAATCTGAAGACCTGCATGCATCAGCGTTTGTTGTGCCCATTCTGGAATATCATATTCATCTAGATCATGTGTAGATAGGTAATTACTACCGCTATGTTTCGGTTTCGCTACTTTGCTTCGTTTTTGGATAGGTTTAACATCTCCAACAAACGTTTTTAAATCGCCGGCTTGTTTAGCCTGATCAAGCCAGCCTTCAAAGTCACGTTCCAGTCTAATTAAGTTTGTGGTTTGAGTGTTGTTTTCTCGAGCAAATTTCTGCCAAATAAGGTCACGACTTGCTATTGGAATATTGTAAAGGCCAAAAAATCGACCAGTCCAACTAGGCGCGCTAGATTGCTCCATCGGTTTAATTGTTGCGGGGGCGTTTTGAACCATATCCGTCGGAGTATAAACAGGTAATTGAACGGTCGTTGAATTATCTGAAAGCAGTAATTTAAACCAATGAACCTCACGGCCCATTCTTCTCTCTACTTGGGTCTTTTCTAGGAAACCTTGATTGGCGATTGAAGTAAGGGTGTTGGCTAACTTAAATTCGTTGGAAAGACATTCTTGGGCAATGTCATTTAGTTCAAACGAGACCATACCTTCATTATTAGCCATATCCGCCAATTTCAATAACACCAATTTTTCATCGGCAGATTCAAGGGATTTGTCCCATGCATAAAACGTGTATTTTGAACTCAAAAAATATCTCCTCGGCAGAGCTCTAATTCTAACCTCTGAGCTCAATATAAACAAACTTACATCGCTCCTCACAACTTCTAATACTCAGGTATTAATATGTATTAGAGGAATTAGGCTCGTGACCGTATCTGTTTGCGGGACAAAGGAGATCGTTGTTATACTCTGGCCTTTCTTTCGTTAGCTATACTACTAGCAGACATTAGATATAAAGGTAAAAACCGTTCTGAAAAGTCTGTTTTGCACCGTTAGACTCACAACTCAATAGTGAGTTACCCATATATAGTGATTTATTGCAGAAAATTTACCTTAATAAACGTATTGTTACTGGCTAGAACAGAGCAATTCGGTACACTATAACGTTAACACTTCAAACTGAAGCCCCAAGGAAACGAGCACCTGCCATGACCGAACCATTCCAACATATTTCTGTATTGCTTAATGAATCTATCGATGGTTTAGCGATTAAACCAGACGGCGTATATATCGATGGTACATTTGGTCGTGGAGGGCATAGCCGTACTATTTTGTCGAAACTCGGTGAAAACGGCCGTCTTTTTAGTATTGACCGAGATCCAACGGCTATAGCGGAAGCGAATAAAATAGATGATCCGCGCTTTACTATCATTCATGGGCCTTTTTCTAAAATGGCCGATTATGCTGAAGATTTCGGCCTTGCTGGTAAGGTCGATGGTGTTTTGCTTGATCTTGGTGTCTCTTCACCACAGTTAGATGACGCTGAGCGTGGCTTCAGCTTTATGAAAGATGGTCCACTAGATATGAGAATGGATCCGACGACAGGTATTCCTGCGTCTCAGTGGTTAATGCAAGCTGATGTCGATGATATATCTTGGGTTTTAAAAGAGTTTGGTGAAGAGAGATTTGCAAAGCGCATTGCCCGCGCCATTATTGCGCATCGTGAAGATGATGAAAAAGAACCGTTAAGTCGTACTAGCCATTTGGCTAAACTTATTTCAGATGCCTCTCCGTCGAGAGAGAAAAAGAAACATCCTGCAACACGAAGCTTTCAAGCAATTAGAATCTATATCAATAGTGAGCTTGAAGAAATTGATACCGCACTTAAAGGCGCACTGAGCATTTTGGCTCCAGAGGGAAGACTTTCTGTTATCAGTTTTCATTCTCTAGAAGATCGAATGGTTAAACGCTTTATGAGAAAAGAGAGTCGAGGACCTGAAGTTCCTCACGGGATACCACTGACTGAAGACCAAATAAAAAAATTGGGCAGTGCCGCACTTAAAACGGTCAGCAAGGCGATTAAACCATCGACTCAAGAAGTAGAAATAAATAACCGTTCTCGTAGTTCAATGCTAAGGATTGCAGAGAAATTATAATGGAGAACAAGCCTAATCTTGCCAAGCTTATTGTATTCGATATATTCAGGATTGGAGTCGTACCCTTTATTTTGCTAGTGGCGATATTTATCACTGCCATGGGGGTGGTATTCAATACTCATGAAACTCGACGCTCTATAACTGAGAAAGATCAGGCTTACGAAGAGCGGGAACGCCTCGATAATGAATGGCGAAATTTAATATTGGAAGAAAATGCACTTGCGGAACATAGTCGGGTTCAAAAAATGGCGGTTGAAGATCTAGAAATGAAACGTCCTGATGCGGATAAAGAAGTGGTGATTTCTTCCAAATGAATACAAAAAAGGTGGTAAAGCGAGCGAAAAGTTCTGCTAATAAAAAGCCCATAAATAAACGCATAGAAAAAAAAGAAGAAGTACTTCTGATACCTTGGCGTTTTTATATCGTTATCGCTTTTGTGTTTATCGTGTTTTCTGCTCTTGTCGCGCGAGTTGCCTATATTCAAGTGATTAAGCCAGATGATCTGATTAGACAAGGTGACTTACGTTCAGTCCGTGTTAAATCCATTCCCTCAGCCCGAGGCATCATATCCGATAAAAATGGTGAACAGCTAGCGGTAAGTGTGCCGGTACAAGCTGTTTGGGCCGATCCTGTCGCCATTTTTAAAGCGGGTGGCTTTGATGAACTAAATCGATGGTATGCCTTAGCTGATGTGCTTGGGATAAAACGCGACGTGTTACTGAAAAAAATAGAGAGTAATAAGAAAAGACGCTTTATTTATTTGCAACGGCAAGTAAGCTCAGCGATGGCAAATTATATAAGTGAACTTAAGTTGACAGGAGTTGGCTTAAACAAAGAATCTCGTCGTTATTATCCCACTGGTGAAGTGAGTGCTCACGTTATTGGTGTTACTGGTATTGATGACCATGGCTTAGAAGGTGTTGAACGTAGTTACGACTCATACTTGACGGGTGAGGCGGGTAAGAAAACGATACGAAAAGACAGACACGGTAGGGTGGTTGAAAATATTGCTCTCAATGAGCGAAAACAAGGAAAACCAATACAGTTAACCATAGACCAACGCCTTCAAGCTATATCTTATCAAGCGATCAAACAAGCGGTTGCAGATTACCGTGCTACATCAGGTTCAATTATTATTTTAGATGTTGATACTGGTGGGGTCTTGGCGATGGTGAACGCACCATCCTATAATCCCAACAATAAAGAGCAGTTGCAAAGCTTTAAGATGCGAAATCGAACCATTACGGATTCTATGGAACCGGGTTCCACCATGAAGCCATTTGTCGTTTTGGCTGCGCTAGAAAACGGCACCGCAAACTATGAAACGGTTGTTGATACCGGTAACGGCCTTATGCAGATTGGTGGCAGTCGTGTTAGGGATAGCTCTAAAGTTGGTAAAGCAAACCTTGCGACTATACTGAAAAAATCAAGTAATATAGGTGTCGCAAAACTGGCGTTAGATATGCCATTAGATGCCCTATTAGGAATGTACAGCTCTGTCGGTTTTGGATCGGTTAGTGGTGTCGATCTTATCGGTGAAACCGAGGGGCTTTTTCCTGATCGCCGCCGTTGGTCGAAATTTGAAATCGCCACATTAGCATTCGGCTACGGCATTGCCGTTACGCCCATTCAACTAGCTCATGCCTATGCTACGCTTGGTAGCCATGGCCTGTACCGAGCGCTTCATATCGTTAACGACAATAAATTTGAACACTCTCAGCGTGTGATAAGTGAAGAGCATTCGAAGCGGGTATTAGACATGCTCGAAGGCGTGACACAACAAGGTGGCACCGCTACTCGAGCGGCCGTGTCAGGTTACCGGATTGCGGCAAAAACAGGTACCTCTAGAAAAGCAATTGCTGGTGGTTACAGTGATGAGTATGTGGCAATCGTTGCGGGTGTCGCCCCTGTCAGTAATCCCAGAGTTGCCATGGTTGTTGTCGTTAATGAACCTCAGGGTGACCAATACTATGGCGGTACTGTTGCAGGACCAGTGTTCTCGGATGTAATGAGGTCAACGCTGCAAATTCTAAACGTGGCTCCGGATGCCAAATAAGCGGTAGGGTTTCGTTGTAAAATTTAGACTAAATATTGAAGGATAAACTTTATGCTTAACAAGCAAAGTTTACTGTCGCTTTTATCTCCTTGGTTCGATAGTCACGAGAAAGAGAATAAAGAGTCAGCGAGTAAAGTGTTAGATGATAGGGATGACATTCTACAAGAAATAGAAGTCGTCAATTTGGAGTTAGATAGCCGTAAAGTCCGCGAAGGTGATACCTTTGTTGCGATCCAAGGGCATGCAATCGACGGTCGAGCGTTTATTGATAAAGCGGTCAGAAAAGGCGCTAATGCTGTGATCGCTCAGGCCTGCCAAGAGCATGTTCATGGTACGGTGGAGTATCATAACGGTTGCCCAGTTATCTACATTGAACAACTTAATCTTCATTTATCTGAATTGTCTAGTCGGATTTATTCGTGTCATTCAAAACTGATTGCTGTGACTGGGACGAATGGAAAAACAACCATTACTCAGCTTATTGCCCAGTGGATCGAATTGGTAGAAAAACGTGCGGTAGTGATGGGTACGACAGGTAATGGTTTTCTTGAAAACCTGCAAGTATCCGCAAACACGACAGGCAGTGCGATTGATATCAATAGAACATTAGCGCAGCTTTCCGATTTAGGTGCCGATTATGCAGCACTTGAAGTTTCCTCCCATGGATTGGTTCAAGGTCGAGTAAAGGCCTTGCCTTTTTCAGCTGGTGTATTTACCAATCTAAGCAGGGACCACCTTGATTACCATGGGACGATGGAAGCATACGCAGAGGCTAAACTGGCGCTTTTCACACAGCACCATTGTAACAAAGCAATCATTAATGCTGACGACGAAGTTGGCGCTCATTGGCTGACTCAACTTCCGCAATCCGTTGCTGTTTCTATAGAAAACCAGCCACCTCATACGCTTTCTTTATGGGCGAGAAGTGTTGAGTATTCTGACTCTGGGATCCGGTTATCTATTGACGGTAGCTGGGGTTGCGGTGAGTTTACCGTACCATTGATAGGTGAATTCAACGCTTCTAATGTATTACTCAGTTTAGCCACATTACTGTCGTTAGGTTTTGACAAGCAAGCGTTATTAGATTGCGCTAAAAGCCTACAACCCGTCATTGGAAGGATGGAGCTTTTTCAAGCTGAAAATAGAGCCAAAATAGTCGTTGACTATGCACATACTCCAGATGCCTTAGAGAAGGCATTGATGGCACTTCGAGTGCACTGTTTAGGCAAACTTTGGGTTATTTTTGGTTGTGGTGGAGAAAGAGATACTGGCAAGCGACCTATGATGGCTGAAATAGCGGAACGTTTGGCAGATCATGTGATTTTAACTGACGATAACCCACGTAGTGAAGATCCTAAAAGTATATTCAAAGACATGCTTGCTGGGCTAAATACTCCTCGCCTTGTTCAGACAGAGCATGATCGATATCAGGCGTTACTTTTGGCAAGTGACAACGCCAATAGTAACGACATCATTCTTTTAGCTGGTAAAGGGCATGAAGATTATCAAGTGCTCGAGAATGAAACCATACACTATTCTGATCGTGAATCTGCTTTGAAAATATTAGGAATAAACCAATGATTGCTACCTCATTAAGTGCCATTGCTGAAGCCCTAAATACAGAAATAATAGGGGGAGATACGCTCATAAATTCGGTATCTACGGATACTAGAACCATTCATCCAGGATCGTTATTTATTGCGTTAGTGGGTGAAAACTTTGATGCACATGATTTTTGTCAGAAAGCAAAGGAGAGCGGAGCCAGCGCGCTTTTAGTGGAAAGGAAACTACCTGTAGAACTGCCTCAAATAGTGGTTCGAGATACCCGCTTGGCGTTAGGTAGATTGGCTTCTTGGGTTCATAAAAAATGCGACATAAAAACCGTTGCGATTACAGGAAGCTGCGGAAAAACGACCGTTAAGGAAATGGTTTCTTCCATCTTAAGTTTAAAAGGTAAGGTTCTAGCTACCGCTGGGAACTTTAATAACGACATCGGTGTCCCATTGACATTATTACGCTCTCAGCCAGATTTTGACTATGCAGTTATTGAATTAGGCGCTAATCATCTTGGTGAAATTGCTTATACCACCGATCTGGTTAGGCCAAGTGTTGCACTAGTCAATAATGTAGCTGCAGCGCATTTAGAAGGCTTTGGTTCTATAGATGGTGTTAAGGAGGCGAAGGGCGAGATATATCACGGTCTTTCTTCTGGTGATATCGCCATCGTTAATTTAGATAGCCAGGGTGAGGAGCTATGGGAACAGGTGCTCTCAAATAAGCGCATTATCTCTTTTTCTATGTCAAATATCTCGGCAAATTATTATGCAAAAAATTGTCAACTAAACAGCCAAGGGTATGCGAGTTTTACAATGCATACTCCAGCGGGGGAGATTGACGTTCAGCTTTCGGTTGTTGGTGAACATAATGTACCCAACGCTTTAGCCGCAACTGCGTTAGCGATGGGGTTGGGTTCTTCACTTACAGATGCAGCCAAGGGTTTGGCGACGGTAGTGAACGTGAAAGGCCGCGTAGAAATCATCCAACTAAGTGATGAAGTTAGGTTAATTGATGATAGCTATAATGCGAGTGTTCCTGCGATGAGCGCCGCCGTTAAGCTGCTTTCTTCATATACGGGCACTCGTTGGCTTGTTCTCGGTTATATGGCTGAATTAGGTCAAGAAAGTCTTGAATTTCATCGTCAACTCGGAGAATATGCAGCTCAATTTAATTTTGAGAATGTGCTGACCTTTGGTGATGAAGCAAAAGTGATTAGCGATATTTGCCAAGGCCTACATTTTTCTACACACAGTGAGTTGTTTGATTATATGTGGCAGCATTTGCAAAAACCACCGAAGCACGTTCATACTGTGTTGATAAAAGGAGCAAACGGCGCGCATATGAGTGTTGTGGCTGAAGCTTTAAAGGAGAAGCATAAATGATCATCTGGCTTGCGGAATTACTACAGCCATATTTCTCGTTCTTTCGACTATTTGAATATCTATCGTTTAGATCAATCTTAAGTGTAATCACCGCCCTTAGTCTCTCTTTGTGGATGGGACCTAGGTTGATAGCGCGGTTACAGCTGTTACAGATAGGGCAAATAGTTAGAAATGATGGGCCTGAATCTCATTTCAGCAAACGTGGTACACCAACGATGGGCGGCATAATGATTTTGGCCTCCATTATCATCACCGTTCTTTTATGGGCCGATCTCTCCAATATCTATGTTTGGGCTGTGATATCAGTACTTTTAGGTTATGGCGCGGTAGGGTTTGTCGACGATTACCGCAAGGTAGTAAGGAAAGACCCGGCAGGTTTAATCGCGAGATGGAAGTATTTTTGGCAATCTGCCATTGCTTTGGTTGTCGCTTTTGCACTTTACGCGCACGGCAAAGATACGTCTGCAACCCAGCTTGTGGTTCCATTTTTTAAAGATGTTATGCCTCAATTGGGCCTGCTTTATATTGTTTTGACCTATTTTGTGATCGTTGGCACCAGTAATGCGGTGAACCTTACTGATGGTCTAGATGGCTTGGCAATTATGCCTACGGTGTTGGTGTCTGGTGGATTTGCCGCCATCGCTTGGGCTACAGGTAATGTTAATTTTTCTCAATACTTACATATACCTCATATTCCATTAGCCAGTGAGTTAGTCATAGTCTGCACAGCGATGGTTGGTGCTGGTTTAGGTTTCCTCTGGTTTAATACCTATCCAGCACAAGTATTTATGGGGGATGTTGGTTCATTAGCATTAGGTGGTGCGTTAGGTACTATTGCTGTGCTGGTTCGCCAAGAATTCATTCTTGTCATCATGGGTGGCGTTTTTGTAATGGAAACTTTGTCTGTTATTTTGCAAGTTGGCTCCTACAAATTACGTGGTCAAAGGGTCTTTAGAATGGCACCAATACACCATCATTATGAACTTAAAGGCTGGCCTGAGCCTCGTGTTATTGTTCGTTTTTGGATTATATCCATTGTTTTAGTTTTAGTCGGTTTGGCCACACTGAAGGTTCGATAAGAAATGGATCGTTGGAACGGAATTAAAAACGTCGTTGTTGTAGGGCTCGGTATTACCGGGCTCTCTGTCGTTAAGCACCTTTTGAAACTGAATAAAGCTCTAAATATTAAAGTAATAGATACAAGAATAAACCCTCCAGGCAAAGATAAATTGATCAACAATATTGAACTGCATACGGCAAGTTGGAATATTGATTGGTTGCTTGCTGCGGACCTAGTGGTTGTTAATCCTGGGATCGCGTTGGCGACAGCTGAAATACAGCAAGTGATTAATAAAGGCATACCAGTCGTTGGAGATATTGAACTGTTTGCTTGGTCTGTTGAAGCCCCAGTTATTGCTATTACAGGTTCAAATGGAAAAAGTACAGTAACGGATCTGGCGGGTGTGCTTGTACAAGCTTCGGGTATGAAGGTCGGCGTTGGTGGTAATATTGGTGTTCCAGCTTTAGAGTTACTTAATGAACCATGTGATGTATATATTCTTGAATTATCGAGCTTTCAGTTAGAAACCACTTCTAATTTAGATCTTGTTGCTGCTGCATTTCTTAATCTGTCTGAGGATCATATGGATCGCTATGACGGAATGACCTCGTACAGAGATGCAAAATTAAGAATATTCGGTCATGCCAAGAATTTGGTGGTGAATGAAGGTGATAGCCAAACGTATCCTGACCATCTTGCTCCAGAGCAAAATCTGATTAGTTTTGGATTAGAATCTGGGGGATTTTCTATCCTGTCTATTGATGACGTTGATTGGTTGTCTAACGGCTCAGTTGCCATTATGCCTGTGAATGAACTGTCTTTGGTTGGTAAACACAACGTGGTGAACGTATTGACCGTACTTGCTCTGTTAGAATGTGCCGGTATTGAATATAAAAAAGTGTTACCAGCACTTAAGTCTTACAATGGTTTGACACATAGATGCCAAGTAGTGATGGATAATCGAAATATTCAGTGGGTTAATGATTCTAAAGCAACAAACGTTGCCAGCACATTAGCGGCGCTTTCAGGGTTAGATATTCAAGGGACGCTTCACCTTTTAGTCGGTGGCATTGGAAAGGGAGCTGACTTTTCAGAGCTTGCTCCAGAATTAGCCAAGTTGAACGTGAAACTCTACTGTTTTGGTCAAGATGGCGATCAACTGATGGTGTTACATTCATCGGCTACTCGTTGGAATAGTATCGATGAGATTATTGAGGCGATTGTGCCGAAATTAGAGAGTGGTGATATGGTGATGCTCTCTCCAGCTTGCGCAAGTCAGGATCAGTATAAAAACTTTATGGCTAGAGGGGATGCGTTTACCCAATTAGCTAAACAATACGCTTAGGAAGAGTGATTGGTGTCGAGATTAAGGTTTATTAAAGAGAAAATAAGAAACTTAGGACGCTCTAACGCTCCTGAGGTTTTATTTGATCGTCAATTGGTCTGGATTTCTCTTTGCTTAATGCTTGTGGGACTGGTGATGGTGACCTCTGCGTCATTTCCAATTAGCACGCGTTTGACCGAGCAGCCTTTTCATTTTATGTTCCGCCATGGTGTTTTTCTCTGCTTAGCGCTGTCGGTTTCCGCTGTGGTATTGCAGATCCCTTTAGAAAAATGGCTTAGGTATAGCACGCTGTTGCTTTCCGCCTCAATTGTACTATTGGTTATCGTATTAATAGCTGGAAAGTCGGTGAATGGCGCGTCGAGATGGATTTCTCTTGGCATATTTAATTTACAGCCAGCTGAGGTAGCAAAACTCTCTTTATTTATATTTATGGCTGGGTATTTTGTTCGAAAAGGTGATGAGATAAGACGCACCTTTTTTAGCGGATTCATGAAACCGCTCATCATTTTTGGTGTGCTAGCCGTATTGCTTTTAGGACAGCCGGATCTCGGTACTGTCGTTGTTATGCTAGTTACTTTGTTCGCAATGTTATTTATAGCAGGAGCGAAGTTATGGCAATTTATTGCATTAATGATGGTCGGAATTGGTGGTGTCGCACTGCTTATTTTTATAGAGCCCTATCGAATGCGCCGAGTCACCTCTTTTTGGGACCCGTGGGATGACCCATTTGGCAGTGGTTATCAACTAACTCAATCATTAATGGCCTTTGGACGTGGTAATTGGTTTGGACAAGGTCTAGGTAATTCTGTTCAAAAGTTGGAGTACCTTCCTGAAGCTCATACCGACTTTGTTTTTGCAGTTATAGCCGAAGAGTTAGGGTTTGTTGGTGTTACTATCATTCTTATATTGATCTTCGCTTTAGTGGTTAAGGCCATTTTGATCGGTAAAAAAGCTCTAGAAGCGAATGAACAATTTGGCGGCTACCTTGCTTTTGGAATTGGTGTGTGGTTTGCGTTTCAATCGATGGTTAATGTGGGTGCGTCAGCGGGAATTGTTCCAACTAAAGGATTAACGTTGCCACTGATTAGCTACGGTGGTTCGAGTCTAATTATTATGTCTATCGCGGTATCTATATTATTGCGTATCGATCACGAATGTCGCCTCTCGGCGCTAGACACTCAAAATAAAGAACAGATTAATAATGAAGAAGAATAGTAAACGACTACTTGTTATGGCAGGTGGTACTGGCGGCCATGTTTTTCCTGGGCTAGCGGTTGCAAAACAGTTGCAGCAACAAGGTTGGGAAATCCGTTGGTTAGGTACAGCTGATCGCATGGAGGCCGATTTGGTGCCTCAACATGGTATTGAAATTGATTTTATTAAAGTAAAAGGTCTGCGCGGACAAGGGGTTAGTAAGCTACTCAAAGCGCCGTTTCAGATCGTGAACGCTATCATGCAAGCCAGACGTCATATTAAGAAATGGCAACCTGATGTCGTGTTAGGTATGGGTGGTTACGTTAGTGGGCCAGGTGGTATCGCTGCATGGCTTTCTGGCATCCCAGTCGTCCTGCATGAACAGAATGCCGTTGCCGGATTAACAAATCAATGGCTATCCAAGATTGCCAAAAAAGTATTTCAAGCCTTTCCGGGCGCATTTAGCCACGCTGAAGTAGTGGGAAATCCAGTAAGAGAAGACGTCACTGAATTAGAAAGCCCTGAAGAGCGGTTTTCTGCACGTTCAGGACCATTAAGAATCTTAGTTATGGGTGGCAGTCAAGGTGCTCAAATTCTCAACACGACATTACCCGAAGTAATGAAAAAGCTTGGTAATGACTATACAATTTGCCACCAAGTAGGTAAAAACAATAAAGAGAAGGTCCAGTTAGCTTATCGAGACATGGGCGTCACGCAAGCGGAGGTGACCGAGTTTATCGATGATGTTGCTGCTGTTTACGCATGGGCTGACATTGTCGTTTGTCGATCAGGGGCGTTGACGGTCTCAGAGGTATCTGCTGCAGGCGTTGGTGCTATTTTCATCCCTTTTATGCATAAAGATCGACAACAAGCTTTGAATGCCGACCACCTAGTCGAGTGTGGTGCGGCAAAAATGATAGAACAACCTGACTTAAGCGTTGGTAACTTAACAGAGGTTATATCAATGCTGGACAGAAATGATTTGTTAACAATGGCAACAAATGCAAGACGAGCTGCCAAGCTCAATGCAGATAAAACCGTTGCAAAGGCAATAGTCGCCTTAACTGAATAATGAGAAAGATTTAATGACCTTAGACCATACTCAAGACCTATCAAAAATTAGAGCCGTTGTCCCTGAAATGCGCAGAGTGAAATGTATTCACTTTGTTGGCATCGGGGGCGCTGGAATGAGTGGTATTGCTGAAGTTCTTCTTAACGAAGGCTATCAAATTACTGGTTCTGACTTAGCTGCCAATCAAGTGACTGAACGATTAAGTAACAAAGGTGCAGAAATTTTCTTTGGTCATTCCGAATCGAATATTGCGAAAGCGAGTGTTGTCGTTGTTTCTACGGCAATTACAAAAAACAATCCAGAACTGGTAGCGGCGAAACAAAAGCGTATACCAGTGGTTCAGCGAGCGGAAATGCTTGCCGAACTTATGCGCTTTCGACATGGTATTGCCGTTGCGGGTACACATGGAAAAACAACCACAACCGCGTTGGTTACTCAGATTTATTTTGAAGCAGGAATGGACCCTACTTTTGTTAACGGTGGTTTGGTGAAAAGTGCCGGTACTAACGCTCGTCTTGGTTCAAGCCGAATATTGATTGCAGAAGCGGATGAAAGCGATGCTTCCTTTCTTTATCTGCAACCAATGGTCAGTATTGTGACCAATATAGAAGCTGACCATATGGACACATATGGCGGCGACTTTGAGGTCCTCAAACAGACCTTTATCGATTTTTTACACAATCTTCCCTTTTATGGACAAGCGATTGTTTGTATTGATGATCCCGTTGTACGCGAACTTATTCCACAGATCAGCCGTCAAGTGATTACCTATGGTTTCTCTGAAGATGCTGATGTCCGTATAGAGAATTATTCCCAAGAAGGTCAACAAGGCAAGTTTACGGTAAAACGCGAGGGAAAAGCGCCTTTGCATATAACGCTGAATATGCCGGGTAGACACAACGCGTTAAATGCGTCAGCTGCGATTGCCGTCGCAACAGAAGATGATATTTCTGATGAAGCTATCATGAATGCGATGGTTGATACGGAAGGAACGGGTCGTCGATTCGAACACTTAGGTGAATTCAACACAGGCAACGGTAATGTAATGCTTGTTGATGATTATGGTCATCATCCGAGTGAAGTCGACGTTACGATTCAAGCGGCACGAGCCGGCTGGACAGATAAACGATTGGTTATGATTTTCCAACCACATCGCTATAGCCGTACCCGAGATCTATATGACGACTTTGCAAATGTTTTAGAAAATGTGGATCTTCTAATCATGCTTGATGTTTATTCGGCCGGTGAGAAACCAATTAACGGCGCAGATAGCCGAGCCTTGTGTAGGACGATTCGTTCAAGAGGGAAAATAGACCCTGTTTTTGTTGCAAACCAGAACGCATTACCGTCGGTATTAGCGAATTTAATGCAAGACGGAGATTTGATTTTAACTCAAGGTGCTGGTGATGTAGGCAAAGTAGCCAAGAATTTGGCAGCGCTAAAACTTGATATAAACGACATGCAAAGCAATAAGTCGTCTTAGATTTGTTCCAAATGCTATTTTTTAAGGCAGTAAGATCGAATATTCTTCTGCTAAGGGTAGATACTTTGGGCAGTCTAAGTATAATTTGTTAGTTAAATTATACGCATTATTAGTTAAGTCTATTGACATGGATATCACTTATTAAAGCTAATGAATTAAATTTGATGAATAAAGCGGTAAGTGAATTTGACTATGGAGGTCTAAATACCACCAGTCAAATAAGTAAAACAAAAAAGCATGCTGTTGGTGGCATGTTCTTGCTGTTAGTATTGCTATCCATAGGCTTATTGTTGCAATCAACCATAAGTTGGATGCTTGATGAGCAACGTCTCCCCTTATCAAAATTAGTGTTGCAGGGTGAACTTGAATACGTTTCAGGTAAAGATGTACAGCTTGCGTTACGAAGTATGGATTATGTGGGCACATTTATGTCGCAAGATGTCGATGTATTACAACAAGTCATAGTTGAAATTCCATGGGTTGCTCAGGCATCAATTAGAAAACAATGGCCGGATTTAGTTAAAATATATTTAGTAGAACACAAGGCTTCTGCTATTTGGAATGGCAATGCGCTGCTGAATACGTCTGGTGATGTATTTAATGCTGACGTTGCAGAGTTGAAAGAAGATAGAGTCAAGCTCTATGGTCCACAAGGGAGTAGCCGCGGTGTATTGGATACATGGCGACAAGTTAGCCCGATGTTTGCACCTTTAGGCCTCAAGATTACCTCTTTGGTGCTTAACGACCGTCATGCTTGGCAAATTATATTAGATAATGGTATTCGCCTTGAACTAGGTAAAGAATCATTGATTGAACGGGTGGCGCGTTTTACGTCACTTTATTATCGGTTAGGTAATGAGTCGCAACGCGTTAGCTATGTCGATCTTAGATATGATACCGGGGCGGCAGTTGGCTGGTTTCCGGATAATGAATCAGAAGAAGAGCAAGAGAAATTAAATGACTAAAAATGCAGACGATAATATTATTGTTGGTCTAGATATTGGCACTGCAAGCGTATCTGCATTAGTTGGTGAATTATTACCCGACGGTCAAGTTAATATTATAGGTGCGGGTAGTAGTCCTTCTCGTGGAATGGATAAGGGCGGAGTAAATGATCTAGAATCCGTTGTGAAGTCAGTACAAAGAGCGGTAGATCAAGCCGAGCTTATGGCTGAGTGTAAAATTAGCAGCGTATTCATCTCATTGTCGGGCAGACATATTGCCAGCCGGATAGAAAAAGGAATGGGGACAATCGCTGATGAAGAGGTTTCCCAAGATGATATGGACAGAGCCATTCATACGGCTAAGTCGATTAAAATTGGCGAAGAACAGCGAATTTTACATGTCATACCTCAAGAGTTTACGATTGACTACCAAGAAGGGATTAAAAACCCGCTAGGTTTGTCTGGTGTACGCATGGAAGTTAGCGTTCACTTGATTTCTTGCCATAATGATATGGCAAGAAATATTATAAAAGCCGTTGAACGATGCGACTTGAAGGTTGATCAACTGGTTTTTTCTGGTTTAGCGTCAAGTAATGCAGTGATTACTGAAGACGAAAGAGAGTTAGGCGTCTGTGTTGTTGATATCGGAGCTGGTACTATGGATGTATCCATATGGACTGGCGGCGCATTGAGACACACTGAAGTGTTTTCTTATGCGGGTAACTCAGTAACGAGTGATATAGCTTTTGCTTTTGGTACGCCGGTTGGTGACGCTGAAGAGATTAAAGTAAAATATGGCTGTGCATTGAGCGAGTTAGTGAGCAAAGATGACACGGTTAACGTACCAAGTGTTGGTGGAAGACCATCAAGAATTTTAAAGCGTCAGGAACTTTCTGGCGTTATTGAAGCACGTTATGCTGAATTAATGGGCTTCATCAATCAGTCTGTTAATACCGTTCAAGCTCAATTAAGAGAAGATGGTATCAAGCATCACCTAGCGGCCGGTATTGTATTAACTGGTGGTGCTTCGCAAATGGAAGGTCTGGTTGAATGCGCAGAACGAATTTTTGGCGCAAATCGAGTTAGAGTCGGTAAGCCTATAGAGGTTAGCGGACTTACAGACTATGTTAAAGAGCCGTATCATTCTACGGCAGTGGGATTACTTCATTACGCAAAAGATAGTCAAATGAATGACGATGGTGAATATAGTGAACCAAAACGTTCCTCATTTACTTCATTCTTTAGTAGAATGCGTAATTGGATACAAAAAGAGTTTTAACCTGATAGCAGGAAAAACGGAGACAACACATGTTTGAACCGATGATGGAAATGTCTGACGATGCTGTAATTAAAGTCGTTGGTGTTGGTGGTGGTGGCGGTAACGCATTAGAACACATGGTTCGCGAATCCATCGAAGGTGTGGAGTTTATTAGTATTAATACTGATGCTCAAGCCTTACGCAAAGCTAGTGTGAGTACTGTTATCCAAATTGGCGGTGACATTACTAAAGGACTAGGCGCAGGTGCTAACCCTCAAGTTGGCCGTGATTCAGCTATTGAAGACAAAGAAAAACTTAAAGAAATCCTTAGTGGCGCCGATATGGTATTTATCGCTGCTGGTATGGGTGGTGGAACGGGTACAGGTGCAGCACCAGTCATTGCTGAAGTTGCAAAGGAACTAAATATCCTAACTGTTGCCGTAGTAACGAAGCCATTTGGTTTTGAAGGCAAAAAACGTCTTGCTTTTGCTGAGCAAGGTATTGAAGAGCTTTCTAAACATGTTGACTCTTTGATAACAATACCAAATGAAAAATTGCTTAAAGTATATGGTAGAAGCGTAACGCTATTAGAGGCGTTTGGTTATGCTAACGATGTTCTAAAGAATGCCGTTCAAGGTATCGCAGAGCTTATTACGCGACCTGGTATGATCAACGTTGACTTTGCAGATGTAAGAACAGTTATGTCTGAAATGGGTCATGCAATGATGGGTAGTGGCGTTGCAAGTGGTGAAGAACGTGCAGAAGAAGCGGCAGAAGCGGCAATATCGTCCCCACTTTTAGAGGATATTGATTTAGCGGGTGCTCGTGGAGTACTGGTTAACATTACTGCTGGTTTAGACATGCGTCTGGATGAATTCGAAACGGTAGGTAATACAGTTAAAGCATTTGCATCGGATAATGCAACGGTTGTTATTGGCACCTCTCTTGACCCTGATATGACAGAAGAGTTCCGCGTAACGGTTGTAGCAACAGGTATTGGCGCAGAGAAGAAACCTGAAATAACGTTAGTTGCAGGTTCTGCGGCAAAACCGAAACCAGCAATGGCGGCAACACTGGTTTCACAACCCGTTGCAGCAAAAGTAGATGAAAAAACGGCACAACCTTTGCATAAAAAAGAAGGGGTGAAGCCGCAACCGACAGCACCGTCAAATAGTGGTCAGGCGCAAGGCAGTTCAAACCAAAGCACGGCTCCTAAGACGGAAAAAGAAAGTGGCTATTTGGATATACCAGCATTTCTTCGTCGTCAAGCCGATTAAGAAATAGTCATAATTTGACAGAAGTCTTATTTATGATAGTATCCGCGGTCAGTTTCAACGCTGACCGTGATGAATAACACTAATTAGAGGCAAGGTAGATGATCAGACAACGTACTCTGAAAGAGATCGTAAAAACGACCGGAGTTGGTTTACACTCTGGGCGTAAAGTTACGCTTACCTTGCGTCCAGCAGCAGCAAACACTGGTGTTATCTATCGTCGTACCGATTTAGACCCTGCGGTTGATTTTCCAGCAGATCCAGCCTCTGTTCGTGACACAATGCTCTGTACTGCGCTTGTAAACGACGAAGGTGTGCGGATTTCCACTGTTGAGCACTTAAATGCTGCTCTAGCGGGTATGGGAATCGATAATGTCATCGTAGAAGTTGATGCCCCAGAAATACCGATTATGGATGGTAGTGCGAGTCCCTTTGTGTACTTGTTACAATCTGCGGGTATTGAAACATTGAATGCACCAAAAAGATTCATACGCATTAAGAAACCAGTGCGCTTTGAGGATGGTGATAAATGGGCAGAACTTGTTCCTTATAACGGTTTCCGTATGGATTTCGAAATAGAGTTTGAACACCCTGCGATCGATGCGGACGAACAACGTCTTCTGTTTGATTTTTCTTCAAACGCATTTATTAAAGATATTTCACGGGCTCGTACATTCGGGTTTATGCATGATATTGAATATTTGCAATCGCAGAACTTATGCCTAGGTGGCAGTTTCGATTGTGCAATCGTATTAGATGAATACCGTATTCTTAATGAAGAAGGGCTTCGATTTGATAATGAATTTGTCACCCATAAAGTTCTTGATGCCATTGGCGATCTTTATATGTGTGGTCATAGCATTGTCGGTGAGCTTCGTGCTTATAAGTCAGGTCATGCTTTAAATAACCAATTGCTGCGTGCTGTTCTTGCTGATCAAGAAGCGTGGGAATGGGCGACATTTGAAGAAGAAGCTGGTTCACCGGTTGCATTTGCTGAACCCAATATGGTTCTAGCATAGTAAAATACAATTATTCGTTTCGAAAAAACCAGACATGAAGTCTGGTTTTTTTTTGTCTTAATTTAGTTGTGTATTTCGTGATCCTATCTTATTTTTTGCGTGCTTATAGCGGGTTCGAAGGTGACAAAAATTGCCGCATGGCAATTTTTTGTTATCTTAATTTCCATATTTGATGATCTATCACATTCGCGTTGATATGAAAGAACCAGTACACTTGTTCGCTTAATGACCATCAAGGGATAAAAAAGTCAATCTTGGTCAAATTAATATAAATGCTAATGGAATAAAAAAAATTATCGCTTAAAATGTTGAGAACTTTTAAAACATAACTTGAATTTCATTAGGTAAGCCACAATATCTGACAATATAATATTGTTTCAGTTTTCTTGTTTTAAATAAGACTCATCGGTCTATAAGAGACTAAAAGCATTGGAAAGGCTTAAAGCCAAACAACATGAGATAAGCAAAAAATGATAAGTAAGATACTGACTAAGGTTGTTGGCAGTCGTAATGATCGAACTCTGCGTCGATTACGAAAGATTGTAAAACAAATTAATAATTTTGAACCAGATTTTGAAGCTTTTTCAGATGAAGAGCTACAAGCTAAAACCGTTGAATTCCGTGAGCGCCTAGAAAAAGGTGAATCACTAGACCAGCTCCTTCCTGAAGCTTTTGCAACGGTTCGTGAAGCGTCTAAACGTGTTTTTGGTATGCGTCATTTCGATGTTCAGCTTATTGGTGGTATGGTCCTCAACTCAGGGCAGATTGCCGAGATGCGTACGGGTGAAGGTAAGACACTTACTGCGACCCTGTCCGCTTACTTGAATGCGTTACCTGGGAGAGGCGTCCATATCGTAACGGTGAACGATTACCTTGCAAGCCGTGACGCAGAGACAAACAGAGCACTTTTTGAATTTTTAGGTATGACCGTTGGTGTCAACATTCCTAATATGGCACCACCAGAGAAACAACAAGCTTATCAGTGCGATATTCTTTACGGAACAAACAATGAGTTTGGCTTTGATTATCTTCGCGATAACATGGCATTCCGCAAGGAAGACCGCGTACAAAGAGATCGTTTCTTTGCGGTTGTCGATGAAGTTGACTCCATCCTTATTGATGAAGCACGTACACCACTCATTATTTCTGGTCCGGCTGAAGATAGCTCAGAGCTCTATTCAAAAATTAACACCCTAATACCTTCTCTTAAACTGCAAGATCAAGAAGATACAGAAGAGTATCGAGGGGATGGTCACTACACGCTTGATGAAAAATCTAAGCAGGTTCACTTGACCGAAACGGGGCAAGAGTTTGTAGAAGAACTTCTCGTTAATAATGCGATGATGGAAGAGGGAGATACCCTCTATTCTCCAACCAATATTAGCCTACTTCATCATGTCAATGCAGCACTTCGTGCCCATGTATTGTTTGAAAGAGATGTCGATTACATCGTAAAAGATGATGAAGTCATTATAGTCGATGAACATACGGGTCGTTCCATGCCGGGACGCCGCTGGTCTGAAGGTTTGCATCAGGCGGTTGAAGCAAAAGAAGGCGTTAAGATTCAGAATGAAAACCAAACATTAGCTTCTATTACTTTCCAGAACTATTTCCGTTTGTATGAAAAACTGTCAGGTATGACTGGTACTGCGGATACAGAAGCGTTTGAGTTTCAATCTATTTATAATCTAGAGACTGTTGTTCTTCCAACGAATCAACCTATGGTTCGTGATGACATGCCGGATGTGGTGTATCGCACAGAAGAAGAAAAATTTGCAGCGATCATTGAAGACATTAAAGAGCGAGTGATAAAAGGCCAACCGATACTTGTTGGTACTGTTTCAATCGAGAAATCTGAACTACTTTCTAATGCTCTCAAAAAGTCTAAAATCAAACACAACGTTTTGAACGCTAAATTCCATGAACAAGAAGCGGATATCGTTGCCTTTGCAGGGGCTCCTGAAGCAGTGACAATTGCTACCAATATGGCGGGTCGTGGTACAGATATCGTATTGGGTGGTAGCTGGCAAGCGGAATTGAATAAGATAGAAGACCCAAGCGAAGAGCAGATTCAAAAAATAAAAGAAAACTGGCAGATTGAGCATGACAAAGTACTTGCGTCTGGAGGTTTACACATCATTGGTACAGAACGTCACGAATCTCGTCGTATCGATAATCAGTTGCGCGGCCGTTCAGGTCGTCAAGGTGATGCAGGTTCTTCTCGTTTTTATCTATCAATGGAAGATTCACTCCTTCGTATCTTCACTTCTGATCGTATGGCTGGTTTGATACAAAGTGGTATGGATGAAGGTGAAGCGATAGAAAGTCGTATGCTTTCTCGTTCTATTGAAAAAGCCCAGCGTAAAGTAGAAGGCCGTAACTTCGACATTCGTAAACAGCTTCTCGATTATGATGATGTTGCCAATGACCAACGTAAAGTCGTCTATGAACTACGTGACGAGCTTATGGAAGTGGACGATATCAGTGAAATGATAGACCACAATCGCCAAGATGTATTTGATTCGGTCATGGATGAATATATTCCACATCAATCACTTGAAGATATGTGGAATATAGAAGGCTTGCAAGATCGTCTTAAAAACGACTTTGATCTTGATCTACCTATTCAAACTTGGTTAGATGACGACGACAAGCTCTACGAAGAAGCGCTTCGTGAGCGTATCCACAATACAGCAGTAGAAGTTTATAGATCGAAAGAAGATACCGTGGGTGAACAAGTTATTCGTAACTTTGAAAAATCTGTCATGTTACAGACACTTGATAACCTATGGAAAGAACACCTTGCGGCAATGGATCACCTTCGTCAAGGTATTCACTTGCGTGGCTATGCACAGAAGAACCCTAAACAAGAATACAAACGCGAGTCGTTCGAACTGTTTGAAAACTTGTTAGATATGCTTAAAGTTGATGTGATCATGATCTTGAGTAAAGTACGAGTTCAACAACAAGAAGAAGTTGAGCGTATGGAAGCGCAACGTCAAGCTCAAGCAGAAGAATCTGCCCGTAGACAACAGTTTGAACATCAGTCCGCGGAAAATCAATTAGGCGATGATTCCGAAGATGGTGACGGAACGCAACAACCAATGGTACGTGAAGAACGTAAAGTAGGTAGAAATGAACCTTGCCCATGTGGTTCAGGTAAAAAATATAAGCAATGCCACGGTAAAATTGGTTGATGTTATAAAGTGAAAAATTTGTAAAATGAAAAAAGGTCGCGTGAAGCGGCCTTTTTTATACACAAAATATTTAAAATGAAAACAAGAGTCAGATATGAAACGCTTACACATAGTTGCAGCCATCATTCTTAACGGTGAGAAAGATAAAATTTTTATTACTAAGCGCCATAAAGATGCGCATAAAGGAGGGTTTTGGGAGTTTCCTGGCGGTAAAGTCGAGTTAGATGAGACCCCAGAGAATGCAATGTTCAGAGAATTGTTTGAAGAGATTGGCATTGAAGTGACCCAGCAATCACTCTTTGAGCATTTGGAATATGATTATCCTGATAAATCTCTGAAGTTTGATTTTTTTACGGTGACGGGATTTGAAAATGAACCTTACGGCAAAGAAGGTCAGCAAGGAGAATGGGTGGAAATAGGATTATTAGAAGATTTTTCCTTTCCTGAAGCCAATATTCCTATTCTAAAAAAAGTAATAAAACAATACGGATAAATAGATTCGATTAATAAGATTCAGATAACCCATAAGGTGAATGGTTTCGCTGTCGTCTTAAAAACAAGATAAAAAATCAATTTTTAAGATACCTTGAAGCGATTACTCATTTCAGTTAAATTGGATTTCACTTAAATGTACGGAGATTTACGCAATGGTTCGAATTGCGATTGCAGGAGCAGCGGGTCGAATGGGCCGCAATTTAGTGAAAGCTACCCACCATAACTCAAACTCATCAGTTGGGGCAGCCTCTGAGAGGCCAGAATCCTCACTTGTTGGCGTTGATGTTGGCGAATTATGTGGCGAAGGGCATTTAGATATTTCTCTTGTAGATAATCTTGAAAAATCGATAACTGATTTTGATGTAATTGTCGACTTTACCATGCCAAAAAGTACGCTAGCGAATATTGAACTTTGTAAGCGACACAATAAAAAAATGGTTATTGGTACGACGGGTTTTACTGAAGAAGAAAAAGAAATCATCGATGAAGCGGCTAAGCATATCTCGATTATTATGGCTCCTAACTATAGTGTTGGCGTAAATCTTGTCTTTAAGTTGCTAGAAAAAGCAGCAAAAGTAATGGGAGACTACTGCGATATAGAAATAGTGGAAGCTCACCATCGATTTAAGATAGATGCACCTTCCGGTACTGCTATTGGAATGGGTGAAGCAATAGCGGGCGCTATGGATAACAAACTGAGTGATGTTGCGGTCTATGCACGTGAAGGGATCACTGGCGAACGAACCAAAAACGAAATCGGCTTCGCAACCATTCGAGCTGGCGATATTATCGGTGAGCATACGGCTATGTTTGCAGATATTGGTGAACGAGTCGAGATTACCCATAAAGCAACGGATCGAATGACTTTTGCTAATGGTGCTGTAAAAGCCGCAATCTGGTTGAATCAAAAGCAAACTGGTTTTTATACTATGTCGGATGTGCTCGGGTTAAACGAGCTTTAATTACATAATTATGCGCCAATATTGGTTGGCGCAATTTAAATCCCCTCCTTGTGGTTGAATTTTATGCTGGTGATAAATTCACCCCTATTACTGATTTGACCATGACTTTTTGGGCTTTTAGCTCATATATAGACAATCACCCCCAAAAGTTGCACTTAAGTCGACGGCGTTAACGTTTGCTATTTTAATTTAATGTTGAATTGATGAAATTGACGTTTATCTCATATTCTCTTGAGTGTTTGCGAATGTAACTGTGTTTAAACATGGACTTAACTTGTTTTTTTAAGCCTTCTGACGAACTTATGCCTTATGTGGTTGAAAAAAGACAGAGTGGTTATCGGTATGTTGTTGACACATATCACACTGATCTCTAGAATACCGCCAATTTGTCTAAATTCCATAATGCTGTTGTAATCGGCGGCAAGGAAGGTAGAATTGCAAATTAATACATAATTTATGCATTTTTATTCTGGAGGTTGTCTTGAGTAAGTCAGCAATGCTCGTCCTAGAAGATGGGACAATTTTTAACGGAGTTTCCATTGGGGCACAAGGTTCTGCAGTCGGAGAAGTCGTTTTTAATACCTCGATGACGGGGTATCAAGAAATCCTCACTGATCCTTCCTATTCCCAACAAATCGTCACCTTAACTTATCCTCATATTGGCAATACAGGCACTAACTCAGAAGACGAAGAATCTTCTTTGATTCATGCACAAGGACTTGTGATTCGTGACCTGCCTCTTATCGTTTCTAACTTTCGTAGTGAGCAGACTCTGTCTGATTATCTGAAGTCACAAAATATCGTTGGTATCGCGGATATAGATACGCGTAAATTAACGCGTATTTTGCGAGAAAAAGGCGCACAACATGGCTGTATCGTTGCCGGTGACAATCTTGATGAGTCACTCGCTTTAGCGAAAGCAAAAGCGTTTCCCGGACTCAAAGGAATGGATTTAGCCAAAGAAGTAACAACGAAAGAACCATTCTCTTGGAAGCAGGGCTCTTGGCAATTGATTGGTGGGCTACCTGAAGCGAAAGATGATAGTGAACTCCCTTACCACGTAGTTGCATACGATTTCGGGGCAAAACGAAACATACTGAGAATGCTGGTCGATAGAGGCTGTCGTTTAACGGTCGTTCCTGCACAAACATCTGCTGAAGAAGTGTTAGCCATGAATCCTGATGGCATTTTCTTATCTAACGGTCCTGGTGATCCTGAGCCATGTACCTACGCGATAGAAGCGACGAAGGTTTTTCTTGAAAAGGGTTTACCAATATTTGGTATTTGTTTAGGACATCAAATCCTTGCTTTGGCGTCTGGTGCAAAGACTAAAAAAATGAAATTTGGGCATCATGGTGCAAACCATCCAGTTAAAGATTTGGATAGAGACGTGGTTATGATTACCTCTCAAAACCATGGTTTTTCTGCTGACGAAGCAACACTGCCTGAAAACCTCAGAGCAACACACGTTTCGCTTTTTGACGGCTCTTTACAGGGTATACATCGTACCGATAAACCCGCATTTAGCTTTCAAGGTCATCCAGAAGCAAGCCCTGGTCCAGCAGATGCTGCACCATTGTTTGACCACTTTATTGAACTTATTGAACAGCACAGCGCATAAACGGAGTCGAGAAGAATGCCAAAACGTAATGACATCAAAAGTGTTCTAATCCTAGGTGCTGGGCCGATTGTTATCGGTCAGGCGTGCGAATTTGATTATTCTGGTGCACAAGCTTGTAAAGCGCTGAGAGAAGAGGGCTATCGAGTTATTCTTGTAAACTCTAATCCTGCAACAATAATGACTGACCCCGACATGGCGGACGCAACATATATTGAGCCGATTCATTGGGAAGTTGTTCGCAACATTATTGAAAAAGAGCGTCCAGATGCAGTATTGCCAACTATGGGTGGTCAGACGGCACTTAACTGTGCGTTAGATTTAGAAAAACACGGAGTTCTGGCTGAGTTCGGTGTCGAGATGATAGGCGCGACAGCTGACGCGATTGATAAGGCAGAAGACCGCTCTCGCTTTGATAAAGCGATGAAATCTATTGGGTTAGAATGCCCAAGAGCTGATACCGCTAAAACAATGGACGAAGCACATAAAGTCCAAGAAATGGTCGGTTTTCCGTGTATTATTCGCCCTTCTTTTACCATGGGTGGTTCGGGTGGCGGTATTGCTTATAACAAAGAAGAATTTGAAGAGATTTGCCGTCGTGGTTTAGATCTCTCTCCAACCAACGAACTCTTAATCGATGAATCTCTTATCGGTTGGAAAGAGTACGAAATGGAAGTGGTTCGAGATAAGAATGACAACTGTATCATTGTTTGTACCATTGAGAACATTGATCCAATGGGTATTCACACTGGTGATTCAATAACCGTTGCCCCAGCTCAAACATTAACGGATAAAGAGTATCAGTTAATGAGAAATGCTTCTTTAGCCGTACTTCGCGAAATTGGTGTTGAAACGGGTGGTTCAAACGTACAGTTTGGTATTGACCCTAAAGATGGCCGCATGGTTATCATCGAAATGAACCCTCGTGTATCTCGCTCTTCTGCTCTTGCTTCAAAAGCGACAGGTTTCCCAATCGCGAAAGTAGCCGCTAAGCTTGCAATCGGTTATACCTTAGATGAGTTAATGAATGACATCACGGGAGGAGCAACTCCGGCTTCTTTCGAACCAACCATCGATTATGTCGTGACGAAGATTCCTCGTTTCAATTTTGAAAAATTTGCTGGTGCGAACGACCGCTTGACTACCCAAATGAAGTCGGTTGGTGAGGTAATGGCAATAGGTCGTAACCAACAAGAGTCTTTGCAAAAAGCGCTTCGTGGATTGGAAGTTGGTGTGAACGGTTTAGATGAAATGGTTGATCTTGATGCACCTGATGCACTCACGACTATTCGTCATGAATTGAAAGAAGCGGGTTGCGACCGTATTTGGTATATCGCCGATGCATTCCGTGCCGGTTTATCGGTAGATGGTGTATTTAATCTTACGTCGATTGACCGCTGGTTCTTAGCCCAGATTGAAGAGTTGGTTAAAATCGAAGAGCAAATTAAAGCAGGTGGATTTGCTGGCCTGAATAAAGATTTACTTCGTAAAGTAAAACGCAAAGGTTTCGCTGATGCTCGCCTGTCGGCTTTACTTGGCGTTGCTGAAAGCGAAATTCGCCGATTACGTTACCAACATGATATACACCCAGTGTATAAACGCGTCGATACTTGTGCTGCCGAGTTTTCTTCGGATACTGCATATATGTACTCTACGTATGATGAAGAGTGCGAAGCAAGACCGACGGATAAAGAAAAGATCATGATTATTGGCGGTGGTCCTAACCGTATTGGTCAGGGTATCGAGTTTGACTACTGCTGTGTGCACGCTTCTCTTGCGCTTAGAGAAGATGGTTATGAGACCATTATGGTTAACTGTAACCCTGAAACCGTATCAACCGATTACGATACGTCAGACCGACTTTATTTTGAACCTATAACCCTCGAAGATGTGCTTGCAATCGTTCGTGTTGAAAAGCCGAAAGGTGTCATTGTTCAGTATGGTGGTCAAACGCCACTGAAACTTGCTCGTGCTCTAGAAGCAGCAGGTGTGCCAATTATTGGTACCAGTCCTGATGCTATAGACCGAGCGGAAGACCGTGAACGTTTCCAAACGGCGGTTGACCGCCTAGGGCTTAAGCAACCTGAAAACGCCACAGTAACGGCAATGGAACATGCCATCGAGAAGTCGAAAGATATCGGTTTCCCACTCGTTGTACGTCCGTCTTATGTGTTGGGTGGTCGTGCAATGGAAATCGTCTACGATGAAATTGACTTACGACGTTATTTTAATGAAGCGGTAAGTGTCTCAAATGAATCTCCAGTTCTTTTAGACCGTTTCTTAGATGATGCTGTTGAAGTTGATGTTGACGCCATTTGTGATGGTGAGCGTGTTGTTATCGGCGGTATTATGGAACATATAGAGCAAGCAGGTGTTCACTCTGGTGATTCTGCATGTTCATTACCTGCTTATACGTTAAGCCAAGAAATACAAGATGTGATGCGTGAACAGGTAGAAAAACTGGCCTTCGAACTCGGCGTTCGTGGTTTGATGAATACCCAATTTGCGGTAAAAGATAACGAGGTTTACCTTATTGAGGTAAACCCTCGCGCGGCTCGAACGGTTCCATTTGTGTCTAAAGCAACGGGAGCTCCACTGGCTAAAATTGCCGCTCGTGTTATGGCCGGGCAATCTCTTGAATCACAGGGTTTTACTAAAGAGATTATTCCACCGTATTATTCGGTCAAAGAAGTGGTGTTGCCGTTTGATAAATTCCCCGGTGTTGATCCTCTACTTGGACCAGAGATGCGCTCTACCGGTGAAGTAATGGGCGTTGGTGCCTCCTTTGCCGAAGCGTTTGCTAAAGCAGAGCTTGGTTGTGGCAAGGAGT
Organism: Vibrio frigidus; assembly: GCF_042465995.1. Classification (NCBI taxonomy): domain Bacteria; kingdom Pseudomonadati; phylum Pseudomonadota; class Gammaproteobacteria; order Vibrionales; family Vibrionaceae; genus Vibrio; species Vibrio frigidus. The sequence continues at coordinate 194,583 of NZ_JBCDMC010000003.1, read as the reverse complement.
ACCCGGAAGGTGGGCGAGCTCTACTCTCTGTACGTAATGATGATAAACAGCGTGTTGTAGACCTTGCTTCTAAGTTGACCAAGCTTGGTTATCAATTAGACGCGACCCACGGAACAGCCGTTATCCTTGGTGAGGCGGGTATTAATCCTCGCTTAGTAAACAAGGTGCATGAAGGGCGTCCTCATATTCTTGACCGAATCAAGAACAATGAATATACCTATATTATCAATACGGCTGCGGGTCGCCAAGCGATTGAAGACTCAAAGGTCTTACGTCGTGGCGCTTTGCAAGAGAAAGTGAACTATACAACCACGCTTAATGCTGCGTTTGCGACTTGTATGGCGCATACGGCAGATGACCGTCAGACGGTCACTTCTGTACAAGAGTTACATGCAAAGATAAAAGAAAGCCTAGCTTAAACGCTTTTGTAACCGAATTCACAAAGGTGTATTCGGTTACAAAGATGTGATAGATCGCGGTTAAAGCTGAAAAAAGAGTCGCCGTAACGTTTGTTGCGGCGACTCTTTTTAATGTTGAGTAATTATAACCTTGTATCCAACACTCTGTTCGTCAGGAACAAAATCTACGAAGTTATGGATGTTTTCTAATGTGTCTTGTTGATAATGGGATACGTACAAAAGTTGGCTTAGGTTCTCTTTTGCTATCATATCTAAGGTATTCATGACCAGTCTCCGCCCAAGATTATCTAAACCTTGGTATGGTTCATCGAGAATAAGAAGGGCAGGTTGTTTTACCAATGCTCTAGCGATCAAAAGTAGTCGCTGTTGTCCATATTCCAACTGCTTAAACGGCGTCTTAATGAACGTGGTCATGTGCAGTATTTCAAGCCATTCTTTTGCAATCTCTATCTGCTTTCTTGAAGGTTGGCTATACAAGCCAATTGAGTCATAAAATCCAGATAAAACAACTTCTAAAGCGGTGCAACCTACTCGATATTGAAGGTGGAGTGCAGATGAAACCATGCCGATGTTTTGTTTTATCTCCCAGATAGTTTCTCCCGATCCTCGTTTTTTACCAAAAATATGAATTACGTTGCTATAACATTGAGGGTGGTCACCAAAAATTAGGCCTAGTAAGGTGCTCTTTCCGCATCCATTTGGGCCTCTGATCTGCCAATGTTCGCCGTTATTAATGCGCCAATTTACACCAGTAAAAATGACAGAATCACTGTAAGCGACTTTTCCGTCTTCTAGCTCAAAGAGTGGATTGTCAAAATAACTGGTATGTTGGTGTTTGTGTATCAGTGCGATGACTAGTTCACTCTGTTTTTGTGATTGAGCGGTTATCTGACTTATAATGGGGTGCTCGTTCCATTCTGACTTACTCATGATTTCACAGAGCTTACCCGAAGAAAACAAAGCCACTTTATCAATCCAAGTGGGCATCTCATCTTCTCGTGATACGACAATAATCAATTGTATTGATGCGCTTAGGCGCTCAAGATAGCTAGTGAGGTACTTTCTGTGCTCAACATCTAGACCAGCATAAGGTTCATCGAGTAGAAGTAGTGTCGGTTTAGACGCGAGAACGCGCGCCAGCATTAATCGGCGGGTTTCTCCGGTAGATAAAACTCGAAAGCCAGTGTCTCTTAAATGGGTCAGGTCGAGTTCAAACATAAGTTCAAGGGTTTGTTCATCATCATGGCATTGTTGATAAATAAGAGAATAAACAGACGTGCCGGTGTCTATCTTGTCTATAAAATCCGTATCGTCATCGGCGAGTTCAGATTCTAACAAACGTTGTTGTTCGACAAGTGATATCTGAGCAATATTTTGTGATAACCCCTCTATAGTCCCCGCACTTGCATCCCGTTCTTGGCAGAGTAAATCACCAAGGTTTGAACCTATATCACCTTCAGTACTAAATATGCCCCATGACTGGTTAGAAAATATATGCCAATCTTCTATTTCTAAATAGGTACCTGTAGTTTGAAGCGAAACTTGGTGAAAAGTAATATCCATATCTATCGGTTTCCTTAATGTTCTATTGCACATCTTTATTAGAGCATGAGTTACGGTAGAATTAGGAAAAAACTTTCACATAGCTATAGACACTGTATGAATCTACAGTATAATTAGTTTTAATTAAGAAGTAACACGCGAATAATCAAATAGTGCGGAGAAAGTAATGGATGAGAACAAAAAGAAGGCGCTTGCAGCGGCTCTAGGTCAGATTGAAAAACAATTTGGTAAAGGTTCAATTATGCGTCTTGGCGATAACCGCACTATGGACGTAGAAACCATCTCAACAGGTTCTCTAGCTCTGGATATAGCGCTAGGCGCTGGTGGGCTTCCTATGGGACGTATCGTAGAAGTCTATGGTCCTGAATCATCAGGTAAAACAACCTTAACACTTGAAGCAATTTCTGCGGCGCAAAAACAAGGTAAAACTTGTGCATTTATTGATGCTGAACATGCCCTAGACCCAATCTACGCTAAGGCGTTAGGTGTAAATATTGATGAGTTACTTGTGTCACAACCAGATACTGGTGAGCAAGCCTTAGAAATCGTTGATGCACTGGCTCGTTCTGGTGCGGTTGATGTTGTTGTTGTCGATTCCGTTGCGGCGTTGACGCCTAAAGCTGAAATTGAAGGTGAGATGGGTGACAGCCACATGGGCCTTCAAGCTCGTATGCTTTCTCAAGCAATGCGTAAGTTAACGGGTAACCTTAAACAGTCAAATTGCATGTGTATATTCATCAACCAAATCCGTATGAAAATCGGTGTTATGTTTGGCTCTCCAGAGACGACAACGGGTGGTAATGCCCTTAAATTTTATGCCTCTGTTCGCCTCGATATCCGCCGTACTGGCGCCATTAAAGATGGTGATGAAGTTATTGGTAATGAAACACGTATCAAGGTTGTTAAAAACAAAATAGCGGCACCATTCAAACAAGCTGAAACACAGATTCTTTACGGTAAAGGTTTCAACCGAGAAGGTGAATTGATTGATTTAGGTGTTAAGAGCAAAATTGTTGAAAAAGCAGGAGCTTGGTATAGCTATAAAGGCGATAAAATCGGTCAAGGTAAGGCTAACGCAGGTAAATACATGCGTGAGAACCCTGCGACTGCACTAGAAATTGATACTAGACTACGAGAGCTTCTTTTAGCACCAGTTGTTGAGGAAGTCGTAGAAAAACCAGTTCCTCAAGAAGAGTTGTAAAGCAACTAAACGCTCTAAGTATCATGAATAAAGCCTCGCTAATGCGGGGTTTTTTTATGAGTGAGAGTGACAGATTAAAGCGGAAGTTATGCTTTATGTTTATGAGCAATCGAATCTGAACGAGTCGCTCATTATCGAGCCGACATTCATTTAATCTTTATCTTGAATGCCTCCTCGTAACTGTTTAATTCCTTTTTGGATCGGATTTTCCCATTGACGCAATGCCGATGGCTTTTCATCTGACTCTACGGGCATGTTCGTTGTATTGCACATCAGGGCGTAGAAAGTGTGGTCATCGATAGTAGCGGAAATAGGTGCATTGCCAAAATGAATAAGTTCTTTTGACACACTACCTTTTCGCGCTCTTTCCGATACAACTTTAGAATTCTGAAAGTAGAGCGCACCATTGGTAGGGTCGGATAAATAACCATTTTTGGCCAGATCTAAAATGGTCTCGATGCGAGCGAACTGATCAGAACTTGGCTCAGGGAGTTGCTGCCAAGTCCCTACCTTAGACACTGGTTCGAACTGATTTTTTGCGTTGACAATCGTCTCAATAGAGTTCGAGAATTGTTCACTCATTTTACGGTTAAGAATGACAAATACGACAGCGCTTAACCCGATAGAACCTTGATTAGAAGCCTCAGCATAGGCAGTCCGTGTTATTGCATCGATATCGGTCACTGATAACGCTATTCCAGCTATTTTATTTTTGTAGGCAAGGTGGACTGCATCACAATCTACTGCTGTAGGCGAGTTTGCAGAGGCACAAAGTGCCAACATGGAAAACCAATTCATACCCGTGTGCTCATTACAAACTCCCGTTCCTACACCGACGATTTAGATTCTTATCTGCTCTACATTAATCAAACCTAAAGACTATCGCTGGCAAATATCATTAAGATTAGCGTAATCATGCCTATATTATTCAAAAATTTGGCAAATTTGATATTATACCGTTCATATCAATCATGTAATTAAAATCTACATCGATGATGTAGAAAACGCCCGGTTCTTAAATAGGCCTAATTATGAGCTTGGCACCAATTAACTTTTACATGAAGAGCACATTTAATTTGACCAAATGTTTAGTTGGATTGGCGTTATTCTTTTGATGAAGAAAACTAGGCGAAATCCTAACCTTGATTTACAATACTCGCCAAATATCTGTTAGTGGGCAATATTTGTCCTAAATTCATATCGAAAGTTTCAGGAAGAGTCGCATGTTTATGAGCACCGACGAGATACGCCGTGCGTTTCTAGAGTTCTTTGAAAGCAAAGGACATCAGATTGTAGAAAGTTCATCATTGGTACCAGCAAATGATCCAACATTGCTGTTTAACAATGCTGGAATGAACCAGTTTAAAGATTGTTTCTTAGGTATCGACAAACGAGCCTATACGCGAGCGACAAGTGCACAACGATGTGTTCGTGCTGGTGGTAAACATAATGACCTAGAGAATGTCGGTTTTACTGCCCGTCACCATACCTTTTTTGAAATGCTAGGAAACTTTAGTTTCGGTGATTATTTCAAAAATGATGCCATCGGTTACGCATGGGAATTCCTAACGGTAGTGCTTGAGTTACCTCAAGAAAGACTGCTCGTTACTGTTTATGAAACTGACGATGAAGCATTCGAGATTTGGAATAAAGATGTCGGCATACCTGCTGACCGTATTGTTCGAATTGGCGACAAGAAAGGTGGTAAACCTTACGAGTCCGATAACTTTTGGCAAATGGGCGATACAGGCCCTTGTGGACCATGTACTGAAATTTTCTATGATCATGGTGAACATATCTGGGGTGGTAGACCAGGTACCCCTGAAGAAGATGGTGATCGCTTCATCGAGATCTGGAACAACGTATTCATGCAGTTTAACCGTCAGAGTGACGGGACTATGGAGCCTTTGCCTAAGCCTTCTGTTGATACTGGCATGGGTATCGAACGTATTGCGGCAATCATGCAAGGTGTTCACTCCAATTATGAAACGGATATCTTTCAGACACTAATCAAAGCGTCTAGTGAAGTGATTGGATATAAAGATCTATCAAACCAATCATTACGTGTTGTTGCAGATCATATTCGTTCTTGTGCTTTCTTGATTGTTGATGGCGTTATGCCATCGAATGAAGGCCGTGGATATGTTCTTCGTCGTATTATTCGCCGTGCGGTTCGCCATGGCAATAAACTTGGCGCGCAAGGTGTGTTTTTCTATAAGCTTGTGGGTGTTCTCGCTGAGGTTATGGGGACCGCTGGTACCGAACTTAAGAAACAACAAGCGCTGGTAGAAAAAGTACTTCGAATCGAAGAAGAGAATTTCAGCCGTACTCTTGAACGCGGCATGGCAATATTGAATGACGCGTTGAATACGCTTGAAGGAAAAGAACTGGACGGTGAAACCGTATTTAAATTATATGATACCTATGGTTTTCCAGCGGATCTGACTAACGACGTTGCACGTGAACGTGAGTTCACAATCGACGAAGTTGGCTTTAAAAAAGCGATGGAAGCTCAGCGTAAGCGAGCTCGTGAAGCGGGCCAGTTTAAGACTGATTACAATCAAGTGATAAAGATTGATGCTACAACTGATTTTCTTGGTTATGGTGGAACAGATGGACAATCAAACGTAGTGGCAATGTTCGTTGAGGGTGATGAAGTAGAGTCACTTTCTGCTGGTGATAAAGCGATCATCATTTTAGATCAAACGCCATTTTACGCAGAATCTGGTGGCCAGTGTGGAGATGCTGGTTATCTGAAGGTTGCTTCTGGCCTATTCAAGGTTGAAGATACTCAAAAACTGGGCGGCGCCATTGCTCATCATGGTGAGCTTATTGAAGGTGTATTCGCGAAAGAAGATGTGGTTTTTGCTCAGGTTGATTCTGAACGCCGTACTGCGATCACTCTCAACCATTCAGCAACACACTTATTGCATGCAGCATTACGTCAAGTTTTAGGTGACCACGTTACTCAGAAAGGTTCATTGGTTCGAGCTGAGAGCCTACGTTTTGATTTCTCACACCTTGAAGCGGTTAAGCCTCAAGAGTTGCGTGAAGTCGAGCGTTTGGTTAATAGCCAAGTGCGTGTCAACCATGTGATAGAAACCAATGTCACAGATATTGAATCAGCCAAACAGAAAGGCGCGATGGCGTTGTTTGGCGAAAAATATGATGAAGAAGTGCGCGTGCTGAGTATGGGCGAATTTTCTACTGAACTTTGTGGTGGTATTCACGCAACAAATACGGGTGATATTGGTTTATTCAAGGTGGTATCAGAAGGTGGTATTGCTGCTGGTATTCGCCGTATTGAAGCCGTAACTGGTGAAGCCGCTCTGGACGCAATTGATGCTCAGCAAACTCAATATGAAGTGAAATTAAGTGACGCTGCAAATAAATCGAAAGCTCTAGAGAAAGAAATGCAACAGCTTAGAGATAAGTTGGCTGCCGTCGAAAGCGCTAACGTTATGGGTAAGGTTGAAACTATCGCTGGTCATCGAGTTTTAGTCGCCGCTCTTGAAGGCGGCGATAATAAAAACTTACGAGTGATGGTCGATGACATTAAGAACCAAATGGGCAGTTGTATTGTTTTTCTAGCCAATGTTAATGATGGTAAAATCAGCTTAATAGCAGGCGTGACTAAAGACCTTATCGGCAAAGTTAAGGCCGGTGAACTGGTGAATATGGTAGCGCAGCAAGTTGGTGGTAAAGGCGGGGGGCGTCCTGATATGGCTCAAGCTGGTGGTACAGATATTGCCGCATTACCGGAAGCGATCAAATCGGTTCATGGATGGTTAGAAGAACGTCTTTAACCGCTGATTAAGTTAACTGAAAAAAAACCAACTAATGACAATTAGTTGGTTTTTTTGTTGTTAAGTAATCTCAACTCGCGATAAGTCATAATTTTGGTTTATTCGCAATGAACCAGTATCAAGCGAACTCAATTGTTACAAGCTTACTAAGCTAGGTATACATGCGTTCTGGTTAAAGATTGCATGATTAATTACATTAATTATCGTTCCAAATTGGGCAGATAATGATTGAACTCACAGTACCGATTTATACGAGATGAGCTCTTAGGGAAGGTGAAGGCCGGTGAAAAAACCGTTATATGTACTGAAATTTGGTGGGACGTCGATTGGTTCGATTGAGCGAATTCAAGCCGTTGCGAATAGAATAATCAAGACGAAATCTTCAGGGGCTAATGTTGTCATCGTTGTTTCTGCAATGTCGGGTGAAACCAATCGGCTGATGAGTCTAGCGCAAGATATTGACGATGTGCCAAATGCACGGGAGTTAGATGTATTGTTGTCTGCCGGAGAGCAGGTTGCGATGTCTTTACTTTCGATTGCAATAAATAAGCATGGTTATAGCAGCGTGTCGTTGACTAGCGGGCAGGCTCAGATACTAACAGATAACGTTCATAACGATGCCACTATCCGACAAATCAATACGAGCCATATAGAAGGTCTTCTAGCGGATAACAAGATAGTGATTGTTGCCGGTTTTCAAGGGACCACTGAATATGGCGACATTACAACGCTAGGGCGTGGTGGTTCAGATACTACAGCGGTTGCACTCGCAGGTGCACTGGGTGCTGACGAGTGCCAGATATTCACCGATGTCGACGGAATATATACCTGCGACCCTAGAGTAGTTAAGAGCGCACGAAAATTAGACCTTATAGACTTTCCAAATATGGAAGAGATGTCTAGAAAAGGCGCTAAGGTTCTTCATCTCCCTAGCGTACAGTTCGCGTGGGCTCAAAATGTGCCATTAAGAGTACTCTCTTCTTTTTCTTACGATAAAGGAACTCTCGTTAAAGGAGAGACCTGTGATAAGGGCATTTGTGGTATTGCGTTACAAAGGTCATTGATGTTCGTGCAAGTGGATGCAGATGATCTTGACTCATTAAAAAAACAGTGTCAGCTGCTTGGAATTGCGCTTTGGAACGTGATCGAGGAAACAGAACAGAGTGGTGTAGTGATCCTTCAAGAGAGTTTTGCTAAGTTAAGTCTGGTTTTTATTGAAAAAATCCGTAATAGTGAGGCTGTGAGTGCATTGACTATTGTCGGTAGCAAAGCGAAAGGGATTTTGCAGCAGTCTTGTGAATTATTCGCACAGCATGATATAAAAATTCTAAACCGCGCGGCGGGGATAAACTACTCAACGTTTATCCTTAAGCCTGAGTTATTAGAGAAAACAGCTAATCTTATTCACGAAAAACAGATAAATTTCAAGGTAGAGCTTGAAGAACAACGAAAATTAGCTATTTCTTAACTAGTATTGTTTACGAAGATAGATGTTTTGTTGGATAATAAGCCTTATTACAGAGAAAGTTCAGAGATTACTCAAGGAGTGGAAAAATGCTGATTTTGACTCGCCGAGTTGGCGAAACGTTAATGATAGGTGATGAAGTAACAGTGACAGTACTTGGTGTCAAAGGGAATCAAGTTCGAATTGGTGTGAATGCTCCAAAAGAGGTATCCGTCCACCGCGAAGAAATATACATGCGTATCCAAGCTGAAAAAGGGACGGCAACAAGTACCGTAGCAGGAAGTAATCCAGTACCAGGTAGCAGTACGGTATCAGGAAACTACTAAGCGTATATATCGCAAAAAAGGCTAGCAATGTGCTGGCCTTTTTTGTTTCGGTATAACCTAAAAGTGAAAGTAATAAGCAGAGAAAACTGTGTTTTTCTAAGATGTTGGTTGATTAGTGCCCTATCAAACGTTTTTTACCTAATTTAACTAAGAAAGTATTTGACATATTTTTGGTAAATCGTAATATGTGCCTCCGCAAGATGGTGAGGTGGCCGAGAGGCTGAAGGCGCTCCCCTGCTAAGGGAGTATACGGCTTAATACCGTATCGAGGGTTCGAATCCCTCCCTCACCGCCATTCTTGTGTTTAGTAGAAATTATGCGCTCGTAGCTCAGCTGGATAGAGTACTTGGCTACGAACCAGGCGGTCGAAGGTTCGAATCCTTCCGAGCGCACCATTTCTAACATGTGGTGAGGTGGCCGAGAGGCTGAAGGCGCTCCCCTGCTAAGGGAGTATACGGCTTAATACCGTATCGAGGGTTCGAATCCCTCCCTCACCGCCATTACTAACCTAGTTAGTAATGCAATGTAATTAGTAACACAATGGTCTCATTTGACCATTTTTTTGTTTCTCAGAAACATAAATGTGATATATTTCACAACCTGTGCGCTCGTAGCTCAGCTGGATAGAGTACTTGGCTACGAACCAGGCGGTCGAAGGTTCGAATCCTTCCGAGCGCACCATACATCAAGGGTAACGTGGTATCTGAACGCTGACATGCTTCTTTTCCAAGCATGAATTCTCAGGCCATGTACCGATAAAGAAATTGTGCGCTCGTAGCTCAGCTGGATAGAGTACTTGGCTACGAACCAGGCGGTCGAAGGTTCGAATCCTTCCGAGCGCACCATACATCAAGGGTAACGTGGTATCTGAATGTTGATATACTTGGCTTCCAAGTATGAATTCTCAAGCCGCGTAACGAAAAAAAATTGTGCGCTCGTAGCTCAGCTGGATAGAGTACTTGGCTACGAACCAGGCGGTCGAAGGTTCGAATCCTTCCGAGCGCACCATATTTTCTTCAAATCACCTGCTCGTCTAATGCCATTCTTAGTTCCAATATTTCTAATAATTCCAATACCTCAAACATTTGTAACATCTTTAGTGATTTTCGTTAACAAAGCATTATCATAATAAATGCTTTGTATTTACATCTTGCTGTTTTTTAGAAAGAAATTTTAATTTTATTACCTATCTCTCAGTATTTATTGCTGTATTGGCTTAATTTATTTTCAGCGTTCCGTTAATATATTTCCAAAGAGGCTGATTTGTAGTAATTCGTATAGTTTTAATGGATTAAACAATAGAAAACTCTGTTAGCTTATTTGAACACGTATTCGAAATTGACAATCAGACCCCAATCGAGATAATCCTTAACGACAAGTTTGTGAATGGATCTCAAGCTTAGGATTAATTGTCTCTAAGACAGCGAAAGGAAGCATAATGACAGATATTGGAAGTTTATTGGAACAGGCCGCTACACTCATGCTCACTGGTATGGGTGTCGTGTTTGTGTTTCTGACCATTCTTGTATACCTAGTTCGGCTGATGTCTTCGCTGGTACCGGAAGAAGTACCGCAACTGATAGCTGCCCCAATTCAACATTCTAAAGTTCAACAAACATCATCTACTGTTAGTCCAAAAGTTATAGCGGCGATTTCTGCTGCGGTACATCAGTACCGAACTTCTCATACTAAGTAGTAAATTTAATAAGATTAAAAGGAGTTATTAAGCATGTCTAAACCACTTGCTCTTACTGATGTTGTGCTACGCGATGCCCATCAATCGTTATTTGCTACTCGTATGCGTATCGAAGATATGCTGCCGATTGCAAAAGAACTGGACAATATAGGCTATTGGTCTTTAGAAACATGGGGTGGTGCAACATTTGATTCATGCATCCGCTTCTTAGGTGAAGATCCGTGGGAACGTCTGCGTGAGCTTAAAAAAGCGATGCCAAATACACCGATGCAAATGTTGCTGCGTGGCCAGAACCTTTTGGGCTACCGCCATTATGGTGATGATGTTGTTGAAAAGTTTGTTGAACGATCTCATAAAAACGGTATGGATGTTTTCCGTATATTTGATGCGATGAACGATGTACGTAATTTCCAACAAGCAGTGAAATCTGTTGTGGATGTAGGAGCTCATGCTCAGGGTACACTCTCTTATACGACAAGTCCGGTTCACAATTCAGATACATGGGTAGACTTAGCGAAGCGCCTTGAAGATCTTGGATGTCATTCTCTTTGTATCAAAGATATGGCAGGACTGCTTAAACCCTATGAAGCTGAAGAGTTAGTTACTCGTATTAAAGCGTCTTGTGACGTGCCTCTAGCGCTACACTGTCATGCAACTACTGGTTTATCTACCGCAACAGCTATAAAAGCCGTTGAAGCGGGTCTAGACATACTAGATACATCAATATCCTCTATGAGCCAAACCTACGGTCATACGCCAACGGAAACCGTTGTGGCGATGCTAGAGGGCTCTGAGCGTGATACTGGTCTTAAACTAACAGAGATAGAACCGATTGCCGCCTATTTCCGTGAAGTTCGTAAAAAATATGCGAAATGGGAAGGGGCGATGAAGGGCGTGGACTCACGTATTCTGATTGCTCAAGTACCCGGCGGCATGTTAACGAATATGGAAGGCCAGCTAAAAGAGCAAGGCGCAGCAGATCGTATAGATGAAGTATTGGAAGAGATCCCGCGTATCCGGAAAGATCTTGGCTTTATTCCATTGGTCACCCCTACATCTCAGATTGTGGGTACCCAAGCGGTAATTAATGTATTAACTGGCGAACGCTATAAGAGTATTACTAAAGAGACGGCAGGTGTACTTAAAGGTGAGTATGGTCAAGCACCCGCTGAGGTAAATAAAGAACTGCAAATTCGTGTATTGGATGGAGCAGAGGCGATCACTTGTCGTCCGGCCGATCTGATAGAAGATGAGTTAGATGCATTAACAACGGAATTATTGGAAAAAGCAAAAGCAGAAGGTATCTCTCTAGCAGAAGATACAGTAGATGATGTCTTAACTTATGCGTTATTCCCTCAAGTGGGTCTTAAGTTTCTTAAAAACCGTCGCAACCCAGATGCATTTGAACCTGCTCCAGGTAAAGAAAAACCAGCGCCTGCACAAATTGCAGCACCAGCGGTTGGCGGTGTTGAATCGTACAGTGTTAAGGTGGATGGTCAAGTATATGATGTCGAAGTCGGCCCACAAGGTCAGCTTACGACAGTGACGCCTACTACTGTTGCAGCAACAACTACTCCTGCAGCAGCGAGCGATGCTGAAGTGGTTCTTGCACCGCTAGCTGGTACCATTTTTAAAGTGATGATTGCCCCAGGTGCACAAGTTGCGGACGGTGAAGTACTTCTTATCTTAGAAGCAATGAAAATGGAAACAGAAATTCGAGCAACAAAAGCTGGAACAGTTGCAGAAATCAATGTTAAAGAAGGTGATGCCGTAATGGTTGGTTCTCCTCTACTTAGCTTGGCATAAGGGAGAATCATGGAAGGTTTAATGCGTCTTTGGAATGATACAGGAATAGCCAATTTTGAATTTGGTCAGATCTGTATGATCGCCGTCGGATGCCTGTTACTATTTTTGGCCATTCGTAAGGGCTTTGAGCCCTTATTATTGCTGCCAATTGGTTTCGGTGCAGTACTAGCAAATATCCCTAATGCTGGTTTTACTGAACCTGGCGGTATGCTTTACTTTGTGTACCACGTAGGTATTGAGACTGGTGTGTTCCCATTAATCATCTTTATGGGTGTAGGAGCAATGACCGATTTTGGTGCCTTAATAGCTAACCCAAAAACCTTGTGGTTAGGTGCTGCGGCTCAATTTGGGATTTTTGTTACACTGTTTGGTGCTATCTTATTGAATTACATACCTGGTATGGAATTTACTTTAGCAGACGCTTCGTCTATAGCTATCATTGGTGGTGCTGATGGACCGACGGCGATATTCTTGTCCAGTCGATTATCGCCTGATCTTCTGGGTCCTATCGCGGTCGCAGCATATAGCTACATGGCATTGGTGCCTATTATTCAACCACCGATAATGAAGGCATTAACCACACCAGAAGAACGTCAAATCAAGATGGCTCAGTTGCGTCATGTTGGTAAGACCGAGAAAATATTGTTCCCACTCGCTGTCCTGTTAATGACAATACTTTTCTTACCATCAGCAACACCTTTGGTGGGGATGTTTTGTTTAGGCAACTTGATGCGCGAAGCTGGTGTTGTTGAGCGTTTATCTAAAACGGCACAAAATGAACTAATTAATATTGTGACTATTTTCTTGGGTCTCGGTGTTGGTTCTAAATTACAGGCCGATAAATTCTTAAACCTAGAAACGTTAGGTATTTTGGCGCTTGGTGCAGTGGCATTTAGTATCGGTACGGCGGCAGGTGTACTTATGGCTAAGCTGATGAATAAGTTATCAAAAGAAGACATTAATCCACTTATTGGCGCGGCAGGCGTTTCTGCTGTACCTATGGCTGCACGAGTTGTGAATAAGGTCGGCCTTGAGGCCAATCCACACAATTTTTTATTGATGCATGCGATGGGACCCAACGTGGCCGGTGTACTTGGATCTGCGGTAGCTGCTGGTATTTTGTTAGCGTTGGTCGGGTAATATCTGGTCGTAATCCAAACAATTGGGTTAACCAAGTAGAACAAAATGGTTTATAGTCAAAGGGATGCTAACGCATCCCTTTTTTCGTTTGTTTGAGGGGTACCAAGTGACTGAGAACATAAAAATAGTAATACCCGAGTTTGGAAAACCTGACGTTTTGGATTTTGTGAGTGGAGAGATACCTGAACCTCAAAGCGGTGAAGTTTTAATAAAGGTCTATTTTTCAGGCTTGAATCCGATTGATGTCAAAACCCGAGCTGGAATGGGTTGGGCTGCGGCTCAAAATAGAGATAATTTACCTTGGACACCTGGCTATGAAATATCGGGAAAAATTGTCTCTATGGGTGAGAATACGCAACGCTTTGTAGAGGGTGATACTGTCGCGGGGCTGATTGGTTTTCCATTAAATGCAGGTGGATACAGTCAATACCTTTGTGTAGCGGAAGATCATTTGAGTTTGGTCCCTAACGCAGTAACGTTAGAGGCTGCAGCTGCGTTACCAGTAGCGGCACAAACGGCGGCGCAGGCACTGAATAAAGCCGGTGTAAAAGCGGGGGATAGGGTTCTGATACTTGCTGGAGCAGGAGGCGTTGGGCATATTGCTGTGCAGATAGCGGTAGCAGCGCAAGCAGAAGTCTACACCACGTGTAGTGAATCAAATTTGGATTACCTTGCAAACCTTGGTGCTCATGCTGTCAACTATCAGTTTGCTCCTGTATCTGAACGTGTTTCCGATGTGGATGTACTTATTGATCTTATTGGTGGTGATGTCGCTCTTGATGCCCTTAAATGCTTGAAAGATAAAGCCAGAGTAGTCACTGTTCCTACCATCACCAAAGATCTAATCTGTGAAAAATCTGAAATTTTAGGGTTTAGTGCTGATGGCATGCTTGTAGAACCTAATCCAGAACAATTAGACACGATGTTATATATGGTAAGTGTTGGTCTGTTGAAAGTAGATGTTCAGCCAGCAATATCATATAAAAACGTTGTAGAAGCCCATCATAGGCTTGAGACTGGGCATACTAGAGGCAAGTTAGTATTGGACATGCGGTGTTAGATCAGATCGCTCTGTATTTTACTGACTCAGCCCTTTGGGTATTAGGAATATCTGGTTTCTTAAGTGCAACTTTGCTGCCTGGCGCTTCTGAAGCGACGTTGATTGCGACCTTGGGTATTAAACAACATACGGTTTTGTCTGTTATTTTTATCGCGACTTTAGGTAATACGTTAGGTGGCCTTACAAATTATTGGATAGGTTTATGGTTACCGAATCGAACTCAAAAAGAAAAACATGGTCATAAAGCGATAGGATGGCTAAGTCAGTACGGTTATGTTGCCCTTCTTTTTAGCTGGCTTCCAGTTATCGGTGATCCTCTGTGTTTGGCAGCAGGATGGTTGAGGATGAAATTTCTTCCCAGTTTTATTTTAATAGCCCTCGGTAAGGCATTGAGGTACAGCGCTCTAACCGCGCTGTTTTATGGATTGATTTAAGGATTTATTAATGAAAAAAATAGGGCTCAGTGCGATCTTTTTGGTCGCCTTATATGGCTGTTCTCAAACAGCATCTACAGATAGTGATATTCAAGTACCTGAAGGTTTTACTTTCATTGAGCGATCATTAACTCAACCCAACAAGGTTTCGATACCTTATTCCAAGTTCGTTCTTGATAACGGGCTCACATTGATCTTGTCACCGGATGATTCAGACCCTTTGGTACATGTGGATGTAACTTATCACGTCGGCTCAGCAAGAGAAGATGTCGGGAAATCTGGTTTTGCCCACTTTTTTGAACACATGATGTTTCAAGGTTCAGAACACGTGGGAGATCAAGAGCATTTTAAAATAATCACTGAAGCTGGTGGGACATTAAATGGTACGACCAACCGAGATAGAACCAATTATTTTGAAACTATTCCCTCCAATCAATTAGAGAAAATTCTTTGGTTAGAATCGGATCGTATGGGTTTTCTTATTGATGCTGTATCACAAAAAAAATTCGAAATACAACGAGACACGGTTAAGAATGAGCGTGCACAAAATTATGACAATCGTCCATACGGTTTAATGTGGGAGCGATTAGGTGAAGCTCTTTATCCCGAAGGCCACCCGTATTCTTGGCAAACAATTGGCTACGTAGAAGATTTAGATAGAGTAGATGTTAACGATTTGAAAGCATTTTTTCTTCGTTGGTATGGTCCAAATAACGCGACGTTAACCATTGGTGGAGACATCGATGTAGAGCAAACACTCAATTGGGTCAGTAAATATTTTGGTTCAATTCCTGAAGGACCAGCAGTAGAGAACTCAGAAAAACAACCGGTTAAATTGGATAGAGACAAATACATTACGCTCGAAGATCGAATAAAACAGCCGATGGTAATGATTGGTTGGCCAACCACCTATCGAGGAGAGGATAGTCAAGCGGCATTAGATACCCTTGCGTCAATCTTGGGTAGTGGAAAGAATAGCGTTTTATACCAAGAGTTAGTGAAAACTGAAAAAGCGATAGACGCAGGTGCTTTCCATCAGTGCGCTGAGCTCTCTTGTAGTTTTTATGTCTATGCAATGGGCGATTCTGGTGATCAAGGTGACTTAAGTAAAATTTATGATGATCTCATGGTCGCGCTAGCCAATTTTAAAGCGAATGGAGTAGAACAAGATAAGCTTGAACAAATTATTGGCCAAGCAGAATCCAGTGCCGTATTTGCATTACAGAGTGTTCATGGGAAAGTGACTCAATTGGCTTCCAACGAAACGTTTTATGGTCAACCGGACAGGATAGAGCAACAGCTTGAACAGCTTAAAGGTGTGACACCTGAAGCGGTAATGAATGCTTATAAGACGTTTGTCGATGGCAAAAATAAAGTGACATTGAGTGTTGTACCAAAAGGGCAATTAGATTTAGAGGTAAGAAAAGTAGATTTTATTACTCCAGAGAGAACACTACCGAAATACAATAAAATTGAAAGCAGCGAATTAGAATATTCAAAAGCCGAGGATAGCTTTGATCGAAATATAATGCCTCCTGTTGGTGGCGCGGTTAAAGGTAATATGCCTGAACTTTACAATGTTTACCTAGATAATGGAATTGAGGTTCTTGGCACTGATTCAAACGAGACCCCTACGGTTGAATTGCAGATTTTGTTGCCTGCTGGGCACAGATATGTGTCTAAAGGTAAGGAAGGCTTGGCAAACTTTACATCTGAAATGATGCAAGAAGGTACGACAGAGAGAAATATTGAAACGATTCAAGCCGAGCTCGATAAATTGGGCAGCTCTATTAGTTTTGGTTCTGGAAACTATACGACAACGATCAGTATTTCCTCATTGAAGAAAAACCTCAGTCAGACGTTAGTCATTGTTGAGGAGATGCTCTTTAAACCAAAATTTAAACAAGATGATTTTGACCGTTTAAAGAAACAATCTTTAGAAGGGCTGATCTATGAACATCAAAGACCTGCATGGTTAGCGTCGCAAGCGACCAGACAAATACTGTTTGGCAGATCGACATTTGGCCGTTCAAATGACGGTACCTTGAAGTCTATAGAGAGTATTCAGCTTGAAGATGTGAAAGCGTTTTATAATAGTAATTATACTCCGCTAGGGACTCAAGTCATTGTTGTCGGAGATATGTCTAAAGACACATTAATCCCCAACCTCAAGTTTCTGAGTAAGTGGGAAGGGTCTGATGTGCCGATACTACGCCCTCAAATAGTAAAACCACCGGTAGGACAACATATCTATCTTGTTGATAAACCAAGTGCGCCACAGAGTGTGATTAGGTTAGTTCGACAAGGACTGCCATATGATACTGTTGGTGAGCAGTACCTCAACCAACTCGCTAATTTCAATTTAGCCGGTAACTTCAACAGTCGTATTAATCAGAATCTACGCGAAGATAAAGGGTATACCTATGGTGCGAGTGGTTATCATGCGAGTAATAAAGAGATAGGTATCATTGTCTTCGATGCTCAAGTTAGAGCAGATTCAACCGTCCCATCTATACAAGAGTTCATTAAAGAAATGAAACGCTACAGTGAAGATGGCATGACCTCTAAAGAGCTAGCGTTTATGCGCTTGGCTGTTGGTCAACAAGATGCTTTGAAATACGAAACACCAAGCCAAAAGGCGAGATTACTGTCAAATATACTTAATTATTCATTAGATGATGACTATATAGAGCAGCGGAACGCAGTATTGAGTAATGTAAATCGCTCTACATTGAATGAGGTTGCAAGCAAATGGTTTGACCCTACTGACTACCAAATTATAGTAGTTGGAGATGCTAAGAGCTTAAAACCTCAATTGGAAGATCTGGATATACCAGTGGTAGAACTTGAAATTACTAAGTAGCGCACACATATAAAGAGAGGCACAAATTGTCTCTCTTTATACTTGCTGCATACAAAAATGCAGAACTAGTATTTTATATAAAAAAGCGTAACCTACGCAAAAACAAGATTAAAAGTGGTCACCATTTTGACAAATTTTTCCTCAAGACTGAAAAAAGTAGCGAAAAACCCTGATAATTTTAAAAACATTGGTCGTGGTGTTGAGCGCGAAACTCTTCGATACACCTTGGACGGGCATTTAGCACTAACACCACATCCTGTTGGTTTAGGGTCTGCATTGACAAACAAATGGGTGACCACTGATTTTTCAGAATCGTTATTGGAGTTTATTACCCCCGTTTCTACTGATGTAGAAGAATTAATTGGTCAGCTATCCGATATTCACCATTTTACCGTGAAAGAGATGGGAGAAGAGAAGCTTTGGCCTCTCTCCATGCCTTGCTATGTCGAGAATGAAGATGATATTGCCTTCGCTCAGTATGGCTCATCGAATGTAGGTAAAATGAAAACGTTATACCGTAAAGGTCTTAAAAACCGTTATGGTAGTTTGATGCAGATTATTTCTGGTGTTCATTTTAATTTTTCGTTTCCTGAAAGCTTATGGGACTCTCTTTACGGCGAGCAATCAGAAAGCGATAGAGCCAATACAAAATCAGATGAATACTTCAACGTTATCCGAAATTATTACCGTTTTGGTTGGTTAATTCCTTATTTCTTCGGTGCCTCTCCTGCTATTTGCTCCTCTTTCTTACAAGGTAGAGAAACCGAGTTACCTTTTGAAAATATCGGTCAGACGCTTTATCTTCCTTATGGTACATCCTTACGATTAAGTGACTTGGGTTATACCAATAGCGCTCAGAGTGAGTTGCAAATTAATTATAATAATCTTGATGGGTATCTAGACGGTTTAGAAAAAGCGATTCAAACTCCTTCAAGCGATTTCGCGCAAATTGGTGTCAAGATAGACGGCGAGTATCAACAGCTTAATAGTAATGTGCTACAGATTGAAAATGAGTTGTATTCTCCTATTCGTGCAAAGCGCGTAGGTCAATCTGGTGAAAAACCATCAGAAGCATTAAAACGAGGCGGAGTAGAGTACATAGAAGTACGCTCATTGGACGTAAACCCATTCAGTCCGATAGGGGTAACAAAAGAACAGATTCGGTTTTTAGACCTCTTTTTAACTTGGTGTTTGATTAAAGATACTGGCCCGATAGACAATAAAGAGCTTTGCTGTTGGAAGGATAACTGGACTAGAGTCATTCAAGAAGGTCGTAAACCCGATTTGATGTTGACGGAAGACTGTGATGGTAAAGAACGTACGCTACACGATTATACTAAACACATTTTCACTGATTTACAGCTGATTGCCGTTGAGATGGATATGGCGAGTGATGGTGATGAATATCAGCAAACATGCCAAGAACTTATGACGTGGATAGACAATCCTGAATTGACAATTTCTGGCCAGCTATTAGAGAAAACGAAAGAGCTAGGTGGTATTGGTCAGGTTGGTTGCACCTACGGTCGCGAATATAGAGATTACCATCTAACAAATAACTATAATGTTTATAGTCAACAAGAGATGCAATATGAAGTAAGTGCTTCTCTTCAAGCTCAAAAAGAGATAGAACAAGCTGACGAAGTGAATTTTGATGAGTTTCTTGAAGACTACTTCTCATACCTAAAATAATGAATCGGCTCGAAATCTGAATCGAGCCAATGGAGATATAAAAATGCCGTTATTAGATAGTTTTACTGTTGATCACACAAGAATGAATGCGCCAGCTGTTCGCGTGGCAAAAACGATGCAAACGCCAAAAGGGGATACGATAACTGTATTTGATTTGCGTTTTTGTGTGCCAAACAAAGAGATACTTTCTGAACAAGGTATTCACACATTAGAGCATCTATATGCGGGCTTTATGCGTGCACATTTAAACGGTGCGGGTATTGAAATTATCGATATCTCTCCAATGGGTTGCCGTACTGGTTTTTATATGAGTTTGATTGGCACTCCAGCGGAAGAGCGCGTAGCCGATGCGTGGTTAGCTGCGATGGAAGATGTACTAAAGGTAGAGAACCAAAATAACATTCCAGAGCTAAATGAATATCAATGTGGTACCTATGGTATGCACTCTTTATCTGATGCGAAAAATATCGCCAAAAATGTGATTGAAGCTGGGATTTTAGTGAATAAAAATGACGAATTAGCTCTGCCTGCTTCTATGTTGGAAGAGCTAAATAAGTAAACGTATTTTTATTTGAAGCGAATGGTATTTTAAAGGGAGTGTCACCTTATGGTGACACTCCCTTTTTTATGACTGAATGTTACGTTCGAACCAGCTACTTCCGTGCGGGAAATACTTTAACCAGACTGATCTTATTTTCCGTAAACTTCATTATTTCCATTAGGTGTTTTTCAACCTCGATACTAACTTGGCTTTCGGGGATATCTTCTAGGTGTTCTAATATAAGCCCATTAAGTGTTCTTGGTCCGTCCGTAGGCAGTTGCCACTTCAAACCCTTATTAATGTCACGAATATTGGCACTTCCTTCAATGAGGAAGCTCCCATCACCTTGTGGGGTGATTTCTTCAGATAGACTTGGTGCTATAGACGTCGTAAATTCACCAACGATCTCTTCCAAAATGTCTTCTAGAGTGACAAGACCAATAATATCGCCATATTCATCGACAATGAGTCCTATTCTTTCTTTATTGCGTTGGAATTTCAGCAGTTGCACGTTTAGTGGCGTCGCTTCTGGTATGAAGTAAACTTCATCTGCTGCGCGTAGAAGTGTCTCTTTTGTAAACTCATTTTTCTCAAGCATCAAACGATAAGCTTCACGTAAACGCAGCATACCGACAACTTCGTCTATCTGGTCGCGATAAAGTACAACTCGTCCATGTGGTGAATGAGTTAATTGGCGAACGATGGATTTCCAGTCATCATTAATATCGATACCCGTAATTTCATTTCTAGGTACCATAATGTCATCTACAGTGACGTTTTCTAAATCGAGAATGGATACCAGCATTTCTTGGTGTCCACGAGGAATGAGACCTCCAGCTTCGTTTACAACAGTACGAAGCTCATCAGAGCTTAAAGGATCTTCAGTAGGGTGTGTCGCTTTTATACCGAATAATCGTAATACACCATTGGTAATTAAATTCACCATTAGAACGACGGGGGCAAGCACCTTCATCAGTACGTTTAATATAATACTGCTGGCATAGGCGACTCTTTCTGGATAGAGCGAAGCTAATGTTTTAGGGGTAACTTCGGCAAAGACAAGCACAACAAGTGTCAATAATCCCGTCGCTATTGCGACACCAAGATCACCAAATAGACGCATTCCAAGTATGGTTGCAATGGCAGAGGCGAGGATGTTGACTAAGTTGTTTCCAATGAGAATAAGGCCAATTAAACGGTCGGGACGGCTTAATAGCTTTTCAACACGTTTTGCACCTTTGTGGCCTTTTCCAGCCAGATGCTTTAGTCGATATCGGTTTAAGGACATCATTCCAGTCTCAGAACCTGAAAAATAACCAGAAATGACGATTAGACATGCGAGTATGGTAAACAGTACACCCGTTGATATGTCATTCAATGTTTGGAATTCCTTCTTTCAGTTATCGCTCAATTTGTGACTTAAGTGATTTGAGCTGTCAATTATATTATGAATAAAATAGTATTTTTAGTAACGGGTAATCGGTTAATTCAAAATGATTTCTCGAACAAATCGGCTGCCAAAATAGGCAAGTGTAAGCAAGGTCGCACCTGCAATAGCAAACCATGTTACCTTTTTACCACGCCAACCTTTTTGATAGTGTCCCCAGAGTAATACGGAGTAAATTACCCAAGCCACAAAAGAAAGAATAGATTTATGGGCAGAACCACGCGCAAACATATCATCTAAAAATACGAATCCAGACAATAGAGTTAAAGTTAGCAGTCCATTGCCAATGAGGATAATGTTAAAAAGCTGCCTCTCGACTTTCAATAAAGGCGGTAGGTTAGGGTTCACTGCCATCGCTTTTTTGTTTTTTAATTTATAGTCTAGCCACGCGAGTTGAATTGCATATAGTGCCGCAATAGTTAAGGTCGCGTAAGCGAAAAGTGCGATTGTAATATGGATTAACAATCCCATCTTCCCTTCAAAGTGAGTGATGAATGCACCGGGTAAGAAGTTTGAAGCGAGGATGCTAATAATAGAAAACCCGTAAACGACGGGTAACAAGAACCACAAACGGGCTTTAAACATAGCTAAGCTCATTACTAATGAAGTAATAAAACTGACGAGAGAAGCAACATTGAGCATGCTCAAGTTTTGACCGCTTGAACTGTTGTGAATTTGGCCGTGTAATAGCCACACATGGAAAATAATGGCTAAAGCTGCGCTCACGAAGACAGTCTTTGTCTTTATGTGGGTTTGCTGAGATAGCCCCGGGACTATTGTTGCGATAGCAATTGCATATAAAATGGCAGCGGCAATAGCGATTAAACTGTCCATATTTTCCTAATAAATTCTTATCTAATGAACGGATTATAACGCGGTTAAACTCGATGAGCTATCTAAGGATCGAATAAATCATCGTTTAGATTTTGGAAGATCAATTACCTAAGGTATACTGCCGACATTAATCGCCCTTGCTTTGCTAAAAGGTGTTTCGAAAAGTCCAGCTAAAGAGACAGACATGTTTGAGAATTTAACGGATAGACTATCCAGTACACTTAAAAATATTAGCGGCAAAGGTCGCCTAACAGAAGACAATATAAAAGAGACATTACGTGAAGTGCGTATGGCCCTTTTAGAAGCTGATGTCGCACTTCCTGTTATACGTGAGTTTATTAAACGCGTAAAAGAAAGTGCCGTTGGTGTAGAGGTATCTAAGTCATTAACCCCCGGCCAAGAATTTATAAAAATAGTTCAAACAGAGCTAGAAGGGGTAATGGGTGAATCTAACGAAGAGCTCAACCTAGCCGCGCAACCGCCAGCCATAATTTTGATGGCAGGTTTGCAAGGTGCAGGTAAAACAACCAGTGTTGCTAAACTCTCTAAACACTTAAAAGACGTTAACAAGAAAAAAGTGTTGGTTGTTTCTGCCGATGTTTACCGCCCTGCGGCGATTAAACAATTGGAAACGCTTGCGTCTGATGTGGGAGTGGATTTTTTCCCCTCTTCTGCTGATCAAAAGCCGATTGATATTGCGAATGCTGCTGTTGACCATGCTAAGAAGAAATTCTATGACGTTCTTTTGGTTGATACCGCAGGCCGTCTAGCTATCGATGAACAAATGATGGGAGAGATTAAAGACCTTCACGCCGCGATAGAACCAGTAGAAACGCTGTTTGTTGTCGATGCAATGACGGGGCAAGATGCCGCTAACACAGCAAAAGCCTTTGGTGATGCTTTACCTCTGACAGGTGTTATCCTGACAAAAGTAGATGGTGACGCGCGTGGTGGTGCTGCACTGTCCGTTCGTTATATTACTGGCAAACCGATTAAGTTCTTAGGTGTGGGCGAAAAAACCGACGCACTTGAACCCTTCCATCCAGATCGCGTTGCGTCACGTATTCTTGGTATGGGTGACGTTCTATCTTTGATTGAAGATTTAGAACGTAATGTCGATAAAGACAAAGCCGCCAAAATGGCGAAGAAGTTCAAAGAGAAGAAAGGTTTTGATCTTGAAGACTTCCGCGAGCAACTTGGACAGATGCAGAACATGGGCGGCATGATGGGAATGATGGATAAACTTCCTGGCATGAGTAACCTACCTGCTAATGTTAAAGATAAAGTTGATGACAAAATGTTCAATCAGATGGAAGCAATGATTAGCTCCATGACAATGAAAGAACGTTTACGTCCTGAATTAATCAAAGGTTCACGTAAAAAGCGTATTGCTGCAGGTTCTGGCGTACAAGTGCAAGATGTGAATCGTATGCTAAAGCAGTTTACTCAAATGCAGAAGATGATGAAAAAAATGCAGAAGGGTGGCATGAAAGGAATGATGCGAAATATGCAAGGAATGATGGGCGGCATGGGTGGTGCAGGTGGCATGGGCGGAATGGGTGGACCATTCGGCCGATAACACTCAAACATAAACATATGGCGCAAGCTATGCGCCATATAGCTTTGACTAATATTTTCTTACTGCTTTAGCTGCTTGATTTCCCTACCAAAATATAAACATCTCCGAAACCGTTTCTAGATCACAAAAAGCCTTGCAAAAACCCCAAATAAGAGTAAAATTCCGGGGCTTTAAATTGGCACGAGACCCCAGGTTGTTAAATTAAAAATTACGGCTTTTGGGGTTATTTTTATTATTGAGAAAGCAAAGAGGACGATATGGTTACCATTCGTTTGG
Organism: Vibrio frigidus; assembly: GCF_042465995.1. Lineage (NCBI taxonomy): Bacteria > Pseudomonadati > Pseudomonadota > Gammaproteobacteria > Vibrionales > Vibrionaceae > Vibrio > Vibrio frigidus. The sequence continues at coordinate 170,435 of NZ_JBCDMC010000003.1, read as the reverse complement.
CACGTCACGGCGCAAAGAAGCGTCCATTTTACCAAATCGTAGTAGCAGATAGCCGCAACGCAGCTACTGGCCGCTACATTGAGAACGTTGGTTTCTTTAACCCAACAGCTCAAGGTCAAGAAGAAGGTTTACGTATTAACCTAGACCGCGTTAACCATTGGGTTAGCGAAGGTGCTTCACTATCTGACCGTGTTACTAAACTAGTGAAAGACGTTCAAAAAGCGGCTTAATTGGTAGGTAACAAAGCAATGTCGGTTAAAGGAAATGAAGTAATGAACGAGCAAGCTGAAAGAATCGTAGTTGGCAAATTTGGTGCGACTTACGGTATCAAAGGTTGGCTTAAAGTTATTTCCTATACAGACGATGCTGAAAGCATTTTTGACTATAGCCCTTGGTATATAAACCAAAAAGGCAAATGGGTTGAATACAAAGTTGAAAGTTGGAAGCGCCATAACAAAGGTATGGTTGCTAAAATTGAAGGATTAGAGATCCGCGAGGACGCTCATCTTCTAACTAACTTTGAAATTGTGATTAATCCAGAGTCATTACCAGAACTGTCAGAAGATGAATTTTACTGGCGTGAATTGTTTGGTATGCAAGTATTAACAACGAAGGGATATGACCTCGGTACTGTCTCCGATATGTTAGAAACTGGTGCAAATGATGTTTTGGTAGTGAAAGCAAATTTGAAAGATGCTTTTGGCCAAAAGGAACGATTAATTCCGTTTCTTGAAGAGCAAGTGATTAAAAGTATTGATCGCGATGCTCGACGGATCGAAGTTGACTGGGATCCTGCGTTTTAAACTCCACAGTAGAGCGAGAGAACAGATATGTGGGTTGGCATAATTAGCCTATTTCCTGATATGTTCCGTTCAATTACTGAATTTGGGGTTACAGGTCAAGCGGTTAAAAAAGGTCTTTTGTCAGTTGAGATATGGAATCCTAGAGATTTTACTCACGACAAACATCGAACAGTCGATGATAGACCTTACGGTGGTGGTCCTGGTATGTTGATGATGGTGCAGCCTTTGCGCGAAGCCATACAAACGGCCAAGAAATCAGCACCGGGAAAGACGAAAGTTATCTATCTTTCTCCTCAAGGTCGAAAGCTCGACCAAAGTGGAGTTGAAGAGCTTGCTACGAACGAGAATATGATTCTTATTTGTGGACGCTATGAAGGGATAGATGAGCGCATCATACAATCTGAAGTTGATGAAGAATGGTCAATTGGGGATTTTGTGATGACAGGTGGTGAACTACCAGCCATGACGTTGATTGATTCAGTATCGAGGTTTATACCCGGTGTACTTGGTGATTTTGCGTCAGCGGAAGAAGATTCTTTCGCAAATGGTTTGCTAGATTGTCCGCACTATACACGTCCTGATGATTTAGATGGAATAGAGGTACCATTGGTACTGAAATCTGGAAATCATAAGGATATTCGTCGCTGGCGATTGAAACAATCGTTAGGCCGTACTTGGCTAAGAAGACCAGAGCTCTTGGAAAACCTAGCTCTGACTGACGAACAGGAACAATTGCTAACTGATTTTATAAAAGACTATCGGTCTTAAAATACAGTTAAGTAACCTATTTTATTTAGTATCAGTTTATTCTAGGAATTTTAAAAATGAGTAACATCATCAAGGCTCTTGAAGAAGAGCAAATGAAACAAGACCTTCCAAAGTTCAGCCCAGGTGACACTGTTGTTGTTCAGGTTAAGGTAAAAGAAGGCGATCGCGAACGTCTACAGGCCTTTGAAGGCGTTGTAATCGGTATTCGTAATCGTGGCCTACATTCAGCATTTACTGTTCGTAAGATCTCGAACGGTGAAGGTGTTGAGCGTTCGTTCCAAACTCACTCTCCTATGGTTGATAGCATTGAAGTTAAACGCCGTGGTGCAGTACGTCGTGCCAAGTTGTACTACCTACGTGAGCGTTCTGGTAAGTCAGCTCGTATTAAAGAGAAGCTTGCTAAGAAGTAATGCTAACCAGCATTCTCAAATAGAAAACGGGTTCCATATGGAACCCGTTTTTTTATACGAGAAAGAAAATTGTCAAATATAGTACTTCTATCCTATTAAATAACGATGTAAGCCGTCTATTAATAAGGATCTTCTGACCAACCATCTGAATCTGACATGTCGGGAGCGCCTGCGATCGTGTTTTTCTCATCAGCCCATTCCCCAAAATCTATCATCTGGCATTGTTTACTGCAGAAAGGACGATATTGGTTCTCTGTACTCCAAACCACCTCCTTTTTACATTGAGGGCAAGAAACGATAGTTGGTTTAGGTTTAATTGGTGTAGACACGAAATGTATTCCTTAATTGCAAATAGCAAGATCGAATTCGACATCTTGGCTATAGGCTTGTCCATTATCAAAGGACATAAATTTTATCGCAAATCGATTTTTGTGTCCCGAAATCATCGGGAAAACACCATCAGCTAACGGTATATTCAACCGTAAGATATTTGCCTCTTCTGCATCACTTTGATAAAAGCCGTTACGGGCTATTTGTGGATTAAAATAGCCGGTTTCTCGACAGAGTTTTAACCATAGATTAAGTGATTTCGACAAGGGCGCCAACGTGTCCATCCATCCTTGAGCATTTCTTTGTCTTTGCTCGATAGGAAGGTGATTCCAATAATGCAAAGCTGGTAGGTCAAAACAACATGTTCCACCTGGTAAGTTAAATCGTTGACGTATAGAGCTTAAAAATCGGTCTTCTTTCAATGTGCGACCAAAGCGTTCTGCCGCCATAAGATATTTATGAGTTGTGTCTATCTCTTCCAATACAGAAAGTAGTTTCTCTTGGTCAACACCATCAACGTTTAGCCAGTGCTTATAATTAAGGCGCTGCTTTTCTAAATCTTTGGCCAATTCAGCTTTTAATTGGATCTGTTCAAATATCTCAAGTAAATCAAAAATTGAACGGAAAAATTGATGATACTGTAGATTATCGACAAAGCTTGCGGAGTGGTGCATCTGTCTCATGAGTGCTTCTACTCTAAGATAGATACGGGTTTTTTCATTTAATGGGTGTTCAAATTTGTGTTTTGTCATTCCGCGACCTTACCGTCTCCTTTGGTTTACTTCTTTGATCATGCTCGACTTAGCGACATATAGTGCTGATGAAGCTTCGAAACTTGAGGTAAAAGATCAATGTTTTCATTGTCATTTTGAATAATATCGTCTGCAAATTTTAGCTTTTCAGCTCGACTTGCCTGAGCTGAAAGTATCGATTCTACTTGGGCTTTTGAAACGTTATCTCGTTCCATTGTCCGCATTATTTGCACTTCAGTACTGACATCAACAACTAAGATTCGATCTGTCATTGATTGTAGTTGATTTTCAACCAATAAGGGAACTACTAATAGTGCATAAGGTGTTGTTATCTTATCGAGATCTTGTTTCATCTTGTCGCGAATCATAGGATGCAGCAAGTTATTAAGCCAAGTCTTCTCATTCTGGTCTGCAAATACTCGAGATCTTAGTGCTGTTCTATTGAGTTCACCATTTGGATTTAGTATATCTTTTCCAAAGCGTTCAGTAATTTCGGCTAAACCAATAGTGCCAGGTCCAACAACTTCTCTTGCAACGACGTCGGCATCAACAATACCGATGTTGAAATGGTGTTGAAATAGATTGGCAACCGTCGTTTTACCGCTAGAAATGCCTCCAGTTAATCCAATTATATATGGCATGTTAAATACCTAATATAGAAGAATAGTACCAGACCATGATTTGATTTCCCCATAGTAAACTTATCCATCCAGCAATAGCAAGATACGGACCAAAGGGAAACTGTCTATCGATTCCTTTTTTTTGCAAGCGTAATTGAATGAGTCCGAATATTAGTCCTACAAAAGAAGACAATAACACAATCATAGGTAGGTGTTGCCAACCTAGCCAAGCGCCAAGTGCTGCAAGGAGTTTAAAGTCACCATATCCCATGCCTTCTTTACCTGTGACTAATTTAAATATCCAATACACGCTCCAAAGACAAAGGTAGCCAGCAATGGCTCCAATTACGGCATCTTGCAAAGAGACCGGGCTCCACCCAATCAAAGCAAGGAAGAGACCAAACCAAGTTAATGGTAAGGTGATGCTATCGGGAAGAAGCATGGTATCGAGATCGATAAACGTTGCTGAGATTAGAGCGAACGAAAAGAAGAGAAGCGCCACAGAGTAGTAACTTAGCTCAAAATAGTAAGCAATTGTGCAACTCATTATTGCCGTTAATAACTCGACCAAAGGATAACGAATACTGATAGGTTCTTTGCAATGATGGCATTTTCCTTTGAGTAATAACCAACTTATTATTGGAATGTTATCAATTATACGTAATGGTGTTTTGCATCTAGGGCAACTAGAACGAGGAATGCTTAAATTAAATTTCTTGTTATCTAATGGGATATTAAGCTCTGGGAATGTTTCCGCACAATCTTGTTTCCATTCGCGCTCCATCATGATTGGTACGCGGTGTATTACCACATTTAAAAAACTGCCGACAATGAGTCCTAATATTCCCGCGAAAACAGGGTAAAGCCAAGGGTAATACTCGAATAATTCCATTTATAGGCCTAGGTAGAAAGAGGTGCAATACGCATTCTATCCTAATACGTCCATCATGTTAAAGATAGGTAGGTAGATAGCGATGACTACTCCACCGACAACGACACCTAAAAACAGAATAAGTAAGGGTTCGATTAAGGTATTTAATTTATCTATGCTCTCATCTAGTTCTGTATCAAATGTATCCGCAACTTTATCTAGCATGCAATCAAGTGCTCCAGATTGTTCACCTACCATGACCATTTGAATCATTAAATCTGGAAAGCAGTGGGTTTTTGTCATGGCTACATAGATGGGGACACCAGTTGATACTTCATCGAATAGTTGATTAACGGCCGCTCTAAAGTGAAGGTTCGTTGTGAGATTTATGCTGTTACGAATGGCGCTGATGATGGGAACTCCAGAACGAACCGTTACCGCCAATGACCGACTAAATCGAGCAATGATAGATTTTACGATCAGAGGGCCAACAATAGGGATACTAAGCATTTTTTTGTCGATGAGCCGGTGAAAACGATAAGAGTAGACAATGAGAAACTTATAAAACGCAGTAAGTGCGATTAACCACGTTAACTGTTTGGCTGTATTAGTACTTAACCAGTGAGAGAGTGAAATGATTTTCTGAGTAAACCAAGGTAATTGAGCGCCAAAACTACGGAACATATATTCAAATTCTGGAATAACCTTTACTAACATTAAATAGGTGACAAAAAAGGCTAATAATAAGACAAAGATAGGATATATCATTGCTTTTACAAGCTTTGATTTTTGCTGCGTCGTTTTTTCTCTATAATGAGCAATTCTCTCGAAAGTTTGTGCTAACTGCCCGGAAAGCTCGGCGCTAGAAACCAAATGTATATAGGTATTATCAAATAGCGGACTGGCCTTTTTAAGGGCTTCGGAAAGTGGACATCCTTCTTCAATCGCGTTTTTAATTAAGGTTATAACAAACTGGCCACCTGATTTAGGGTGATTATTCGCAAGCAGTGATAATGATAAGGTTAAGGAAAGTCCAGAATTGAGTAGTGTGGCTAATTGTCGAGTGAATAGATTGATGTCTTTCGCTGTCATTCGCTGTTTTTTTAGTGAATAAAATGAAGTATTGATCTGTTTTATATCTCTTATATAAATATTCCTATTTGTCAGTATTGAAATGACTTCATATTTATCTCTTGCGAACATAGTGTCATTGATTTGCTTTCCAGCAATATTTCGGCCGGTCCAGCGGTAACGGTGTAGGGGGAGTTGAGTAGATGTCATTTTTTACCTTTGAATAGCTAGCTCAATAAGTGTGTACTAAAAGATTAAGGTTCGTTGCAATTCTTTGATACTCGTTATCCCTTCAATCAATTTATGTATCCCTGATTCAGATAGAGGAATAAAACCATTCTCTAACGCTATGTCGTTTATTTTAGAAGCGCTGCTTTGGCGTTCAATTGTTCTCATAAGGGTTTTGTCTATGTTTAGCAATTCGAATATGCCAATCAACCCTGAGTAACCGTTGAGACAGTTGGAGCATCCGCGCGGATTAGCTTTGTATATTTGTTGAGAACCTTGAGGGTTTAGCTTCCTATTTGCAGATGTCTCCAAGTCGAACTCTTTGCATGCGGGACATAGTGCACGTGTTAACCTCTGCGCCACGACTAATGATAAGCATGAGGCTAGGCTAAATTTATCTACCCCCATGTTAAGCAGTCGAGTAACCGCTTCGCTAGCTGAGTTGGTATGCAGTGTTGAAAGTACAAGGTGACCAGTTTGGGCCGCTTTAATTACAATCTCAGCGCTCTCGATGTCACGAATTTCTCCGACCATAATGATGTCGGGGTCTTGCCTTAGAAGAGCCTTTAAGGTGGAGGTGAAGTTCAGGTCGATTTTGTCGTTCATTTGTACTTGATTGATACCTAATAGGTTAATCTCGATCGGGTCTTCAGCCGTTGATATGTTCTTTTCTGATGTATTAAGGTAGGTGAGTGCGGTATATAGTGAAATGGTTTTACCACTTCCCGTAGGTCCGGTGATTAACACCAGCCCTTGAGGTTTACTAATTGCAGACACATAGAGGTCCATTTGTGTTTGGGATAAGCCTAGCGCTGTTATGTCTAATGGGACTGATTGCGTTTTGAGTAATCGAAGGACAATTTTTTCTCCCCATAATGTTGGCAATGTGGAGACACGGATATCAACGCTCTGTTTAGATGTTAAAGTGTGTTTCATCCGTCCGTCTTGTGGAAGTCTTTTCTCTGCAATATCTAAGTTGGCCATTACCTTTATTCTAGAAGACAGCCTATTTGCTAACTGGGGTGGGGGTGAATCTATCTCGACTAATACACCATCACATCGTAAGCGAATACGGTATTTATGTTCATAAGGCTCGAAATGAATATCTGAGGACCTTTTCTGTATTGCTTCTAACAAGATTTGGTTGATATAACGGCTAATAGGGTCATTTCTTTGAATCTCAGCACTGGTTGTGTTTAGTTCTTCATTAGAAAGAGGAACCAACTCCGATAGTTGGTCATTGCTGATATTTCGAATTATATCCATAATTTATCCTTATACGTTCATCTAACCGATATCAATACTCAGCCCATAGCCAATAAGTCAAAACACCGTGCCTGTTGAGCATTGTTTTGGCATAACTAATTTTTCAGCAACATCTGTAATGCATGTCCAACTTCCCGCGTTATCGCGATTAAGCGCGATTTTCTTCTTATTAAATTGAGTATCACTACCCATTGTTAGGATCAGTTGACCTGATAGAGGATCGCTGGTTGCTGATTTTGTTTCGATATCGCCTAGTGATGAAGCGGTTGCACCAAGATCTGAGGCTATTTGGCTTGAAGATAAAGTAGGGAACTCTCCACTTGTTGCTATGTAATCTTCTACATTAATCTTAAGTGCGGCTACGGTTGCCATTGCTGCACCTAATTGAGACTTCTTGATGTAATTTTGATATTGAGGGATGGCGATAGAGGACAACACACCAATGACAGCAACGACTATCATCAGCTCTATTAAAGTGAAGCCACTACTGCTTATGTTGCGATCGTCAGATAGAGTGAAACTACCGCTGCTATTGAAATTGGCGTGAGGATTAAAAAGCATCATATTCTCCTGCTGTGGGTCACAATGAAAAGCAAGAGTAGAATGAATGGGAGTAAACAGAAATGCTGCCGATCAGAGAACGCGTGTCGATTAATAAAAATTATTTTTTGTTACAGGTGTTGTTAAAAATGACCCGACAGGAAATGAATTAGACCATGCTTAAACTAATGCGATCTGGCTAGACGTGAACATTGGTTTATGGAGTAATACTTTGTGTATGAGATATAAATGTCTATAAGGTAAAAAGTATTTATAAGGTCAAAAAAAAGAGGCTAGGCCTCTTTTTTCGCATCATGTAGTTTGATTTCTATCTTTTAACGGTGCTTGAGCGTATTTATTTAAAACGCATTGAAAGGTCCATCGCTTTAAGGTGTTTGGTTAAAGCCCCCACAGAGATATAATCAACACCGGTTTCTGCGAATTCTCTAATGGTCGCTAATGTTACGTTTCCAGAGTTCTCTAAATCTGCTCTGCCAGCATTAATCTTCACCGCTTCTTTCATCATATCAGTAGTAAAATTATCTAACATAACGATATCAGCACCCGCTTCAATTGCTTCAATGAGCTCTTCAAGCGATTCTGTTTCTATTTCAACCGGTTTGCCAGGGTTAAGCGCCTTCGCTGCTGAAATAGCTTTATTAATACCACCGCAAGCAATGATGTGATTCTCTTTAATTAGATAGGCGTCGAATACTCCGATGCGATGATTAAAACCGCCACCGCAGGCAACCGCATATTTTAGCGCGCTGCGTAAACCTGGAATAGTTTTACGGGTGTCCAGTAGCTTGCAGTTTGTTCCGGTTAGCTGTTGAGCATATTTTGCGGTTATGGTTGCACAACCAGATAATGTCTGAATAAAGTTCATGGCGTTGCGTTCACCCGTCAACAATACTCTTGCGGGACCAGATAGCGTACACAAGGTTTGATTTGGTTCGACCTCGTCACCATCTTGCACATGCCAATCTATGCTTACCTTACTTCCGAGTTGTTTAAACACTTCATCAGCCCAAGCTTGCCCGCAAAAAACGCCGGATTCACGAGTAATAATGGTTGCGACGCTTTGTCGATCCGATGGAATGAGCATTGCGGTGATGTCTGCCGTAACATCCAATGTACCGCCTAAGTCTTCACGAAGTGTTTCTGAAACTGTACGTGTTATTTCTAAAGGAAGTTGCTTTTTTAAGTAATTAAGGCGAGCGTCGCTGTCGTGTGTGTTTTTCATGGCTGATCTGGCGAAAGTTGGTAGGGAGTAGAGAATGATACTCCGGCTTGTGAATTATTTCAGCAGGAAAACGAGCAATTTGTGTCTCTGATGTTAAAAACTTGCTTAGTAATGTCTACCAAGCCCTTGTTGTCATTCTGATAGTTGCGATAGAGTGTTAAAGATTAACCAGTTCAGGGATACAAAATGAGAATTACAACGGATGCTTGGTTGGAAGGTGTGAGGCATGTTCCCTCTCCTTATTGTGATACACGGCCTAGTGAGGCGAATGTGAGTTTGCTCGTTGTTCATAATATAAGCTTACCCCCAGGGCAATATGGTGGCGATGCAATTGAACAATTTTTTACAGGCAGACTTGTACCAAGTCAACATCCTTTTTTTGCCGTCATCCATCAAATGAAGGTCTCGGCTCACTGTTTAATTCGTAGAGATGGAGAAGTGGTGCAGTTTGTACCATTTAATATGAGAGCTTGGCATGCCGGAAAATCCAGTTTTTCAGGCGTAGAGCGATGCAATGATTATTCTATTGGTATCGAATTGGAAGGTACCGATTTTGATTCGTATACAGATCCGCAATATATATCTTTAGGACGCGTTACAACGCTATTGATGGAACGGTATCCGTTTATTACCACCGATCGAATTACTGGTCACCAATACATCGCGCCACTAAGAAAAACGGATCCAGGCTTGGTCTTTAATTGGCGTTATTTCCATAGTGTAATTAAGCGAGGCTAATCGTATTTTAGTCAGTGTCGCTGGGTGTTTTAAATAAAACTCAAAGAAACAATTCATTAACAACGGTGAGAATTATTATACGTAATGTAGCTACATCAAAAAATTAATGTATATCGATGGCAATGAAATGTTGCCCTTATGTTACACGTGGTATTTTTTATGATTTAAATCAATTTTCGCCTAGACATTAACGTTATTTTTATGTTAACTTTTGTCCACTTTAAAATTGGTAATACCAATTTACATGGTTCACAAGTTAGAATAATTGAGTAAAAAATAACGATATGGCTTATCAAAGGATACGTCAGCCTAAACTTTCCGATGTGATAGAGAAAGAAATAGAAAGGTTGATATTAGAAGGAACATTCTCACCAGGCCAGCAATTGCCGCCGGAGAGAGAACTAGCGACGCAATTTGATGTCTCGCGTCCTTCTATCCGTGAAGCTATTCAAAGACTAGAAGCGAGACGTCTTTTGACTCGTCGTCAAGGTGGTGGAACCTTCGTAAGCGAAAGCTTATGGAAAGGTTTTTCAGATCCGCTACTTGAACTTCTATCTACTCACAATGAAACCCAATTAGACTTGTTAGAATCTCGCCACGCATTAGAAGGAATATCAGCCTACTTTGCCGCTTTGCGTGGGACAGAAGAAGATTATATAAGAATTCGCAGTATCCAAGTGCGAATCCAAAAAGCGGAAGAAGAGAAAAATGTAGAGCAAGAAGCTGCCGAAGTAATGAAATCACTTATCGCAATCACTGACGCCGCCCATAATGTTGTGCTACTACATATTGTTCGAAGCTTAGCGCCTCTTCTTGAGCAAAACGTATTACAGAATTTAAAACTATTGAACCGCCGCAATGATGTGGCTGGAAAAGTAAGTAGACACAGAGCTAATATTGTTGATGCGATCGTTTCTGGACAGCCTGAACAGGCTCGTGAACTTTCCCATTCTCATTTAGCTTATATCGAGGAAACATTGTTGGATATCAATCGTGAAGAGAGTAGAAGGAAACGCTCTTTACGTAGAATCCAGCAGAGCGATAAGTCGTAAATGAATTATCGCATGTTCACTAGATCCAACTAATAAAAAGGATAGACCGCCATGTCTGAAGTCATTAATAATGACGTTGATGCACTGGAAACTCAAGAGTGGCTTGCTGCACTAGAGTCAGTAGTACGTGAAGAAGGTTTAGAGCGTGCACAGTTCTTACTAGAGACAGTTTTAGATAAAGCACGTCTTGATGGTGTAGATATGCCTACTGGTGTTACTACAAACTACATCAATACGATATCTCCCGATCAAGAACCCGCTTATCCAGGTGATACTACTTTAGAGCGTCGTATTCGTTCTATTATTCGCTGGAATGCAATTATGATTGTATTACGCGCCTCTAAGAAAGATTTAGAGTTGGGCGGCCATATGGCGTCTTTTCAATCTTCAGCTGCGTTCTATGAAACCTGTTTTAATCACTTCTTTCGCGCACCTAATGCCAAGGATGGTGGTGATCTAGTTTATTATCAAGGTCATATTTCTCCAGGTATATATTCTCGCGCATTCGTAGAAGGCCGATTGACGGCAGAGCAGCTTGATAATTTTCGTCAGGAAGTGGGTGGCAAGGGTATTCCTTCTTATCCGCACCCTAAATTAATGCCTGAATTCTGGCAGTTCCCAACTGTCTCTATGGGACTTGGCCCTATCTCTTCTATTTACCAAGCTCGATTCCTCAAGTATTTAGATGGACGTGGACTTAAAGATACATCTGAGCAACGTGTTTTTGCGTTCTTAGGTGATGGTGAAATGGATGAGCCTGAATCACGCGGCGCGATCTCATTTGCCGCTCGTGAAAAACTTGATAATTTATGCTTCCTTATCAACTGTAACCTACAGAGACTCGATGGTCCTGTAATGGGCAACGGTAAGATAATCCAAGAGCTAGAAGGCCTATTTAAAGGCGCGGGTTGGAACGTAGTTAAGGTTGTTTGGGGCAGCGGCTGGGATGCACTGCTTGCCAAGGATACATCAGGTAAGCTACTGCAGTTAATGAATGAAGTAGTTGATGGTGATTATCAAACATTTAAATCCAAAGATGGCGCGTATGTACGTGAGCATTTCTTTGGACGTTATCCTGAAACTGCAGCGCTTGTGTCTGATATGACAGATGCTGAGATCTTCGCCCTAAAACGTGGCGGTCATGATTCTTCGAAGCTTTATGCCGCGTACCAAAATGCAGCACAAACCAAAGACCGCCCAACGGTTATCCTTGCTAAAACAGTTAAAGGTTATGGCATGGGTGGAGCAGCTGAAGGTATGAACATCGCTCACCAAGTGAAGAAAATGGACATGACACATGTTCAACAACTTCGTGATCGTTTAGGCCTAAAAGATCTTGTTTCTGATGAAGAAATGAAGTCTCTGCCTTACTTAAAACTGGAAGAAGGGAGCGCTGAATTCGAATATCTACACGCTCGTCGTAAAGCGTTGCATGGTTATACACCTGTTCGTTTGCCTAACTTCACTCAGCCGTTAGAAATACCTCAACTGGATGAGTTTAAGCCACTACTTGAAGAACAAAAGCGTGACATCTCGTCAACAATGGCATTTGTGCGTACGCTTAATGTGTTATTGAAAAATAAAGGCATTGGTAAAAATATTGTTCCTATCGTTGCTGATGAAGCGCGTACTTTCGGTATGGAAGGTTTATTCCGACAAATTGGTATCTATAACCCACAAGGGCAAAACTATACACCTCAGGATCGAGATATTGTTTCTTATTATAAAGAAGCGACATCAGGTCAGGTACTTCAAGAAGGTATCAATGAGCTAGGTGCTATGTCTTCATGGGTGGCGGCTGCGACATCGTACAGCACCAATGATTTGCCAATGATCCCATTTTATATCTACTATTCTATGTTTGGTTTCCAACGTGTTGGAGATATGGCTTGGATGGCCGGTGACCAACAAGCACGTGGTTTCCTATTGGGAGCAACGGCGGGTCGTACAACATTGAATGGTGAAGGTCTTCAACATGAAGATGGTCATAGCCATATCATGGCAAGTACGGTACCAAATTGTATCTCTTATGATCCCACTTTCGCTTATGAAGTGGCTGTTATTGTACAAGATGGTATTCGTCGCATGTATGGTGACCAAGAGAACGTGTACTACTATTTGACACTTATGAATGAAAACTATGCGATGCCAGCGATGCCAGAAGGTGTTGAAGAAGGTATTCGTAAAGGTATCTATAAGCTCGAAACTCATGAAGGTAGTAAAGGCAAAGTTCAATTGCTGAGCTCTGGAACTATCATGAATGAAGTTCGCAAAGCAGCAGAAATTCTAAGTGAAGAGTATGGTGTTGCCTCTGATGTTTATTCTGTTACCTCGTTCAATGAAGTCACTCGTGATGGGCAAGAAGCGGATCGTTACAACATGCTTCATCCTGAAGCAGAAGCAAAAGTGCCTTATATCGTTGACGTAATGGGTTCTGAACCAGCTATTGCAGCAACGGATTATATGAAGAACTATGCGGAGCAAGTTCGCGCATTTATACCTGCCGAATCTTATAAAGTGCTTGGTACGGATGGCTTTGGTCGTTCAGACAGTCGCGAAAACCTGCGTCGTCACTTTGAAGTGAACGCTGGTTATGTCGTTGTCGCGGCTCTAAATGAACTGGCGCAACGTGGTGATGTTGAAAAATCTGTGGTAGCTGAAGCTATCAAGAGATTCGATATCGATGCTGATAAAACCAACCCGCTATATGCATAAGTAATAGGACAGAATAATGGCAATCGAAATTAATGTACCGGATATAGGTGCGGATGAGGTTGAAGTTACTGAGATTCTTGTCAGCGTAGGCGACAAGGTTGAAGAAGAACAATCCCTTATCAGCGTTGAAGGTGACAAAGCTTCAATGGAAGTTCCTGCGTCACAAGCGGGAATTGTAAAAGAGATTAGAGTTGCTGAAGGCGACAAGGTAACGACGGGCGCATTGATCATGATCTTTGAAGCCGCTGAGAATGTAGCAGTATCAGCTCCGGTTCCAGCACCTGAAGTAGCCTCAACGGCACCTGCAGTCGTCTCTCTAAAAGAGATCATCGTACCGGATATCGGTGGTGATGAAGTTGAAGTCACTGAAATAATGGTTGCTGTCGGCGATGTTATCGATGAAGAGCAATCACTTATTACTGTTGAAGGCGATAAAGCGTCAATGGAAGTACCTGCTCCATTCTCTGGTACGTTGAAAGACATCAAGATAACTGAAGGTGACAAAGTTACCACGGGTTCACTTATCATGGTCTTTGAAGTGACAGAAGGCGGGGCGGCGCCAGTTGCCACAATAGCGCCGACTGAATCAGTGCAAGCTGTCGCTGAGCTTAAAGAGATCACGGTACCCGATATTGGTGGTGATGAAGTTGAAGTCACTGAGATAATGGTGGCAGTAGGTGATGCTATTGAAGAAGAGCAATCACTCATTACTGTTGAGGGCGATAAAGCCTCAATGGAAGTTCCTGCCCCGTTTGCTGGTGTTTTGAAAGAAATCAAGATCACAGAAGGCGATAAAGTTACTTCTGGTTCTTTGATTATGATATTTGAAACGATGTCTGCAGGCACGCCAATAGCCGCAGTAACTGCAGCCGCGCCTTCAGTATCCGTTCCAGCAACGAAACCAGAAACACCTAAAGCCGCTGCATCAAAAGCGCCAACAACAGGTGAGTTTGAGGTCAATAATGACTATTCGCATGCGTCTCCCGTGGTTCGTCGTATCGCACGTGAATTCGGTGTTAATCTAGCGAAAGTTAAGGGAACGGGTCGTAAGAGTCGTATCCTCAAAGAAGATGTGCAAAGCTACGTTAAAGAAGCGTTGAAGCGTCTTGAATCTGGTGCCGCCGCTGCAGGTAAAGGCGATGGTAGTGCACTTGGCTTACTTCCTTGGCCGAAGATTGATTTTAGTAAGTTTGGTGATATCGAAACTAAACCGCTATCGCGAATTCAGAAAATTTCTGGTGCGAATCTTCACCGTAACTGGGTAATGATTCCGCATGTTACGCAGTGGGATAATGCTGATATCACTGAACTAGAGAAATTCCGTAAAGAGCAAAACGCAGTAGAAGCGAAGAAAGATTCGGGTGTTAAGATTACGCCTCTTGTGTTTATTATGAAGGCGGTTGCAAAAGCGCTTGAAGCATTCCCGACATTTAACTCTTCATTGAGTGAAGATGGTGAAAGCTTAATACTGAAGAAATACGTCAATGTAGGTATTGCGGTTGATACGCCAAATGGTTTAGTTGTTCCGGTATTTAAAGACGTGAATAAGAAAGGCATTTATGAGCTTTCTGACGAGTTAATGGCGGTATCGAAGAAGGCGCGTACGGGCAAACTTACTGCTGCGGATATGCAAGGTGGTTGTTTCACCATTTCAAGTTTAGGTGGTATCGGCGGAACAGCGTTCACTCCAATAGTGAATGCGCCTGAAGTCGCTATTTTAGGCGTATCTAAGTCTGAGATGAAGCCTGTTTGGAACGGTCAAGACTTTGTACCGCGCTTACAATTACCTTTATCGCTCTCCTACGATCACCGAGTGGTTGACGGGGCAGAAGGTGCTCGATTCATTACTTATCTAAATGGTTGTCTGTCTGATATCCGTCGATTAGTACTATAGTAGAAATGAAAGGTGGCAATGTAGCCACCTTTCTTGTTTTATAATTTCATATCATTCTGGTTAGTTTCGAGTATGGTATTTATAAATTAACGACAATAATTTCATTGATACGGCATTGCTGTTAATGGAATTGTTGTACAGCTCACAGGCTAAATGGAATTTCTTTTCACTTCGTTAACAAGTTTGTAAACTGTTGAGGTCTGAAAGAAAAAGAAGTTAACAATTATCGACTTTTAGCCTGTTAGGGATAATGACTACAAGAGGTCACAATGAGCAAAGAAATTAAAGCCCAAGTCGTCGTACTTGGTGCCGGTCCTGGTGGATACTCCGCTGCATTCCGTTGTGCAGACTTAGGTTTGGAAACCGTACTTATCGAGCGTTATAGCACACTAGGTGGTGTATGTCTGAATGTTGGGTGTATTCCATCAAAAGCATTGCTGCACGTCGCGAAAGTAATCGAAGAAGCTAAAGCCCTAGCTGAACACGGTATCGTGTTTGGTGAGCCACAAACTGATATAGATAAAATACGTCTGTGGAAAGACAAAGTGGTTGGACAGCTAACCAACGGTATCGCTGGTATGGCTAAAATGCGCAAGGTTACGGTTGTTAATGGTTACGGAAAGTTTACCGGCCCGAACTCTATTGAGGTTGACGGTGCAGACGGTAAAACAACGGTAAACTTTGACAACGCAATTGTTGCCGCTGGCTCTCGTCCAATTAAGCTGCCGTTTATTCCACATGAAGATCCACGTATTTGGGATTCTACGGATGCTCTAGAGCTGAAAGAAGTACCTGGAAAACTACTCATTATGGGCGGTGGTATCATTGGCCTAGAAATGGGTACGGCATATCATTCTTTAGGTTCTAAGATCGACGTTGTAGAAATGTTTGATCAACTTATTCCTGCTGCGGATAAAGATATCGTCAAGGTGTACACCAAACGAATCAAAAACAAATTCAATTTGATGTTGGAAACTAAAGTAACAGCAGTTGAAGCGAAAGAAGATGGTATATACGTGACGATGGAAGGCAAAAAAGCGCCTGTGGAACCAGAGCGTTATGATGCTGTACTCGTTGCGATTGGTCGAGTACCCAATGGTAAGCTTCTTGATGCGGAGAAAGCGGGTTTGGAAGTAGATGACCGTGGCTTTATTAATGTTGATAAGCAGATGCGTACAAACGTACCTCATATCCATGCTATTGGCGATATTGTAGGCCAACCAATGCTTGCTCACAAAGGTGTGCATGAAGGGCATGTTGCTGCAGAAGTTATTTCTGGTAAGAAACATTACTTTGATCCTAAGGTCATCCCTTCCATTGCTTATACAGAACCTGAGGTTGCTTGGGTTGGTAAAACCGAAAAAGAAGCAAAAGAAGAAGGAATAAATTACGAAGTAGCCTCTTTCCCTTGGACTGCCTCGGGTCGTGCAATTGCATCTGATTGTTCAGATGGTATGACTAAACTTATTTTTGATAAAGTATCTCATCGCGTGATTGGTGGCGCTATTGTTGGTACTAATGGTGGCGAGCTATTAGGTGAAATAGGTCTAGCAATCGAGATGGGTTGTGATGCTGAAGATATTGCATTAACTATTCACGCACACCCAACCTTACATGAATCTGTAGGGCTTGCTGCGGAAGTGTTTGAAGGTACAATTACCGATCTTCCAAACAGAAAAGCGAAGAAGAAGTAACTATATTTTCTTGAAAAAAACCGCCTTTATTGGCGGTTTTTTATTGTCATAAAAAAGCGATGGTGGCCCATCGCTTTTTGTTTATTGCCAATTAACGTTATTATTTTAGTCTTCTTTATAGATACAAAGCATATTTAAAAAACTATCGGTGAACTGCTCAAGATGCTGTTTATCATTGTTTCGATTCGCTTCTAAATAGATAGCATAACAGATGGCGTGGAACATTTTAGCCAGGTTTTCAGGGCTTTGATTTTCGCATATTTCTCCACGTTCAATAGACTGAGAAAACATATTTTCTACTAATAGCCGACTGTTTTTATTAAGAGAAACATAAAGCGGCCACACTTCATCGCGAGCGGATGCACTCCACTCAAACCACACTTTTAACCAGTGCTCATTTTGTAATACCAGTTCACACATATTATCTGCTGTGTTTTTAAGATTTTCCTTAGCATGTAAAGAAGTATCTATATTCTCATTGAGAAAAGCAGAAAACTGACGAACAACATGGTGTAATACCTCGTCGACGAGATCTTCTCTTGTAGGGAAGTAATTGAAAACCGTAGCAACTGAAACTTGTGCAATTTCAGCTATATCGGCGTGGCCACCACGGCCTATACCACGACGGGCAAAAACGTCTAATGCAATATCCATTAATTGCAATTTACGTTTTTGCGGGGACAAACGAGTCCGAGGATGTTTCTTTATCATGTCCATAACGGGTTTACCTTGCCAAATCGTTGATTATCTAATTTATACTTATTATGATGTTTATATTGCTTAATGAGTGTACAAGTGCATATAAATGCGGTCAATTTATACAGTTAACAATTATGTCACTAATTTGAGATTCCCCCACAAAACGGAATGAAATCTTATATTTCATTTACATTAGTGATGTAAATGTTATTAGTGATAGTCGGGTTAGAACTTATAGAGATAAGCCGGAGATCATCACTAGAACTAAGTTAGCAACCACCACTAGAGTAATGTTAGAATACGGCAAGATTTTTAGTGGTATATTTAGCGTTTATAGCTTAACCAGATAATTGAGAAGAGAATGAAACATACAGTTGAAGTGATGATCTCTGAAGAAGAGGTTCGGCAGCGAGTCCAAGAACTTGGTAAGCAGATTACGGAACATTATGGAGATTCCGAAAACCTAGTAATGGTTGGACTCTTAAGAGGCTCTTTCGTTTTTATGGCCGATCTTGCGCGAGCAATTAAGATCAACCACTCAGTTGATTTTATGACAGCCTCAAGCTACGGAAACACGATGGAAAGTTCTCGTGATGTACGTATCTTAAAAGATTTAGATGATGATATTAAAGGTAAGGATGTACTGCTGGTTGAAGATATTATCGATACTGGCAATACATTGAGTAAAGTGTGCGAAATATTGTCGATACGTGAGCCTAATTCAATTGAGATTTGTACGTTATTGGACAAACCTTCACGTAGAGAAGTGGATGTGTCGGTTAAATGGATAGGGTTTGCGATACCAGACGAGTTTGTTGTTGGTGTCGGTATCGATTATGCACAAAAGTATCGTCACCTACCTTACATTGGTAAAGTAGTACCTCAAGAATAAATCCAAAAAGGAGCGCATTTATGGGCTCCTTTTTATTCGGGTATTTTTCAGCCTATAGCGTTTTTATTGAGTTATAGACCGGAAAATATTGGCTATATTTCACCGTGGCTAGTCAGTTTAGATATTGCACCTTGGTAGGCAATTTCTAAGGATTCTCTGCTGTGGCTTCGCATACCTAGATCTTTTAGCTTTCCATCATCGATACCATAAATGACACCGTGAAGATCTATCTGCTGACCTCTCTCCCAAGCGTTTTGCAATATGGTTGAATTGCCCAAGTTATACACTTGCTCGGCTACATTGACCTCACAAAGTTTGTTTCCCCACTGCTCTCGTGGATATTCGCCTAACCAATTGCGGTGTTTAAGGTAGATATCTCGAACGTGTAGTATCCAATTGTTAATAAGACCTAATGGTGTGTTGTCTATGGATGCGTTGACGCCACCGCAACCGTAGTGACCACAAACGATAACATGTTTTACTTTTAATACATCGACAGCGTACTGAACGACCGAAAGGCAGTTTAGATCGGTATGAATTACCTGATTTGCAACATTACGGTGAACAAAAAGCTCGCCGGAATCTAATCCTGTCAGTAATTCTGCAGGCACACGACTATCCGAACACCCAATCCATAGATAATCTGGACTTTGTCTTTCTACTAATTTAGTGAAATATTCAGGACTCTCTGAGGTCATCCGATTTGACCATTCAGCATTTTTTTCAAATAGTTCTTTTATATGTGGCATTTATGTTCCCTCTGTATTTTACATACTATACACATGCTACTGAATTGGTTCCCATAATAGTTAATGCTTTTTTACATTTTAACTACTGGTAAGAGTAGTTGTTGGCATTCAATAGTCGATTTCACACAAGGCACGTTTATTTAGATGATTCTAATAAATAAATGTTGTTTTTATATGGATTAGCCCCCATTTAGTTTTACTGTCACTCTGTATTTATCGTCTCCATACGAAGCTGTAAGGCCACTAAATAAGATCATAACTATGTACGCACTAGAAATAAAAGATTTGAGAAAGACCTATTCAGGCGGTTTTGAAGCGCTGAAAGGTATCAGTTTACGGGTCAAAAAAGGCGATTTTTACGCGCTTTTAGGTCCTAATGGAGCGGGTAAGTCCACAACTATTGGTATTATCTCTTCTTTAGTAAACAAGACATCTGGGGAGGTAAAGGTTTTTGGCAACAATATGGACACTCACCTAGAGCAAGCAAAACAACACCTCGGTCTTGTACCGCAAGAATTTAATTTTAATCAGTTTGAAACCGTTGAGCAGATAGTTATACAGCAAGCGGGTTACTATGGTGTGTCAAAAGAATTAGCCAAAGATAGAGCAAAGAAGTGCCTTACCCAACTTGATCTTTGGGAAAAACGGTCTGAGCGAGCACGTAACCTTTCTGGTGGTATGAAACGACGTTTAATGATCGCCCGTGCTCTGATGCATGAACCAAAACTGCTTATTTTAGATGAGCCTACCGCGGGTGTGGACATAGAATTACGTCGTTCTATGTGGCATTTTCTTAAAAAAATAAATGCGGAAGGAATCACGATTATACTGACTACTCACTACTTAGAAGAAGCGGAGATGTTGTGCCGAAATATCGGCATTATTAATCGTGGTGAGTTAATCGAAAATACAACAATGAAGGAGTTGCTCAACAAGCTGGATGTTGAAACGTTTATTCTTGATTTGGATGAAGGCAGTTCTAAACCTGAGCTTACTGGTGTGAATTCTATGACTCATCATAATGACTCTCTAGAAATTGAGATAGACAAGACGCAAGGTTTGAATTTTGTCTTTAGTCAATTAACTGAGCAAGGTATCAATGTTTTATCGATGCGAAACAAAGCGAACCGATTAGAAGAGCTATTTGTGAGTATTGTTCGAGAACAGAGCGGGAAATAATTAATTATGTATCAAATTTACTGGACAGCTTTTAAGAGCTTATTATCGAAAGAGATTAATCGCTTTATGCGTATCTGGGTACAAACGCTCGTACCACCAGCGATTACAATGACACTCTACTTCATCATTTTTGGCAATCTCATTGGTTCTCGAATTGGAGAGATGAATGGTTTCAGCTATATGGAATATATCGTTCCTGGTTTGATCATGATGTCGGTTATCACCAACTCATATTCTAATGTTGCCTCTTCTTTTTATAGTTCCAAATTCCAAAAGAATATCGAAGAGTTGCTGGTGGCTCCTGTCCCTAATTACGTCATTATTATCGGCTTTGTTATGGGGGGGGTGACTAGAGGACTAGCGGTAGGCGCGATTGTTACGGTTGTCTCTTTATTCTTTGTCGACTTGCAGGTCGAGCATTGGGGGATCATTATTGCGACAGTCTTTATGACGTCTGTTGTCTTTTCTTTGGGTGGCTTAATTAACGCTATCTTTGCCAAAACCTTTGATGATATATCGATAATCCCAACGTTTATTCTGACACCTCTAACTTATTTAGGTGGTGTATTTTATTCGATCAATTTGTTGCCAGAATTTTGGCAAGGGGTCTCAAAAATTAACCCCATTGTATATATGGTTAATGCCTTTAGATATGGTTTCTTGGGTGTGTCTGACGTAGGGATTGTGACCTCTTTTACCGTACTTATTGCTTTTGTCGTTGCGTTGTACGCTATAGCTCATTACTTAGTAACAAAAGGTATTGGGCTTAGATCTTAGGGTGTCGGGTACGTATTGGATACAAAAATAGCTATCAGTGATTGCTGATAGCTATTTTTATTTATCGATATTGGTAATAGAAACGACGAAATAAAATACAATTTGAACGCATCATTGGTATTACTCTTGTTCTTTTTCTTCCGCAACTAACTCAAGTACCTGATTATCAATTAATCTTGCTTTACCTAAGAAAGCAGATATCAATATAACGGCCTGAGATGTCTCTTCACCAACAACCAAAAGCGATTTCGCATCACGAATGAATATTTCATCTGGGTGTAGACCTGCTGCTCTTAGTTGGTCTTCTGCATCTTCAATGACTGAATCGTAATCGTGTCTGCCTCCTCGAATTTGGCTGCTTATCCAACGCATTGTTCTTGCTAATACAGGAGCACGCTGACGTTCGTCCATAGTGAGAAGTGCGTTGCGAGAACTCATCGCTAAACCATCTAATTCTCTAACGGTCTGCACACCGATAATCTCGGTGCCCAAGCAAAGGTCTTCGGTCATCTGTTTAATAACAGCAAGTTGTTGGAAATCTTTATCACCAAAACAGGCAAAATCGGGCCTAACGACATTAAATAACTTGGTTACTATCGTGGCCACACCGCGGAAGTGACCGGGACGAGAAACACCTTCAAGCATATGTGATAACTTAGGTACTTCGACAAAGGTTTGTTTATCTAAGCCCTCTGGATACATTACTTCAGGGGTTGGTGTAAACACGAGTTCGACACTCTCGCCATTCAGTTTACTTAAGTCCTTGTCTAAAGTGCGAGGATAATTATTTAGATCGTCTGCTCGTTCAAACTGCATTGGGTTAACAAAAATGCTCACCACAACAACATCAGCATATTCCTTTGCTTTACGTACTAGCGTTAAGTGCCCTTCATGAAGGTTGCCCATTGTAGGGACAAAGGCAATAGTTCTACCGTCACGTTTCAGAAGAGTAATTTGCTCTCGAAGAGAGGAAATATCTGAGATTGTTTGCATTATATTATTCCTCAAGCGATGGTGTGGTCAGAACCAGGGAAAGTACCATCTTGTACTTCTGAGATATAGAGAGAAACCGCTTTACGGATGTCTCCTGTTTCAGCTAAGAAGTTTTTAGAGAACTTAGGCATATAATTAGCGGAAATACCGAACATATCGTGCATTACCAAAATTTGGCCGTCTGTATCGCTTCCCGCACCAATGCCGATAACAGGTACGTCAACGGCTTGGGTGATTCTTTTTGCTAGTTCGGCAGGTACACACTCTAAAAGAACAATTTGAGCGCCTGCTTCTTGCATTGAAATAGCATCACGAACCATTTGGTCCGCCTTTTTTTGATCTCTACCCTGAACTTTATAGCCACCAAAAATATTGACAGATTGTGGTGTTAATCCCAAATGAGCGCATACAGGAACGGCACGGTCGGTTAGAAATTTAACCGTATCAACTAACCAGTCGCCACCCTCTAACTTCACCATGTTAGCGCCGGCTTGCATTAACTTTGCAGCATTTCGACCCGCTTGTTCATGCGTTGCATAACTCATAAATGGCATGTCGGTCATCAGTAGGCTGTTTGGGCTTCCTGCACGCACACTACGGGTATGATAAGCCATATCTTCTATGGTGACAGGTAAGGTATTATTCTGCCCTTGGAGTACCATCCCCAAAGAGTCACCAACGAGCAGTACGGGTATTTCTTGTTGTTCAAAAAGTTGAGAAAAGCTTGCATCATATGCCGTTGATGAAGCAAATTTACGACCCTCCCTTTTCCAAGTGATCAGATCGTTAATAGTGATTTTTTTCATGTGTAATCCTTTTCAGATGGAATGGACTATTATTGCCAAACATTTAGGCCATTTCTATCTACTTGAAGTAGTAGATTTGATAGCTCGGTTCCATCTGGAAGCTTCAAATTTGGTGCAATTTCTGCGAGCGGGTAGAGAACAAATTCTCTCACTTTCATTCCATAATGAGGAACGACAAGGCGCTCGGAATTTATCGTTGAGTTGCCATAAAGTAGAATGTCTAAATCTAAGGTACGGGATCCCCAGCGTTCGTCTTTACGCTCACGACCATGCTCTAACTCAATCGCTTGTGTTGCGTTAAGTAGTTGTATGGGCGTCAATTCTGTTTTTATCGCTACAACAGCATTAATATAGTCGGGCTGATTTTGTGGTCCCATCGGGGCACTATTATACAGTGATGATGCCAGTATAAATTGGGTCTTTGGCAAATTTTTCAATGCTTCTATTGCATTTTTTGTCTGATTGACAGGATCATTTAGATTGCTGCCAATCGCAATATAGACCGTTATCATTACTCTGGTTTGCTTTTCTTGTTGCGATAGTTCTTACGGCGACGAAAGCTTGGTTTGTCGTCTCCTAAATCGTTACTCATTGCTTGACGCGTATTTCGTCCGGAGTTTTGGTAGGTCTGCCACCATTTAGCGAGTTCTTTTGCCTCACCCTGTTCGACTTCACCACGCATCTCTAAAAAGTCAAACCCTGCACGGAACTTGTTAAGTTCCATAAGGCGTGTCGCTCTCTTACCGCTTCTTCTTGGTAGCCTTAATTGAAGCTGCCAAATTTCTCTGATAGTTGCGGTGTGTCTTCTTGGTATCGCAATATTCTTTACTTGTTGATCCAATACGACATTGCTTGCTTCCATAATGGCATCGTAATACGCGAGGCCTTTTTCTTCCATCATCTGACGTGCGACTCGGTTAAGTGGATACCAAAGTAGGGCGGCAAACATAAAGGCAGGGTTAATTCGTTTACCTTCATTGATTCGCTTGTCTGTCGAGTCTAGAACAAGTTCAATCATGTGCTCAGTTTCTGAGTCACCTTCGTCAGTAAATTCTTCAGCAACAAGTGGAAAGAGCGCTTTAAAGAGATCGTAATCTCTCATTAATAAATAGGTTTCGAAACCTTGTCCAGATTGAAGGAGCTTAAGTGATTCTTCAAAAAGGCGAGCAGATGGAATGTCTTCGAGCAAATAGGCTAGATCGAGGATAGGATCTGCGGTTGTCTCGCAAATATCCATATCTAATTTGGCAGCGAAACGCACGGCTCTCAGCATTCGAACAGGATCTTCACGGTATCGAGTTTCAGGGTCTCCGATAAGACGGATCAATCCATCATCGAGATCTTCTTTACCACCGGCGAAATCTTGAATACTGAAGTCAGCAATACTGTAATACATGGCATTGATTGTAAAATCTCGACGCTCTGCATCTTCTTCAATGGTCCCGTATACATTATCTCGGAGTAACATGCCCTCGTCAGATTGCGCGGAGACATTCTTAGCTGGCTCTTGATGATGCCCACGAAATGTTGCGACCTCGATAATTTCGCGGCCAAACATAATATGAGCTAAGCGAAATCTTCGACCAATCAGGCGGCAGTTTTTAAATAATGCGCGAATCTCTTCTGGAGTGGCATTTGTGGCAATGTCAAAGTCTTTTGGTTTATGACCTAAAAGTAAATCTCTTACCCCACCACCAACTAAGAATGCATCAAATCCAGCATTGTTAAGGCGATAGAGCACCTTTAATGCACTGTCACTAATGTCTTTACGGGAAACTCCGTGCTCATTTCGATTGATAATGTTCAGCTTGATTTCTCCAATATATTATTTGTTAGTTGGATGGTTTTGTCTGCCAATAGTTATATATTTCATTGTTTTCCAGTTGGCATTTATAGTCAAATTAAGCAATTCTAATTTGAATTTCATGTGCTAATGCCAAAACGGTGCTAATAATAGCCTACGGAGCACCATTTGAGAATGGTGTTGTGATCTTGATCTCCGGTGACAGTTCGTTAATTGACCAGTTTGAGCATCCCCATGTCAAAATATCATCCAATGTTGCCTCTTGAATCTCTTGAGGAATAACAAAACCTAAAAATTGCATTGCCTGAATAAGAGTAGGCTTTGGTTGTTGCAAATTAATGGCTTTCGCATGATTTTGTTTGGACAGTTTATGCCCAAATGCATCAATCGCCAATGGTAGATGAAAATAACTAATTGGCGTCATGTTTAGAAGCCGATAAAGACCAATTTGACGTCCCGTTGGTTCGATGAGGTCTGAACCTCTAACTACTTCGGTTATACCTTGTGCTATGTCATCGAGCACAACCGCTAAATTATATGCAAATAATCCGTCTCGGCGCTTGATTATGAAGTCTTCAGAAGCTAACGCATCAGGGATATTTATCTTACCTCGAACAGAATCGATAAAATACGTTATTGGGTTATCCACTCGTATTCGTATAGCGCAGTCTTTCTGGGTGGTTATTTTTTTGTCCCGGCAGGTTCCAAGATAAAAACCACCTTGAACCTTAATCTGTTTTCTACTGCATTGGCAATAATAGGCCTGCCCAGTGACTAACCATTCGTCAATCTTTTGTTGATATGCGTTGTGACGTTGACTCTGATACATCACATCGCCATCCCAATAGAGATGGTATGCTTCGAGTGTCTTTAGGATATGGGTGGCGGCTCCAGGTATTTCTCTTGGTGGATCGAGATCTTCCATTCTAACCAACCATGTTCCGCTGTTCGACTTGGCTTGAAAATAACTACCAAGAGCCGCAACAAGTGATCCAAAATGTAACGGGCCTGAAGGTGATGGAGCGAAACGACCTATATAGCTCATAATTAACTCGGTGTAGTAAAAGAAAAAGGGAGCCAAGGCTCCCTTCAGTTTTTACTCTTAGATTAACCTTGCATCTGTCTTTCTTTCATTTCCGCAAGGGTTTTACAATCGATACAAAGATCGGCTGTTGGGCGAGCCTCTAATCGACGAATACCGATTTCAACACCGCAAGACTCACAGAATCCAAAATCATCTTCTTCGATCTTATTGAGCGTCTTTTCAATTTTTTTGATTAAACGACGTTCACGATCTCGGTTACGTAATTCAAGACTGAATTCTTCTTCTTGTGAAGCTCTATCAACTGGATCTGGAAAGTTAGCTGCTTCATCCTGCATGTGGTGCACAGTCCGTTCAACTTCATCTCTAAGTTGGTCACGCCAAGCTCCTAAGATCTTGGAAAAATGATCCATCTGTTCTGGTGACATGTACTCTTCACCAGCTTTTTTTTGGTAAGGCTCAACGCCTGCAATGGCTAGGATGCCTAGCGCTTTTTTCTTTTCTGGCATACCACGTCTCCTACTTACACCAACATCAACTGACTTGTAGTTAATTTTAGGCGGGTATCTATAGCAGAAAGAAAAGCTGGAAGCAAATTAAGAAATTTCATAATTGCCTTCTGTGTGAGGTCTGCATCATTTTTTATTAATCGATAAACTCGATAGAGGAAACGAGGCGAATCTCACGGCTTGATAACTCTGCTTTATAACAGAGTATTTCAACACCAGCTTCTTTTGCTTGTTTTAGTAATTGTGAATAATTTGCATCTATATGGTGTGCAACGGACACTTTTTCAATGCCTGAATGTAAAACAGCAAAAAAAAGTACCGCCCTGTTACCACAATTAACCATTTCTGTGAGCTCACGCAGATGCTTCTGACCACGAGTTGTCACGGAATCAGGAAAGTACCCTTGTCCACTATTTTCTAGTAACGTGACGCTTTTGACTTCTACGTAACAAGGGGCTTTGCCCTGACCTTCAAGATAAATGTCTACACGGCTGTTTTCACTGCCATACTTAACTTCTGTATTCAATTTATCGTAGTCTAAAAGTTCCAAAATGACATTGCTATTGATTGCTTCAACCACAAGATTATTTGCTCTAGCGGTATTTACGCAGATATTTTCACCATTTGCGTTCTGACTGAGCTCCCAACTATTTGGATATTTTCGCTTCGGATTGTCAGAAGTTGAATACCAAATGGTATTGCCTGCGTCAGCACAGCCCGTCATCGCCCCAGTGTTTGCGCAGTGTATGGTACGAACTTCTCCTGATGGAAGTTCTATGTCAGCCAAAAAGCGCTTATAGCGTTTGATTAATGTGGCAGGTTCTAACTTAGGTTCAAAGTGCATCTTTTCACTGTTTTCATTACAATCTTGTTTAACTAGTAAATCATAAGGTTTCACCTTGCCACAACTACCAATTGAAACTGTTATCTCAGATCTGTTAACTCATGTCGAAAAGAGTGACCAAATCATCCTTAAAGCTCAACCGGGTGCAGGGAAGTCAACCTATTTCCCACTTCAGCTGATTAAACATAAGGTGATTAAAGGTAAAATAATCATGCTGGAACCTAGACGTCTAGCGGCGAGAAATATCGCTTATTTTTTAGCAAAGCAGCTTGGTGAAAAAGTAGGAGAACAAGTCGGGTTTCGTGTAAAAGGTGAAACAAAGGTGGGGGTGAATACCAAACTTGAAATAGTGACCGAAGGGGTAATGACTCGCATGCTTCAGTCTGACCCTGAGCTTTCAGGTGTCGATCTACTAATATTTGATGAGTTTCATGAAAGAAGTATCCATGCTGACACCTCTCTTGCTTTTGCATTAGAGGTGCAAGAGGCGTTAAGGGATGACCTTACCATTGTCGTGATGTCGGCAACGCTAGATCAACAGGCGTTACAAAGCCTCCTTCCTCGAGCTGCGTATATTGAATCTGACGGAAGAGGCTTTCCAATTCACTATCGTTATTCGCCACTGCGTGTCAACGAGCGCTTAATTCCGAGTATGACCAACGTCATTTTGCAGGCAGTGCGAAATGAACAAGGTTCCATTTTAGTTTTTCTTCCAAGTGTTGGAGCCATTAAGCAGTTGGCGTTAGAGCTTGGAACACTGGATGATAAAACGGAGGTCTATCCTCTTTACGGACGATTAACGTTTCAACAGCAAGAGCAGGCAATTGCGCCGAGCCCCAAGGGACACCGGAAAATTGTGCTCGCGACGAATATTGCCGAAACATCGTTAACAATTGAAGGTATACGTATCGTTATTGACTCAGGGCTCGAGAGAGTGGCTAGGTTTGATTTAAGGACTGGGGTTACGAAATTAGAAGAGGTTAAAATTGCACAATCTTCTGCTATACAAAGAGCGGGGAGAGCCGGCCGCCTTGAAGATGGTGTCTGTATTCGTTTATATAGCGAAGATCAATTCAAACAATTTGCTTTGGCACCAGAACCAGAGATACGGCATAGTGATCTTTCGTCGCTATGCTTGGAGTTAATCCAATGGGGAACCATAAAGGCAGATGAACTTCATTGGCTAGATACGCCTTTGACAACAAGCCTAGAACAAGGCTTTACGTTACTTGAAAAGCTAGGACTAGTGTCCGGTGCACGACAACTAACATCACTTGGGAAATCTGCTCAAAAACTCGGAATTGACCCCAGACTTGCTGCGATGTTAGTTAAAATACGCCAAATAAATGAGGCTTTGTTGTCTACGGCATTGGCTTTGATACCGATTGTAGAAGAGTCTACACAAGTGCATGTAGATATCGCTCAATCACTGTATGCGCTAAAGCATAAAAAAAATAGATCGCAAAGTGTCATTGAACGTAGAGCAAGGCAATTAGCTGAAAAAATGGGTACTAGTTTTTCACTACGTTGTATAAAAGAAGAGGAAGCTGGGCTCTGCCTAGCTCTGGCGTATCCAGATCGAATTGCTCAACATAGAAAAGGACAGGATGGACAGTTTTTGTTGGCTAATGGACATGGGGCCTCTATTGATGATTTGGAACCTTTATCTACAAACGAGTATGTTGTTGCCATTGACCTAATGCGAAGCTGGCAGGATGCGAGTAGGGTATTTTTAGCCGTAAATGTAAACATAGAAGAATTACATCAATTCAATCCATCCGTTTTCGATTCTATTGAATGTATAGATTGGGATGAGAATAAAGGGCAGCTTGTCGCCGAAAAGCAACTGAAACTAGGAAAGTTGATCATAAAAAAAGAAGTACTTCCGAAACCTAATGCAGAAAAAATGACACAAGCTCTACTTAATTTTGTTCGTCGAAAAGGACTTTCGTGTTTGAATTGGACACCGGCTAGTTTGGCTCTCTTAGAACGAATGCGTTGCGGTTCAGATTGGTTCAGTGAAAAATCGTGGCCTGACCTAACTGAACATGGCTTAGTCGAGCATTTGGAAAAATGGATAGAGCCATTTATGGTAGGTAAAGTGAGCGTAAAGAATCTTGAACGCATAGATCTCACTCAGGCCTTACTGACTTATCTTGGTTGGCCTTTGAATAAAGAGATTGATGGTTTATTGCCGATGTACTATCAGGTTCCAACAGGGAGCAATAAGAAAATAATTTATAAAGCAGGAGCAGAACCCATGGTCTCGGTTCGTATGCAGGAAGTGTTTGGTGAGAAAACATCACCACTTATTGCTGATGGGCGAAAACGGATAGTATTGGAATTGCTGTCACCAGCCCACCGCCCACTACAGATAACAGCAGATTTGGCTGGTTTTTGGATGGGAAGTTACAAAGAGGTGCAAAAAGAGATGAAGGGAAGATACCCTAAACACCCTTGGCCTGACGATCCTGCTAATCATATTGCGACAACAAAAACTAAACGACAGTTGAAGTCATGATAAATAAGAAAGAAACAGCTCCGATAAAAACATTAACGACGAAAAAAGTCGCACCGAAAAAGAAGGCGCCGACTAAGCGGCCTGTAGCGAAAAAATCGTCAAGTAAACGAGCCACTAAAGGAAAACCAACCAAACGAGGTTGGTTAAGAAATTTGTGGAGCTTAGCGTGGAAGGTCTCGGTTGCTGGTGGCGCAATCATTGTGTTTGTCGGCATCTACTTTGATTCTGTAGTAAAAGAGCGCTTCGAAGGACAACTTTTTGATCTGCCTACGGTTGTTTATGCTCGTGTTTTACATCTGTCTCCTGGGATGGAATTTAGCATTAAAGAGATGAAACAAGAGTTGGATGCGTTAGCTTATAAAAAGGTTCGAAACCCCAGGCATGCGGGGGAGTACTCTGCATCATCAACAAAAGTAGAAATGATTCGTCGCCCGTTTGATTTTGAAGACGGCCCTCAGCCAGATAGGCACGTGATGCTTCATTTTGACAATTTGGGGCTCAATCGAATTCAATCATTAGAGCAAAAAGGTGACCTTGGTTTTTTACGTATAGAACCGAAGATGCTTGGAATGTTAGAGAAAGAGGTGAGTGAAACTCGTCTCTATTTGAAACGCAATCAGTTCCCAGAATTTTTAGTTGATGCACTATTAACGACAGAGGATAGAGATTTTTATCAACACGATGGTGTATCGCCGACCTCCATCTTACGAGCTTTAGTGGCGAATGTTAAAGCTGGGCGAACAGTTCAAGGTGGTAGCACGTTAACCCAACAGTTAGCCAAAAACCTTTTTTTAACAAGAGAGAAAACGATTTGGCGGAAGGTTCGTGAAGCGTATATTGCACTAATTCTTGATTACCGTTATGACAAAGATAGGATATTGGAAGCGTATCTAAATGAGGTTTATCTAGGACAAAGTGGCGGGCTTGCAGTACACGGTTTTGGTTTGGCATCTCGTCTTTATTTTGGCGTTCCGGTACAAGAGCTCAGATATGACCAACTTGCTCTCCTTGTTGGCATGGTAAAAGGCCCATCTTACTATAATCCAATAAAAAACCCTGAGCGTGCTAAAAAGCGAAGAGACCTTGTCTTGAGACTGATGATGCAGCAGGATTATGTGACTGCTGGTCAATATAATCAAGCCGTTAGCCGTGATTTAGATATCCAAGATAATCCTAAAATAGCAAGTCGACAACCCGCTTATTTTCAACAACTCAAGAACGAACTAGCGGAAAAACTGGGAGGAGAGTTTACTACGTTCGCAGGGTTGACTCTATTTACTACCTTAGACCCTGTATCTCAAACTATGTTAGAGAAAGCGATTGAGAGAAAACTACCAGACTTGGAAAAGAAGAATGGAGTAGGACTTGAGGCGGCTGCTATTGCCGTTGACAGGAAAACGGGCGAAATTAGAGCAATGGTGGGAGGAAAAAGGACCGGTTATGACGGCTTTAATAGAGTGTTAAATGCGAGTCGACAAATTGGTTCCCTTGTAAAACCAGCGGTGTATTTAACCGCGTTATCATACCCAGATGAATATACTCTTGCGACCACGTTAAAAGATGAACCAATACAACTGAAAGGCAGTAAAGGAACGGTATGGAAACCGAAAAATTTCGATAACAAGTTCCGAGGTTCAGTCCCGCTCTATCAAGCCATGGCTAAATCGATTAATATTCCAACAGTGAGATTGGGACTTAAGTTAGGCATTCCTAATGTGACCGATACTTTGGAAGCGTTGGGCGTTGATAGAAAAGAGATTCGGCCCGTACCTTCTATGTTTTTAGGTTCATTTTCATTGACGCCTTATCAGGTCGCTCAGATGTACCAAACAATAACAAACTCTGGTCAGCGAGCACCGCTTAGTGCTTTGCGGGTAGTAAAAGATCTGAATGATGCGATACATTATCAGTCAATGCCAAGGAAACAGGTTACCGTTGATGAACAAGCCGCATGGTTAACAACCTATGTTATGAAGAAGGCCGTATTAGAAGGTACCGGAAGGTATCTGCAGAATCAGTTTAGTTGGGCAGGTTTAGCTGGAAAAACGGGCACAAGCAATGACAGTAGGGACAGTTGGTTTGTGGGTGTCGATGGCCGAGAAGTTGTGACTTTATGGGTAGGAAGGGACGATAATAAACCCACAAAACTGACGGGTTCTACTGGTGCGTTACGAGTATATAACGAGTATTTATCTTTCAGAATACCACAACGATTGCAGCTACCTTGGCCAAAAGGTGTGACGACAATGGGCTATGCTAAGAAGAAAAATGGCGGTCTAAAATTAGAGTGTGGGAATGAGTTCAAACTGCCCGTGTGGGATGCAAGTGGTACATTGAAAAAATCGTGTGAGAGCTCGCCTACACAGTGGTTAAAGAATCTTTTTGATTAACAATGGGATGCTTTATAGTCATTCTATTATCTGTTTGATTTTTCCGATATGTAAAAGGATTTGATGTGGAAAAGGTACGCCTGTTTTGTTGTTCAATTATCGTTATTGTGATGAGTTCAGTGTTCTCACCGTTGGCATTGGCCAAAGGTGAGAGTATGCCTGCATTAAACGAGGGCACCACAGATAAAGATAAACGCCCTATAATTGCCGTTGTTTTAGCCGGAGGTGGAGCGAAAGGTGCTGCACACATTGGTGTACTTAAAGCCCTGGAAGAAATGCACATACCAGTAGATATTATTACTGGCACGAGTATGGGGGCGTATGTTGGTGGGCTCTACGCGACAGGCATGAGTGCTGATGAGATCGAATCACTTATCTATTCAACCGAGTGGAATAGCGGCTATCGAGATAGAGTTGATAGAAGTGAAAGAAGAGTCATAGAAAAAATCCATGAAGATCACTATCAGATTAATGCCGACTTAGGAGTTGGTTTTGGAGAATTTCGTTCCCCAAAAGGTGTTGTCCAAGGCCAAGGAATGATGGAGATACTGCGAGAAACCGCCGGTAATCTGCCTAAATTTGACTCTTTTGATCAACTGCCTCTTCGGTATCGTGCCGTGGCAACCGATATCGTTAAACTAGAGGAAGTGGTCATCGATAAAGGTTTATTGACCGATGCAATGATGGCTAGCATGTCCGTTCCAGGGGCGTTACCTCCCTACGAAATAGATGGAAGATTACTCGTTGATGGCGGAGTGACGAACAACATGCCTGTTGCTCTTGCGAAAGCAATGGGTGCAGATATAGTTATTGCCGTTGATATAAGCAGCGAATATTACAATGAAGACGAGATAGAAAATTTTGTCGCAGTTGGAGGCCAACTTTCAAACTACCTTGTCCGCCGAACAACGGATGACCAGATAAAATTATTGACCGAGCAAGATACATTATTAAGTCCTACTGTTGGTAACATGGATACGATGGAATTTGATAAAATGCCAGAGGCTTATATCCAAGGTTATGAGGTTGCCTTCAAGGAAAAAGAGAAGCTGTCCCGTTATTCAATATCAACATCTCAGTACCAAAACTATATTGACGAAAAAGAAGAGGCGAGACGAACGCTGACTTATGGTGATGAACTGATCATTGATCGTATTACACTTAATAATAATTCACATTACGATGATCGTTTGGTTCTCAATAGGCTCGGCATTCAAACGGGTGAAAAGATACCAACAGAAGTAATGGAGAAAAAAGTTCGTAATCTTTATGCTCTAGACCGATTTGAAACGGTCACCTACCATTTTGAAACAGACAACGATGAAACCAATTTAGTTGTCGATATAAAAGAGAAAGGGTGGGGGCCTAACTATATGAATTTTCGATTTTTCTTAGAAGAAGATTTCACTTCAGATAGTCAATATTCTCTTGGCGTGTCGACTAATTTTACTGGTTTAAATAGCGCGGGTGCCGAGTTAAAGCTTAATTTGGACTTGGGAACAGATAGAAGAATCGCCTTAGTATGGACATCTCCGTTTCTGTTTAATCCTAATATAATAAGTTTAGCTAGCGTAACGTATAGTAAAGATAAAAAAAACACACCCGTCGAAGGGTTTGGATCGGGCAGTTCTTTAGATATGACAGAGAATTCACTATCGACGACTTATACCGATTTGACGCTTGAAGCGGCGTTAGGTTATCAGCCTAAATTTTGGCATTCCACCTATGTTGGCTTTCGATATATAGAGGGTGAAGCCAACCTAACCACACTGCCAGTTTTTGGTGATGTTAGTTACACTCGCCAAGGCCCTTTTGCTCGTTTTCGACTGGATACATTGGATGATTACAGTCTACCCACTTCAGGTTTTCTCGTTGATTTAGAATATTTCATCTCGGATGACAGTGTACGTGGACGTTCCATATCGGATACTGGCGGAGGTGATGAAATCGAATACAACAATGATACGGTTCATGAGATTTCGACCAAAGTGCGTGGTGCATATAGTATTGATAAGCACACCTTTGTTGCGGGTCTTGAATATGGCCTAGTTGAGGACAAAACCGGTAACAACCCTCCTATCCAGCCCAAAGAACTTGGTGGTTTTTTACGATTGTCTGGCGTCTCTAGAGATAGTTTAGTAGGGGAAAACTTACTCTTTGGTAGTATCGTTTATCGATACAAATGGTTTGAAAACGATTTTGGTCTCTTTACGGCGCCTGTCTATTTTGGTGCATCTTTGGAGTATGGTGGAGTGTGGTCAGACACCGACATCTCTTTTTCAGATGCGCCCTTGTATACCGCAGGATCTGTGTTTGCAGGTGTTGCGTCCCCAATAGGACCAATTGTGTTTGCATATGGTTTGACAGAAGATCATTACCAGTCGTATTACTTGATTGTTGGCCATACATATTGATGTTGTATTGCCCTTTAGAGTTTAAAGTTTGTTAATGGTTTTTAGTAGAACTTTAGTCGTAAGTTGCTATGTTGGTCAAATTGATTAGATTTTAATTTTTCGTTAAATTTGCTATTCTCTACGCACAGTTTGGCCATTGCCACTGTTGATGTTTTGGGACAAATCAACAATAAAAATGGTGGTAAGCCATATTTCCAAGGATGTTTGTTTTTATATACAAACCGTAATGAGAGGAAGAAGTCGTGCTTGAAGCCTATCGTAAACACGTCGAAGAGCGTGCTGCTGAGGGAGTTGTCGCTCAACCCCTAAATGCTGAACAAGTTACTGCGCTAGTAGAACTTGTAAAGAACCCACCAAAGGGTGAAGAATCCATTATTCTTGATCTTTTTGAAAACAGAATTCCACCTGGTGTAGATGAAGCCGCTTATGTAAAAGCAGGTTTCTTAACGGCACTTGCTAAAAGTGAAGTATCTTCCTCGTTAATAAGCAAAGAAAAAGCCACCGAACTGCTTGGAACAATGCAAGGCGGTTACAACATTGATTCTCTTATCGGATTTCTAGACGATGAAGGTTTGGCTCCCATTGCCGCGAAAGCACTTTCGCATACTTTGTTAATGTTTGATTCATTCTATGATGTTGAAGAAAAAGCAAAATCAGGAAATGAGCACGCTAAACAGGTACTTACCTCTTGGGCTGAAGCTGAATGGTTTTTATCAAAACCTAAACTACAAGAAAAAGTTACCTTAACGGTATTTAAAGTAACCGGTGAAACGAATACGGATGACCTTTCACCAGCCCCCGACGCATGGTCTCGTCCTGATATACCACTTCATGCATTAGCGATGCTAAAAAATGCGCGTGAAGGAATTAATCCCGATGCAGCAGGGACAATTGGTCCTATTAAGCAGATCGACGCTCTAAAAGAAAAAGGTCATCAATTAGTCTATGTTGGTGATGTTGTGGGTACCGGGTCTTCACGTAAGTCGGCAACCAACTCTGTACTTTGGTTCATGGGCGATGATATTCCTAACGTTCCGAATAAGAAAGCAGGCGGTTATTGCCTTGGTGGTAAAATTGCACCTATCTTCTTTAACACAATGGAAGATGCTGGAGCACTACCAATTGAGGTCGATGTTTCCAAGCTTAATATGGGTGATGTAATCGACGTTTATCCATTCAAAGGTCAGGTGAAGAGCCATGAAAGTGGCGAAGTTTTAGCTGAATTTGAATTGAAAACGGACGTGCTGATTGATGAGGTTCGTGCCGGTGGCCGTATCCCACTTATCATCGGCCGCGGACTAACAGATCGTGCTCGTGTCTCGCTAGGCCTAGATACTTCAGACGTATTCCGCCGACCTGTAGAGGTTGTGGACACAGGTAAAGGCTATTCGTTAGCTCAGAAAATGGTTGGTAAAGCGTGCGGTGTAGATGGTGTACGTCCTGGGACGTATTGTGAACCTAAGATGACAACAGTTGGGTCGCAAGATACGACAGGTCCTATGACTCGTGATGAACTAAAAGACTTGGCGTGTTTAGGCTTCTCAGCTGATTTAGTGATGCAATCATTCTGTCATACATCCGCCTATCCAAAACCGATTGATGTGAATACGCATCATACGTTGCCAGATTTTATTATGAATCGTGCAGGTGTCTCTTTGCGTCCTGGAGATGGTGTAATTCACTCATGGTTAAATCGGATGTTACTGCCTGATACTGTCGGTACTGGCGGTGATTCTCATACACGCTTTCCTCTAGGTATTTCTTTTCCTGCGGGTTCTGGTTTGGTTGCGTTTGCTGCCGCGACGGGTGTTATGCCGTTGGATATGCCAGAATCTATCTTGGTACGTTTTAAAGGTGAAATGCAACCAGGAATCACATTACGTGATTTGGTTCATGCTATCCCTTACTACGGAATTAAGCAGGGTCTATTGACGGTTGAGAAAACAGGTAAGATCAATGAATTCTCAGGCCGAGTGTTAGAAATTGAAGGTGTTGAGCATCTTTCGGTAGAACAAGCATTTGAATTGTCTGATGCTTCTGCTGAGCGTTCAGCTGCTGGTTGTACGGTTAAGTTGTCCAAAGAATCGATTTCTGAATACCTCAGTTCGAACATTGTTATGCTTAAGTGGATGATTTCCGAAGGTTATGGTGATCGTCGTACTATAGAGCGCCGTATTAAATCGATGGAAGAGTGGGTCGCGAACCCTGAGTTGATGGAAGCGGATAGCGATGCAGAATATACGCATGTAATAGAGATTGACCTTGCGGACATCAGTGAGCCCATTCTTTGTGCTCCGAATGATCCGGATGATGCTCGTGTGTTATCAGACGTACAAGGCACAGAGATTGACGAAGTCTTTATTGGCTCATGTATGACTAACATTGGTCACTTCCGTGCTGCTGGTAAGCTCTTGGACAATTATACGGGGCAACTTGATACTCGCCTATGGATTGCACCACCAACTAAGATGGATAAGGACCAACTTACGGAAGAAGGATACTATGGTATTTTTGGTCGAGCAGGGGTGCGTATTGAAACGCCGGGTTGTTCGCTGTGTATGGGTAACCAGGCACGTGTAGCGGATAACGCAACAGTCATGTCTACGTCTACTCGTAATTTCCCTAATCGTTTAGGTACTGGAGCAAACGTCTACTTAGCTTCCGCTGAACTCGCCGCTGTGGGCGCTATTTTAGGTAGAATTCCGACTAAGGATGAGTACCTGGAATATGCTAAACAACTTGATGCTACAGCATCAGATACCTACCGTTACTTGAACTTCCATAGAATGGGTCAGTATACGAAAAAAGCGGATACGGTAATTTTCCAAGAACCAGCTTAGAAAACTCGCTGATTTAGCTTAAAAAGCCCGCTCAAATGAGCGGGCTTTTTAATGTGATACTAGTTCTAAAAATGTATGCATAACTTGACGGAATGCTTACATGTGCTATGTCTTAATAATGAGACAGTAAATTGTAGCGAATGTCTTGATAATGTAAGGACTGGCTTAGCGGTTCGAATGTTGAACCCTTTGTTTGAATGTAATTCTCATAAAACAATAAGGGATTTTTGATGGGAACTCAATTCCGTATGGATTCTGTCCCCGGCTCACTCGTAGTGGTAAGCGGTAAGCACGAACCTTGGTTATCTGTATTAGAACAAGCTGGTTGGCAATGTCAAAGATGTGGCGACTTACGTAAGGCCGATACACTTTTACATGAAATCGGACCTTGTATTGGTATTGTCGATTTAAGTCAGGATGAATTCAGCTTAAATGGCATCGCCAACTTAGTGAGCAGTCACAAGCACGTTCGTTGGATTGCTTTTATTAGAGAGTCGCAAATTGGTTCTGACACCATTTGTCAGTTCATCGTTAACTTTTGTATTGATTTTTTTACCTCTCCTATTCCAGATGCTCAGCTTATGAGTACGATAGGGCACCAATTGGGCATGCTCAAATTAGAGAAAAAAGTATGGCCTAATTTTGGTAGCACTAAAGACATGGGGATTTCCGGTGAATCGGTATCGATTAAACGCCTGAGAGAGCAAGTGAGACGAATCGGTTCCACGGATGTCAGTATTCTTATCTACGGTGAGAACGGTTCAGGTAAAGAAAGCGTAGCTAAAGCGATACATAATATGTCGGCACGTTCTAAAGAATCATTCATTACGGTGAACTGTGGCGCGCTCTCAGAAGCAAGAATGCAAGAAGAAATATTTGGTATTGACATAGAAGAAGGCGTGGAGTGTTTCTTAGAAAAGGCAAATGAAGGTACGCTTTTTCTTAATGACATCTTAACGTTACCACGCTCGCAGCAGCGGAATCTTTTGCGCTTTATGCAAGAAGGAAAGATAGACACAGTCGACGGTAATAAACAACTTAACGTAAGAATATTGGCGGCATATAGCTCTGATATTGAAAAAGCTTTGGTCGATAAAGATTTCAATGACGAGCTGTATCATTATATTAATGTCTTAAGGATTAACGTTCCCAGTCTTAAAGAAAGAGCAGGAGACATTGGCATTTTAGCTAAGCAGTTTTTGCAGGAGTATTCCAAAGAGTACAACGCGCAGGCAAAAGACTTTTCAGACGAAGCGGTTAAGGCGATGACTCAATATCATTGGCCTGGAAATGTAAGAGAGCTTATGAATCAGATAAAACGCGCAGTGTTGATGTCTGACAGCGATATTATCGAATTACCACAACTGGATTTACCTCAAATATCAAATGGAAAACGTAGCCTGAAAATTATTCGCGAGAATGCGGAAAAAGATGCCTTGATATATGTTCTAGAGTCGCATGATGGGCAGGTCTCTCCTGCTGCTAAGGAGCTCGGTGTATCGAGAGCGACTATGTACAGATTACTCAATAAACATAATCTTATAACCGAAGCTATGTAGTCTTTATTCTTCGTAAAAAAATGGCGCGTACTTAGATGTAATGCTGTTCACTTAAGAGATCAAACTGCGTCATCCTCACGAAAGTGGGGATCTAAACCCACACAGATTCCCGTTTTCACGGGAATGACGATGACAACTTTGTCTTAAATGATTGGCATTAGCGCACTTAGATTTAGATGCGCTTTTTTTATTTCAGATATAAGCATAACCAAAGAATAGTGCCTACGTAAGTGTCATTTATATTTATCACTTTTATGTAAATAACACTGAAACTTTTTAGGGCAGTATTTTACTCTGTAAAGCCATGATTATACAGTGTAATAAGTTGTGATGATTTCTATAAGTCATAAAAATTTAGATATATTAGTTATATTTTATAATTTAATTAAATAAAGGGTTGAAGAAACAAACAATTTGGTTACAATTTCACCGTGAACTGAAGTTCACACATTTCTTAATTGGATTAATTAGTTAGATAGGAGGCGCGATATGAAACAGTTAAAACGAATTCATTTTTGTTGCGCTTCTGTGATCTTAAAAACGCAAACCATGTCAGCAACTCATGCGGCTGATTTGCGAATAGATCTATCTGATAACTAACTAGTCCGTAAACCTTATAAGGCTGCGGAAAGATAGCAGCTAAATAGGGAACCTTTCAAATATTCCCCTTTAAGACGTTATTTTTCCCAGCAGACATACTGGAGAAAAAATATGAGTCGTTCTATTTATTTACACCTTGCTGTTCTTCTTGTTAAAGCCGATCTGAAAAGAGAAGAAAGAGTATGGAAGCGAAAGCTACGCCGTTCTGTATATGATATCCCTTGGGAGAATGCACACCTATTAAAGGATATCGGTCTTGAAACTGACGGTCGTACTATTGGTTACAGTCAACCTCGTCATATCATCGTTGAACGTCGTATCCGTCATCTTCGTCGCGTACACCGTTCTCGAATTGTCACGTAGAGGTTGGGGGGAGCTCTAGCTTTTGGTAGGCTTCCCCCGTTCCAATTTTCAAATGTACGTAAGAATAACTAATGTACAGAAACGTTTTTTATTGCTTATGTTCAAATACCAGTACTACTTTAGTCCTAAAGATTATCTCTATTTGCTAAACCAATGTACCTATTGATTTAATAATACATGAGCGAACAAGTGCTTATGTTATGTCGTCTAGATAAGCATGAATCGCATCTTTGTTATCAGTGTATTGAATATTAAAAATAATTAATATACATATTATTCAATAGGATGAGTTCAGTGGGCTCAATGTCATCGGGTGGTTTTAGCGATGCAAATTCACACGATTTTTGAGTGGTCAGTGTTGATGACTATGTTATAAATCAATTATTTTGGATACTGTTTTATTGAATATATTGAACAGGTTTCATCTTGGAAAAATAAGAATGATTAGAAAATGTTGCAGTCTGGTCTAAGCTTAGTATGAATAAAGGAGAATCCTATGCAAAAGATTCAGCTCGAACACTGGTTACATGCCGATCATTCTGGGAAACATATTGCGCCAAAACTGTATGTCATTGGTTGTGAAGATCTGTCAAATTATCTACTTGCGGTGGAATACAAGCACAAATTGGAACCCGTTCACAAAGATGGAGAACCGATGCATTTTTCATCTCTTGAGCAAGTTAAGGATGTTCTTTCACGGTTAGGGGTGGAATCTGTCTATTTACGTTTGCACAACACAGATGATGAATGCAGTGCTATTGGTGACTCTATTCCTTATCATGATATAGAAATGTCCTTGCAGACACATTAGAAATTGATATCGACTACATCGATCATCGTTTTATCGAATACATTTATTTAACGAATTGGTCTCCGTGGGGACGTTAACACACACGAAACATAAGTTTCGCTTGCATACCTAATGAGCTAGTCTTATCTTTCTGATTTGGCTGGTTCTTTTTTAGCCTTTGAGATAGTAAGATCAAGCAGTAGTTGGCCATGATTTTTTGTCGAATAAATGATCGATAATTGAGGACGTTAGAATGATTTCAAAATGGGCACAGCGTTTTTTTCAAATGGCTGAGTTAGTGGGTTCATGGAGTAAAGATCCTTCCACACAAGTTGGTGCGGTAATTACTGAAAAAAATCGCATCGTATCCGTTGGTTTTAATGGCTATCCGCATGGTGTTTCAGACAGTGCTAGTACTGATGATCGTGATATGAAATACCTTAAAACTCTCCATGCGGAAGAAAATGCGATTTTGTTTGCTAAGCGGGATCTCGATGGCTGTGAAATTTGGGTGACACATTTTCCGTGCCCAAATTGTGCGGCGAAGATTATTCAGACCGGTATTGCTAGCGTACATTGTCCTGAGCAAACAGAAGATTTTCTCTCTCGTTGGGAAGATAAAATCAATGTTAGCCAAGATATGTTTTTGCAAGCAGGTGTAAAGGTAGATTGGTTACCGATGTCAGAAATTAAGTAATCGACTGGCGTTTGATAGCGGCGTTAAGAAAAGTGCCGCTTCAATATTTTATGAGTGAACTGAGTTCTTAAGTAAAAGCCTTTTGGCGTCGTTTTTATTGGCTTTCCTGTTGCGCCATAAGCTTGTGTGAAGACTCGACTGTTGGCTGCTTTGGGTCTTAACTGCAAAACCTCTCCATGTCTCGCCGTTATCTGCTCTACCTGGCCCAAAACGATCATTTCCATTAACTCTTCCCAATCTAGTTGAAGTTGACCTTGTTCTTCTTTGTTCGGTGACCATAAGATCGGCGATCCTACCTTACGATCAGCTAACGGTATTTCACGTTCACCTTCTATCGGGATCCAAAGTACTTTGGATAGTTTTTGTCGAACATGGCTTGTCTGCCAAGTTAAACCATGTACACCGACGAGTGGTGCGACACATACAAAAGTCGTTTCTAGTGGTTTTCCTGTGTAACTAATAGGAATGCTCTTAAGTTCTATTCCTAGATCCAAGAAATCTTGTTGTGGTTTGCTCCCTGCCGTAGCACCAAGGTGCCATTCAAGTAATTGACCAACCCAACCTTTGTCGCGTTTTAAATCTGGAGGAACGATCATATTCGCATCTTCTGCGAGCTCAAGAAATGAAAGTCCTGCAATATCTAACGCTCTTTGCAAGAGCTCTGCCTCGGTTTTTGGTTCTGGTTTCATTATTGACCACTAGGCTAAAAAAGTTATTGTAACAAACTCCAGAGAAAGAACAGAGTATCTATGAGGATCTATGCCTTTTATTTGAGATGAAGCTTAGTTATCCACAGGCTTGATAGAAAAAACGCAATATTAATTGCAACTGGATCAATTAACAGTAGTTTCGGTCGGATTTTGGAGTTGATATTATCGTCAAATAATGAAAGTTAGGATCAATGATGTGGATAAGAACCCCTATGGTTGATCTTTAACCGATCAAAAAAAGATGAAGATCTTTAGCCATTTTTAGCGACGCTTGATCCTTTGGTTTTTATGTAACCTGTTGTTAAATTATGATTTATTGTAATTATTCTTGTGAAGCGTGTTTTATCCTTGTGTAATGAATGAACAAGTGGATTTAGTTCACTGGAATTCTTCACAAACTTATTCACAGAAAAAGTGAATAAATTGGTTAGGTGTCATTAGATAGTGTTGATAACTAGCATATTGGCTAGAGTTTATTCAAAAGTGAGTGTTGGCTAATAAATATTACCTAAACTTACACTGTAAGTTTGCGACATCTAGGGATATGTGAAAAAATCATGCCAACGAGAATTTTTTAGAGGTTGGCCAGTGATCGATGGCGATGGTTACCGCTTAAATGTGGGAATCGTGATTTGTAACAACCATGGTCAGGTATTCTGGGCTAAACGATACGGGCAACATTCTTGGCAGTTTCCCCAAGGGGGAATTGATGACGGAGAAACTCCTGAGCAAGCAATGTTCAGAGAGCTATACGAAGAAGTTGGTCTTACTAAACAGGATGTAAAAATAGTAGCAACAAGCCGTCATTGGTTAAGGTATCGCCTACCAAAGCGCCTTGTTCGTTGGGATTCTAAACCTGTTTGTATCGGGCAAAAACAGAAATGGTTTTTACTGCGCATGATTTGCGATGAGTCGCAAGTAAATATGCAACGCGGTAATACCCCTGAGTTTGATGGTTGGCGTTGGGTTAGTTTTTGGTACCCTGTTAGGCAGGTTGTTTCATTCAAACGTGATGTCTATAGGCGTGCGATGAAAGAATTTGCTTCTTTAGCTATGCCTTTTAAGGAGCGAAAGTCGAAAGGTAAACGTAAAAACCGTAGAGGATAGCAATGCTAACTCAGCTGAGGGATATAGTTGAAAAGGTTATAAGGCTTGATGATGTTCATCAAGCTTTAAACCTTTTGGTTAAAGAAACGTGTTTTGCGATGCAAACAGACTGTTGTACTGTTTATTTGGCCAATGATCAGCAGCAACGGCTTGAGTTAATGGCAACTCAAGGTCTGCAATTGCAAGGCCATTCTATTC
Organism: Vibrio frigidus; assembly: GCF_042465995.1. Lineage (NCBI taxonomy): Bacteria > Pseudomonadati > Pseudomonadota > Gammaproteobacteria > Vibrionales > Vibrionaceae > Vibrio > Vibrio frigidus. Next base: position 126,957 of record NZ_JBCDMC010000003.1, on the reverse strand, counting down.
ATATAGACTACTCTGAGGCACTTGTGGGGCTGGTGCGTCGCAGTGCCGAACCGTTAAATCTAGCGGAAGCATCAAAACATCCAAATTATAAATTTTTTCCTCAATTAGGTGAGCAGGTTTACCATTCATTTCTTGGTACGCCAATCATTCACCGAAAACAAGTCTTAGGTGTTTTAGTCATTCAGCAAAAATCGCCTCGATTGTTTAGTGAAATCGAAGAGTCATTTTTGGTGACACTTGCCGCACAGGTCGCGGTTATCGTTGCTCATGCCCAAACGAAGGGCCATTGGTTGCTTGCCGAACAAAAGACAATAAGCATCTCTGGTATTGCGGCTTCTCCAGGTGTAGCTGTAGGCCCATTCTGGTGGGACAATACCCAACCTGAACTCTCAAACGTTTTACCCGCCTCTGCTGTAAACACCGAGCAAGAACATGAATGGTTAATGTTGGCGATCGAGAATGCAATTACCGATTTCCGGCGAATGCGCAAAAGATTCGATGGCGAGTTAAATAAAGATGCATTGGCGATTTTTGACTTATTCACGCACCTGTTAAATGACCCAATGTTGCGTGCGGATCTTAAAACGCAGATAAACAAAGGTGATAGAGCCGATTGGGCGTTGAGACAAGTCGTGGAGACCTATTCACATCGATTTGCTCAAATGAGTGATGTGTATATGCGCGAAAGAGCTCAGGATATTAAAGAGCTAGGGCAAAGGTTGCTTTATTTTCTACACAATTCTGAATCTGGTCAAATTGATCTGAAAAAGCCCGTTATTTTAGTTGTTAGAGAGCTTACCGCATCAATATTGGCAGGCGTGCCTAAGGAACAATTATTAGCGGTTGTTTCACTGGAAGGTGCCGCTAATTCTCACGCTGCTATTTTGTCTCGAGCACTAGGTGTTCCTGCCATAATGGGCGCTAATCTATCACCAGAAGCTATCCACGGTCGCATGGGTGTTGTTGATGGATATAGCGGTAAGATCTTGGTTGAGCCCAATGACCAGTTATTACAAGAATACCGTTCATTACAAGGTGAAGAATTTGAACTTTCTCAAATGGTTGAGGGAGAACTTAGTCAAGATGCTTGCACTAATGATGGAACAAAGATTGAAGTATTGTTAAATGCAGGTCTGAGTGCAGATACAAATATAGCCATTAACAAAGGCGTTGATGGTGTCGGTCTTTACAGGACAGAAATTCAATTTTTATTACAGCATCGATTCCCCTCAGAGGATGAGCAGGCTCAACAATATAGACGTGTCCTAAAGGCGTATATCAACAAAAAAGTGGTAATGCGAACCTTGGATATTGGCGGAGATAAACCACTGCCATACCTTCCTATCGAAGAAGATAATCCATTTCTTGGTTGGAGGGGCATACGTTTTACGTTAGATCACCCAGATATATTTATTATTCAGTTAAGGGCAATGTTGCGGGCGAGCATTGGTTTGGATAACTTACGTATATTATTACCCATGGTGTCTAGCTGTCAGGAGTTAGACGAAGCGTTAAAACTTATCGATCAGGCGTTTACTGAAGTTAAGCGTGTTGAGCCAAAAGTCGCGAAACCTGAGATAGGTATCATGGTTGAAGTTCCATCTATGATCTATTTGCTGCCGATGGTTGCGGATAAAGTTGATTTTGTTTCTGTAGGGAGTAATGATCTTACCCAATATTTGCTGGCGGTAGATCGCAATAACTCTCGCGTTTCTGATATTTATGAATCTATCCACCCTGCCGTTATCATGGCATTGAAGCAAATACTTGATACGTGTAATCAATACAATATCCCGGTGAGCTTATGCGGTGAGTTGGCTGGCGATCCTGTTGGTGCATTGTTGCTTGTTGGTTTAGGATATCGTTCGTTAAGCATGAATACCTCAAATGTGGCCCGAGTAAAATATCTATTGAGGCAAACAAGCGCAGCAGAATTAAAATCATTTTCTGACAAAGCTTTGACTAAGCGATATAGCAAAGATACATATACTATGATGTTGAAATATTTAGAAAACAAGAATCTCGCAGGTTTTACTCGCGCAGGAAAGCAATAGACGTTCTTTTGGTCTTAAGGGTGTCTTTGCTGTATTTTTGCGTGATGTTGCGGGTAAAATGTTGTTATCCGCATAGCCAGCTATGCAATTAAGGAAGTAAATTATTATGGCTCAAGGCTTTATTGAGTTTCCACAGATTGACCCTATCCTCGTGTCTCTTGGACCTGTTTCGGTTCGTTGGTATGGCTTGATGTATTTATTTGGGTTTATGTTTGCTATTTGGTTGGCAAATAGAAGAGCGGATCAACCCAATAGCGGATGGACAAGAGAACAAGTATCGGACTTACTATTTGCCGGTTTTTTAGGTGTAGTGGTAGGAGGCAGAATCGGCTACGTGTTGTTTTATCATTTTGACCTGTTTTTGGACGACCCACTGTATTTATTTAAAGTCTGGACCGGTGGTATGTCATTCCATGGTGGATTGATAGGTGTGATATCCGCAATGGGATGGTATGGATACCGGAACCGCCGTACATTTTTCAGTATTGCAGACTTTGTCGCTCCGCTGGTTCCTTTTGGCTTGGGGTTGGGTCGACTCGGTAACTTTATGAATGATGAACTCTGGGGGCGTGTTACTGATGTTTCTTGGGGGGTTCTTTTTCCTAGCGGTGGTTATTTACCAAGACACCCGTCGCAGCTTTATGAAGCCTTTCTAGAGGGTATTGTACTCTTTGTAATATTGAATGTATTCATTCGAAAATCTCGACCAGCAGGAGCGGTATCGGGGTTATTCCTAATTGGTTATGGTTCGTTCCGCTTTATTGTCGAGTATTTCCGAGAACCCGATGAGCATTTAGGGTTATTTGGTAATTTTGTGTCTATGGGACAAATACTCTCTTCTCCAATGATTATAATTGGTATTTTGATGATGATTTGGGCGTACAAAACAGATAGTCGTAAACAAACGGTTAAAGGTAAATAAGTGAAGCAGTATTTAGATTTATGCCAACGTATTGTTGACGAAGGGGTTTGGATTGAAAATAGCCGAACAGGTAAGCGTTGCCTTACGGTTATTAATGCGGATTTAACCTATGATGTAGGTAATAACCAACTTCCCCTTGTCACAACTCGAAAGAGTTTTTGGAAAGCCGCTGTTGCAGAGCTACTTGGTTATATTCGAGGCTATGATAATGCGGAAGATTTTCGCCATTTGGGCGCCAAAACTTGGGATGCGAATGCAAACTTAAATGAGGCTTGGTTGCAGAACCCATATCGTAAAGGTGACGATGATATGGGCAGAGTATATGGTGTTCAAGGGCGTAGGTGGGCTAAACCAGACGGTGGTTTTGTCGATCAACTAAAAAAAATTGTTGATGATTTAACGAGCGGTAATGATGATCGAGGTGAAATCTTAAATTTTTATAATCCTGGTGAATTTCACATGGGTTGTTTAAGGCCTTGTATGTACAGTCATCACTTTTCTTTACTAGGTGATACTCTGTATTTGAATAGCACTCAACGCTCATGTGATGTGCCACTGGGGCTTAATTTCAATATGGTTCAGGTACATGTATTTCTGGCTATTATTGCTCAGATTACCGGTAAAAAAGCGGGACTGGCCTATCATAAGATAGTTAATGGCCACATCTATGAAGATCAATTAGAACTGATGAGAAACGTTCAATTAAAAAGGGATCCTCTTGTAGCACCACAACTGAAAATAAACCCTAAGATTCAATCTCTAGAAGACTTGGAGACTTGGGTCACATTAGATGATTTTGAAGTGATTGGCTACGAAAGTCATGATGCGATTAAGTACCCGTTTTCGGTATAGTCTCGACTCTATGAAGACATGAATTAAAAATCCCCAGCATCTAAGATGGCTGGGGATTTTTTACTTCTGCGAACTTTATATCAATCTGGAAAACTGACGGGACATAAACTTACTTAGCTTCTTGTTCGTTCTATGTTTTTAGAGTCCGCTAATTTAAGTCAGTTTAGGATCACATTAAGTCGTCAAAGCGAGAATGGCACCCGGCATTACAATGAAGACAGCAATTAAATAGATAGCGACGACGGATTTATTTTTCATTGCCATATCTGAAATAATATCTGCACCTTTAAGTGGTAATTCACGTAAGAATGGAATACCAAAGATAAATACAGTTGCGAGGATATTAAAGGTTAAATGAACCAGTGCAATCTGTAACGCAAATACGGCAAATTCCCCCGTTACAGCAGTTGCAGCGAGCAAAGCCGTGATACAAGTACCTATATTTGCACCTAAGGTGAATGGGTAGATATCTCTCACTTTGAGTACGCCTGTACCTACGAGTGGCACCATCAAGCTTGTTGTCGTAGACGAAGACTGCACCAAAACGGTAACAATGGAACCTGATACGATACCGTGTATTGGACCTTTACCTATCGCACTTTGAAGAATGTCTTTTGCACGACCAACCATCAGTTTCTTCATTAACTTGCCCATCACAGTGATCGCTAGGAAAACGGTAGTGATACCTAAGGCAATAAGAATGATACCAGCAATACTGTCACTAAATGCACCGAGAGGCTCTTTGAGCGCTGATATGACAGGTTTAGTGATAGGTTTAACAAAGTTAAACCCTTTTATACTCATATCGCCAGTGGCAAGCATAGGAGAAATTAACCAATGGGATATTTTTTCTAACATACCAAACATCATTTCGATTGGTAAGAATATCAGCACCGCAAGCAAATTAAAGAAATCGTGAACAGTGGCACTGGCAAAGGCGCGTTTAAATTCAACCTTGCAACGCATATGTCCTAGGCTGACTAAGGTATTGGTTACAGTGGTCCCTATATTGGCACCCATGATCATTGGAATAGCTGTTTCAACAGGTAACCCACCTGCTACCAAGCCCACAATGATAGACGTGACAGTACTAGATGATTGGATGAGAGCCGTTGCGACTAAACCTATCATTAGGCCCGCGACGGGATGAGAAGCGAATTCAAAGAGTGTCTTAGCTTGCTCGCCAGTAGCAAGTTTGAAGCCACCACCTACCATTGAAACAGCAAGCAGAAGTAAATAAAGCATGAATACCAAGTTCGCCCACCGCATCAAATTCTTAATAGAGTTTTGTCGCGGTGTAGCGCTCGTTGTCGCTTGGTTCATTTTTTTCTCCAGGACCATATTTAAGTCAGTTTACTTATCTGATCGGAATAGTAGAGAATGAATATTTCAATAATATTACACTTTTATAAAATTGATGATTTAGTTTGGCGTCGTTTTGTGGGGGGGTGTATGGTATGAAATAATTGCTATCTATATGAAAATTAATAGATAAAACATTTTAACCTTGATGTTTTCTTATAAGGTTAACCAACAAATTGACAAAAAAGTGCACATCTCACCAAATTTACTGTCATGTTCGACATATAAAACCTCGGAAAAACCAATCATTATTATGATTTAATTCGGATATAACGAAATTTAGGTTTAACACGGTGTATCAAGTAAACTAGGTCAAAAGATTTTTGGAAATTATCATGTCACATTTGAATTATAATCATCTCTACTATTTTTGGATGGTGTGCAAGCAAGGTTCTGTATCTAAAGCCGCTGATGCTCTGTTTTTGACCCCTCAAACGGTCACAGGGCAGATAAAAGCACTAGAAGATAGGGTGGGTGGAAAGCTCACAAAACGAAATGGTCGAAATGTTCAACCAACAGAACTTGGCCAGCTAATATATAAGTATTCTGACAGAATGTTTGGACTAAGCTATGAGATGCTTGATATTGTAAACTACAGTCAACGATCAAATGTATTGTTTGATGTTGGTGTAGCGGATGCCCTTTCCAAGCGTCTAGTGAGCAAAGTACTCATGACAACAATCCCCGAAGATAACAGTATTCATCTGCGCTGTTTTGAGTCAACCCATGAGCTACTACTCGAACAATTGTCACAACACAAATTGGATATGATTCTTTCAGACTGTCCAGTTGATTCGACTCAAAGCCCCGGCCTCTACAGTAAAAAACTGGGTGAGTGTTCGTTGAGCTTTTTTTGTTATGGCAGAATTGATGATATCGATTTTCCGGCTGTTTTAGAAGAGAGAAAAATTCTGGTACCTGGAAGTCGTACATCAATGGGACGAAAAGTGTCTCAATGGTTTGATCAACAAGGTATTAGGGCAAATATTTTAGGTGAGTTTGATGATGTAGCATTGATGAAAGCCTTTGCTCAATCTCATAAAGATGTCATTTTTCTCGCGCCAAACCTTTATCTTTCTGAAATACTTGAAGAGTCACCACTCCAATTAATAGCAAACGTGCACGACCTCAAAGAAGAGTATTACGTTATCTTTGCAGAAAGAATGATTCAACACCCTGCGGTAAAGAATGTTTGTGATGCGGATTTTAGTAATTTGTTTGACTAAATTAGTGTTTTCTTGTGTAGATACTTGCCGAAAGCGTCATATAGCGGTAGTTTGTATCGCTATTATTGGAAATAAAACAGTTACATTACAAGAATAGATGAGTTAACCAATGACATTCCTAGCTAGTTTAAGTTTGATGGAGATTGCGAAATGAACCTACAGGATATGGAAAAAAATTCTGCTCAAGCGGTTGCTTTATTGAAAGCAATGGCGAACGAAAGAAGGTTACAAATCCTTTGTATATTGCATGATCAGGAGTTATCTGTAGGTGAACTGTGTACAAAATTAAGCCTCAGTCAATCCGCTTTGTCTCAACACTTAGCATGGTTAAGACGGGATGGGCTTGTTTCGACAAGAAAAGAGGCGCAGACAGTATACTATTCGCTATATAGTCGCGAAGTAAAAGAGATGATTCGCTTGCTTCATTCTTTGTATTGCGGCTCTTGAGTTTATAATTCTCAAATTACAGATATAAAAAAACCGGCAATCGCCGGTTTTTTTTATCTTAAATCAAATCTTTAAAAACCCTAGGGTTAATTAAAGTGCTTTGATTGCAGAAGCGAAACGAGACTTATGACGTGCAGCTTTATTCTTATGAATAACGCCTTTATTCGCCATACGGTCTAGAATTGGTGAAACGACTGCTAATGCAGTTGTTGCCGCTTCTTTATCGCCAGCTTCAATAGCGGCGATCGTTTTTTTCATATAAGTGCGCATCATAGAACGACGACTAGCATTATGCTGACGACGTTTCTCAGCTTGGATAGCGCGCTTCTTAGCAGATTTACTGTTTGCCAAGGGTCTAACTCCCAGAAACTTAGTTTGGTGACAATTTAAGGCGGAGGAATATGCCTCTTTATCGCCAATATGTCAAATGATTTGTGCAAAAACCCAGCTAATCCACACGATTTTTGGAATAGTTAGGTTAACGCGGTTAAGATGGCGGGATTCTAACAGTATTTCTATACCAATGCCATTAAATAAACCAACCAATATGGATGGTTGTGAGGATCTGGTGTATAACGTCCCTAATTATCTATATAAAAGAGGTGTTTGTGAGCAAGCGACTCCTAAAGTCAGGCTTAATTGTCAGTGCGATGACGCTCATTTCACGTGTGTTGGGTTTAGTCCGTGATGTGGTTGTCGCGAATCTAATGGGCGCGGGGGCAAGTGCGGATGTATTTTTCTTTGCCAACAAAATTCCGAATTTTTTAAGGCGTCTATTTGCTGAAGGTGCATTTTCTCAGGCATTTGTTCCCGTACTAACCGAATACCAAGCGCTTGATGATAAAGATAAAACACGAGAACTGATCGCAAAGGTATCGGGTACATTAGGCGTGTTAGTCACGATAGTGACTTTGTTTGGCGTAGTAGGCTCTGGCGTTGTCACCGCTCTTTTTGGTGCCGGTTGGTACATTGATTGGCTTAACGATGGGCCTTCGGCACACAAGTTTGAACTTGCCAGTTTGATGCTAAAAATCACCTTCCCCTATCTCTGGTTTATTACTTTTGTGGCGCTTTCAGGGGCAATATTAAATACCTTAGGAAAGTTCGCCGTATCGTCATTCACTCCTGTATTTCTCAATGTGATGATTATTGGTTCTGCCCTATTTATCTCTCCAAACCTAGCACAACCGGAAATCAGTCTCGCCGTTGGGGTATTTTTGGGGGGAGCGGTTCAATTTATGTTTCAAATTCCATTCTTAGTGAAGGAAAAAATGTTAGTGAAACCGCAGTGGGGTTGGAGTGATCCAGGTGTGGTAAAGATTCGTACCTTGATGATTCCTGCTCTATTTGGTGTTTCTGTTAGTCAAATTAATCTACTGTTGGACACGTTTATTGCCAGTTTTTTAGGGACTGGTTCTATTAGTTGGCTGTATTACTCTGATCGCCTCTTAGAGTTTCCTTTAGGATTGTTCGGTATTGCAATTGCAACGGTTATCCTTCCAGCACTTTCACGCAATCATGTTGAAGCCCATAGCATAGGTTTTAAAAATACGATGGACTGGGGTGTTCGCATGGTTGTGCTGTTAGGCCTTCCGGCAATGCTCGGATTAATGTTGTTAGCTAAGCCTATGTTAATGGTGCTTTTTATGCGTGGAGAATTTTCCGCATATGATGTTCAGCAAGCTTCATTATCTCTGTTTGCCTATGCATCTGGTTTGCTCAATTTCATGCTCATTAAGGTACTCGCTCCAGGATATTATTCGCGACAAGATACAAGAACTCCTGTGAAATATGGCATCATTGCGATGGTATCAAATATGGTCTTCAATGCTATTTTTGCCTATTTTTATGGCTATGTAGGTTTGGCGATGGCAACCGCTCTGTCTGCATTTGTAAATATGGCGTTACTGTATCGTGGTCTGCACATAGCCGATGTGTACAGATGTTCTAAGCAAACTATGATGTTTGTATTGCGTTTAGTTGTCGCAGGGGTAGTGATGGTTTGTGCCCTCCGTTGGCAGTTACCCGACATGGCTTTATGGCTTGATTGGTCATTAATGGAACGAGTGATGGTACTCGCTGCACTGATCGGAGCTGGGGGAATAACATACCTACTTACAGCATTGATATTGGGTGTTCGTATGAGTCAATTATCACCCGTTAAATAGTTGTTTTTTTCTTTAAAAGGCATGCAGCTAAGAATATTCTTGGATATTAGAGGAAATGTGTTACGTTGCTTAGCTATAAAAGCAGTTACGGACAAAGGATGTTTGGTATATAATCCGTCGGTTTCGCACTAATGATATTAATAAATTTGAGCTTGTAATTGATCCAATGGAACTGATTCGAGGCATTCACAATATAAAAGCGCATCATAAAGGATGCGTTCTGACTATTGGTAATTTTGATGGGGTTCATTTAGGACACTCGAAAGTATTAAGTCAGGTTGCTCACCAAGCTAAACTTTTGGACCTTGTTTCAACAGTCATGACTTTTGAGCCTCAGCCGATGGAGCTGTTTGCTAGAGATAAGGCGCCAGCAAGGCTCAGTCGTTTACGCGACAAATACGTTCAACTGAATAAGTTGAACGTTGACCGATTGCTATGTGTTAACTTTAACAAGCGTTTTGCTGAATGGTCAGCTGAGTCCTTTATTCGTGACTTATTAGTTAAGCGGTTAGATGTTAAGTTTTTGGTTGTAGGTGATGATTTTTGCTTTGGTAGAGATAGAGCAGGTAACTTCTCTATGCTTCAAGACGCGGGCAAAAAATATGGCTTTAAAGTAGTGAGTACACAAAGTTTTTGTGTGCAAGAACAGAGAGTCAGTAGTACGGCCATTAGAAAGGCACTTAGTGACAATGATTTAGCGGCGGCGGAAATGTTGCTTGGCCGAGCATATAGTATTAATGGTCGTGTGTCTCATGGACAAAAGCTAGGCAGGACCATCGGTTTTCCAACCGCTAACATACCGTTAAAGCGTTGCGTTTCACCTGTATCCGGTGTGTATGTAGTACAAGTACATGGTGTCGGTAATAAGCCTGTTGGTGGTGTCGCGAATATAGGTCAACGACCTACTGTAAATGGTGTTCGTCAACAGTTAGAAGTACACCTATTTGATTTTAGTGATAACTTATATGGAAAGCAGCTCGAAGTTGCCTTACTGAAGAAACTTCGAGATGAAAAACGCTTCGATTCGTTCGAAGCACTGAAACAACAAATTAAATTAGATGCTGAAGCAGCAAGGGTGTGGTTGCATCAGCTAGAGAATTAGCCGAAATGTCGGTTAAATAATGTCTAACGCTCGCCCAAGATAACGGAATTAAGAATCAATGACAGACTATAAAGATACCCTGAATTTACCAGAAACAGGGTTTCCAATGCGTGGTAACTTGGCCAATCGTGAGCCAGAAATGCTTAAGCGTTGGTATAAAGAAGATCTTTACGGTGAGATCCGTAAAGCTAAGAAAGGCAAAAAATCTTTTATATTGCACGATGGCCCTCCCTACGCCAATGGTGATATTCATATCGGTCATGCATTAAATAAGATTCTTAAAGACATTATTATTAAATCTAAAACCCTTGCTGGATACGATGCACCTTACGTTCCGGGTTGGGATTGCCACGGTCTACCGATAGAATTAATGGTAGAGAAGAAAGTAGGTAAACCAGGACAAAAAGTAACAGCAGCAGAGTTTCGTGAGAAATGCCGCCAATATGCTGCGGTACAAGTTGAAGGGCAAAAAGAGAGCTTTAAACGTCTCGGAATATTGGGCGAGTGGGATAAACCTTATCGCACAATGGACTTTGGTACAGAAGCTAACATCATTAGAGCACTAGGAAAAATTGCAGATCAAGGCCATCTATTGAAGGGGTTCAAACCTGTTCATTGGTGTACAGATTGTGGTTCTGCTCTTGCTGAAGCAGAAGTGGAGTATAAAGATAAAATCTCCCCATCTATTGATGTGAAATTTGCAGCGAAAGATGAAGCAACAGTTGTTGAGAAGTTTGCTTTAATTAAAGATCACGAAGGCCAAGGTGACGTATCTATTGTTATCTGGACGACAACTCCATGGACATTGCCGGCTAACCGTGCGGTAACTGTTAGAGCGGATCTAGAATATGTTCTAATTCAGGTAGAAGGTGATAAGCCACAACGTCTCATCGTTGCATCTGAGTTGGCAAAAGAAGTCATGGATCGTACTGGTATCGAACACTACCACAACCTTGGTTTTGCGACTGGTGAAGATCTAGAGCTTGTTCGTTTTAAGCACCCGTTTTACGATTTTGATGTCCCTGTTATCCTTGGTGATCACGTAACGACCGAAGCGGGCACCGGTGTTGTACATACTGCACCTGGCCATGGCCAAGAAGATTTCGTTGTTGGCCAACAATATGGACTTGAAACTGCCAACCCTGTTGGTTCAAACGGTGTATTTTTACCAGATACAGAATTTTTTGCAGGTCAACATGTATTCAAAGCCAACGATTCTGTTTTAGAGGTTCTAAAAGAGCATGGTGCCTTATTGCATCATCATGCGTATGAGCACAGCTACCCACATTGTTGGCGTCATAAAACACCAATCATTTTCCGTGCCACGCCACAATGGTTTGTGTCTATGGATCAAGCCGGTCTACGTGCAAAAGCACTAGAAGCGGTTAAAGGTGTTCAGTGGATCCCTGATTGGGGTCAAAGTCGCATTGAAGGGATGATAGAAGGCCGCCCAGAATGGTGTATTTCTCGTCAGCGTACTTGGGGTGTTCCGATTGCTTTGTTTGTTCATAAAGAGACGGCAGAACTTCATCCTAATTCCCCAGAACTTATTGAAAAAGTAGCTAAGCTGGTAGAAGAGAAAGGCATTCAAGCATGGTGGGATGTTGATCCTGCCGAACTGCTTGGTGACGACGACGCAACTAAATACGAAAAAGTACTCGATACTTTGGATGTTTGGTTTGATTCTGGTGTCACTCACTATTCGGTTGTAGACAATAGAGAAGAGTTTAACGGCCATAGTGCAGATATGTACCTAGAGGGCTCAGATCAGCATCGTGGTTGGTTCCAGTCATCAATGATATCTGCTGTTGCGATGAAAGGTGTGGCGCCTTATAAGCAAGTGCTAACTCACGGCTTTGTGGTAGATGGTAATGGCCGCAAGATGTCTAAATCTATTGGTAATGTCGTGGCTCCGAAGGATGTCACTAACCGATTAGGTGCGGATATTCTCCGTTTGTGGGTTGCTTCAACGGATTACACTGGTGAAGTGGCCGTGTCTGATGAGATCTTAAAACGTAGTGCAGATGCCTATCGCCGCATTCGCAATACCGCTCGCTTTTTCCTAGCGAACCTAAATGGGTTCAATCCCGAAACAGATCTTGTGCCAGTAGAAGATATGGTTGCAATCGATCGTTGGGCTGTCGGTCGTGCAAAAGCAGCACAAGATGAAATTGAGAAAGCGTACGATGAATATAATACACATGGAGTAACGCAACGTTTGATGCAGTTCTGCTCTATCGAAATGGGTTCGTTCTATCTCGATGTGATCAAGGATCGCCAGTATACCGCTAAACATGGTGGTAACGCTCAACGTAGCTGTCAGACGGCATTGTATTACATTGTAGAAGCATTGGTTCGTTGGATGGCTCCAATCATGTCATTCACTGCTGATGAGATATGGAATGAAATGCCTGGTAAGCGTAATCAATACGTGTTCACAGAAGAGTGGTTTGACGGGCTATTTGGAATATCAGATGGCGAAGAGCTCAATGATGAGTTCTGGAATGACGTTCAAGCTGTCCGCGGGGCGGTGAACAAACTTCTGGAAGTTGCTCGTAAAGAAAAAGTGATTGGTGGTGCTCTGCAAGCCGAAGTAACCTTGTATGTTGATAGTGCGTTAGCACAGAAATTGAACAAACTTGAAGATGAATTACGTTTCGTTTTATTGACTTCAAAAGCAGCCGTTAAATCAATTGATGAAAAATCAGATGAAGCCCAGGCGACGGAAGTCGAAGGCCTCTATGTAGAAGTTAAAGCTTCTGAAGCTGAGAAATGTGATCGCTGTTGGCATCATGTTGCCGATGTAGGCACGGTTAATGGTCACGAGAATATCTGTGGTCGCTGTGTTACAAACGTTGAAGGTGACGGAGAAGAGCGTCATTTCGTTTAATTAAAGGTAGATATGAACGTTAAATCACTGACAATTAGACAATCTGGAGTGCGTTGGCTTTGGCTGGCGGCTCTGGTGTTTGTTGTTGATATCGGTATCAAGTTATTAGTGATGGATAAAATGGATTACGGTTGGGCGAATCGAATAGAGATAACGCCTTTCTTTAACCTACTTTATGTACATAACTATGGTGCTGCATTTAGTTTTCTGAGTGAAGAAGCAGGTTGGCAAAGATGGTTTTTTGCCAGTATTGCTTTCTTTGTCAGTGGATTGCTTATTTTTTGGATGAGCAAACTTTCTGCAAAAGAGAAATGGAATAACATTGCTTATGCAATGATAATTGGTGGCGCGATTGGTAATGTTTTTGACCGAATCGTTCACGGCTTTGTAATTGACTATCTTGATCTTTTTTGGGGTACCTATCACTGGCCTGCATTTAATCTAGCGGATAGCACAATTTGCATCGGTGCGGCAATGATTATATTAGACGGGTTTAGGAGCAGAAAAAGCGATTAGTCAGTAAGAAATTGCTTAACTAATTTTAAAAAACACCAGAGATTAATCCTCTGGTGTTTTTTTATGGATTTTAAAATGTGATTTGGTTCTCTTTTTATTACATAAAATATTCTTAATTAGGTGTAAAGATCCAACCTAGAAGCCTTCTAACACCTTACTTCTTGTCTTATTTTATTTATTCTTAAAATTGAGACGGTTGTTCTGGTGTAATTTATCTTTTTTAATGGTATGGGATTCTGTGTTGATTCAAGCTAGAATGGAATAAATGACAGAATGATTAATGAGAGGGGCCGTGACATGCGTAACGATAATCTAAAATTGAGTCCTGTTGATAGCAAGACAAAAGCGGCTTTTGCAAAAGTATGTCAGGATGCAGGCCTTACTCCACGCGAGGCTTTAACATTGTTTACTGAGTCTGTTGTTGAGCAGGGAGATATCCCCTTTCATCTAAAGGCGAAGCAACTAGAGTCATGTATGTATGGAAATAATGCTTCTTCTCAAATCCGAGTTCCAACGCAAGATCTTCAGAAAGAAGATATGTTGTTTGCTGATACTGAAAGCCGTTTCTTCAATGAATTGATGGGCATCTAACGCTGCTCTTTCTCACAACTCTTACGTCCTGAATAAACTTGTGGTTTTTTATATCTTCACTTGGTGGTTAAATAGAGAAATGGAAAGTCTTTATTTTCACTAAGGAATGCCTTAACCCATGTCTCAAATTCAAACTAATGTCACTTTAGACAACTCAACTATTGCATCCAACAGTACGGTCACTCTGCATTTTACAATAAAGCTAAGTAATGGCTCCGTTGCAGACTCTACTCATAATATGGGTAAACCCGCTCAGCTAGCTATTGGTGATGGTAGCCTTAGCCAAAATTTCGAGAGTCATCTTATCGGTTTATCTCCTGGTGATACTAAAGTAGTCGACTTGAAGGCTGCGGATGCATTCGGTTCGGCAAACCCAGATAATATACATCATATGGACAAAGCAAAATTTGTTGGTGATGCTGCCGTTGAAGTTGGTACGATAATGGCCTTTTCTGGACCAGATGGAATGGAAATTCCCGGTATAATAACCGATATAGCAGGTAATTCCGTTACCGTTGACTTTAATCACCCTTTAGCTGGACAAGATGTTACCTTTGAAGTTGAAATATTATCGGTAGAATAAACGCTAAAGATATATCAAGAGCAAATTAATGAAAGTATTACTCGCTAATCCTAGAGGATTTTGTGCCGGAGTTGATCGTGCAATCAGCATCGTAGAGCGCGCATTAGATTTATATCAAACACCAATCTATGTAAGGCATGAGGTGGTACATAACCGCTTCGTCGTTGAAGGGCTTAAACAGCGAGGTGCCGTCTTTGTTGAAGAACTCAGTGAAGTGCCAGATGATAACATCGTTATTTTTTCTGCTCATGGCGTATCGCAGGCTGTTCGGGAAGAGGCAAAATCTCGCGATTTAACGGTCTTTGACGCGACATGCCCATTGGTTACCAAGGTGCATATGGAAGTCGCGAGAGCCAGCAAAAAAAATATGGAAGTGGTTCTAATTGGTCATGCGGGACATCCTGAGGTTGAAGGGACCATGGGGCAATATGCGAGTGACAATGGTGGTATGTACCTCGTGGAAAGGCCTGAAGATGTAGATACGCTTGTGGTTAAGAATCCGAGTGAGCTGCATTATGTAAGCCAAACTACGTTGTCGGTTGATGAAACAGCCAGTGTGATAGACAGGTTGAGAGAAGTCTATCCCAATATTCAAGGTCCTAGAAAAGACGATATTTGTTATGCAACACAAAACAGACAAGATGCCGTTCGCGGTTTATCTTTGGAGGTGGATGTATTGGTTGTCGTTGGTTCAAAAAACTCCTCAAACTCTACGCGGTTAAAAGAGCTTGCAGAAAAATTGGGCACAAAAGGATACTTAACCGATTGTCCGGAGGACATTCGAGCCGAGTGGTTTGAAAATGTGACCAAAATTGGTGTGACCGCTGGTGCATCTGCACCTGAAGAGCTTGTAGACCAGATTCTTAATAAAATAAGAGAATTGGGAGCAACGGAAGTAGAAGAAATTCAAGGCAGGAAAGAGAATATGTTCTTTGAAGTGCCCAAGGAGTTGCAAATTAAAAATGTGACTTGAGAAATAATTTATGAGCTAAAGCGGTTTCATCAAAAAGGGTTCCCATTGGGAACCCTTTTTAATTAATGCTTAACCCTTTTATTCAATGCTCAGGTTATGTGTTGAGCTAAAGTGATTATGCAGTTTTAACCGGAGAGTCGGGTTCCTCTTCATCAGCTAAGTCTGTTTCACCCTTACCTTTCGATACGGTAATAACGTAAGCAGCAGCGCCTAGAGCGGATACAACGCCGATTACAGTAGAGATGGTAATTGGCAAGCCAAAGCCTAACTTAGCGCTGCTCATGATGAATGAGATACATACTGTTGTCATGAACATCGCGGGGATAGTAGCAATCCAGTGTAATTTATTGTGGCGAAGTAGGTAAGCCGCCGCGGTCCAAAGCATGATAGTTGCTGTAGATTGGTTTGCGAACCCGAAGTAGCGCCAGATAATACCGAAGTCAACTTGAGTTAATATACCGCCAACTACGAATAGTGGAAGCGCCATAAGAAGACGTTTTGGCAATGTTTTTTGCTCAACATTAAAGTATTCAGCAAGAATGAGGCGGCTTGAACGAAATGCGGTGTCACCTGATGTGATAGGTAGAATAACCACGCCTAGGAAAGCTAAGATACCACCAAATACACCAAGAAGACCAAATGAAGCACTATATACTACGTTACCTGGACCACCAGCTTTAACCGCTTCTTGAAGACCTTCAACTGAACCGAAGAAAGAGAGCGCAAGTGTACACCAGATAATAGCGATAATGCCTTCACCAATCATTGCACCGAAAAATACGAAACGACCATTCTTTTCATTTTCCATGCATCGAGCCATCAGTGGAGACTGCGTTGCGTGAAAACCTGAGATAGCACCACACGCGATAGTGATAAACAGCGCTGGCCATAGCGGCATATTGTTCGGGTTCATGTTATTGAATAGGTCACTGATAACAAAGCCACCCATTACCGTGTGCTCACTAGAGAAAGCAACCGCAGCCATCAAGCCAACAGACATGAATACAAGTAATGCACCAAAGAACGGATAGAAACGACCAATGATTTTATCAACAGGGACAATCGTTGCGATTATATAGTATGCAAAGATGAGTACGACCATACTCACTTTAGACATTTCGAAAGATGTTTGCTCATTCACAAGGTTTGTGATCATGCCAGCGGGTGCAGAAACAAACACAACGCCGACTAAAAGTAAAAGAACGATAGCAAAAACATTCATAAAATGACGAGCACCGTTACCTAAATAACGACCAGTTATCGCAGGTACAGAAGCCCCTTTATTACGAATTGATAGCATGCCAGAGAAGTAGTCATGAACTGCACCAGCGAATATACAACCTAGTACAATCCATAATAGAGCTGCTGGCCCATATAATGCACCCATAATTGGACCAAAAATTGGACCAACACCAGCAATATTGAGTAACTGTACAAGATAAACCTTAGGTGTTGACATAGGCACAAAATCGACACCATCTTGCATTGTGTGCGCTGGAGTTTTACGATTTTCATTAATACCGAAAACCTTTTCAACAAACGCACCGTAGATAACGTATCCGCCAATTAAGGCTGCGACACAAAAGAGAAACCACATCATAATATTCGTCCCACTGTTATTAGTAATTTGTATAATTCAGTGTCAATACTAAAACGAGTGAATGCTAGCTGCATCCGATTCTTGAGTGAGTGGTGCTATTCAACATTAAGTGGTTTCTGTGTAAATTTAATGGTTTTATTGCTTCGATTGATCGAGTTTGATGTTTGGTTCCTAATTAACAGGAAATAGTGTTAGTTATAATTATAGGTGTTTGACTTTCAAGATAAAATAGACCATTTTTGTATTGCGTGTATTTATATTAAGGGAATTCTGATGCTGTTTAACAAATTGGTCGTGTTTACACTTTCACTTTTGGTCGTGGCTTGTTCATCTAGTAATGTCGATCTTGCCCAAAAAGGAGATTGGAACGAAATTGGTTTTTCCGACGGCATTAAAGGACATCATTCTCGCTCTTTTAGCGAGCTACAACAATTAGGTCAAGCAAATCAAGCTGAGTATGATCAAGGTTACCTTAAAGGTGTTGAAGAATACTGTAATCCTGATTTTGCTTACCAAATAGGCCTTTCTGGACAATACTATGAAGGTGTATGTGAAGGTACTGAAGAGTCTCAGCGGTTTCGCATGGAGTGGCAAAGAGGTTGGAACGAGTCAAACTAAAACATATTCGCATGTTAATGGTTTGCTATTAGTAGATACCGGGAAGGGGTGATCGCCCTTCCGATATCAATTGCGATAAGGCAGAGATCTGTGCTTCATTGGTCATTAGAGTACTCCTATTACTCAGATGGGTAGATAACACCTAAAGATGCGTATCTAGAGGCCCCGGTTACGTCCGGTAAATTGCTTGGCAATCCTTTTACTCGTCGATAAGCCAACCAAGCAAATGCGATGGCTTCCATATAATCACTGCTTACTCCTTTATCATCCGTAGTGCTAACCGCCCAAGCAGGTAGATAAGTATTGAGTTTCTGCATTAACAAAGGGTTGCTTGCCCCACCACCACATACCAGTAACTCTGGATTGGTTCCTATCGTATGATTTTCTATTTCCTGACATATAGTGACGGCGGTAAATTCTGTAAGCGTGGCTTGAACATCTTGTGGTCGAAATGGGCTATCAAACTGCTCGAGTATCTCGGTTAGCCAAGCTAGATTAAAAAGCTCTCGTCCAGTGCTTTTAGGGGCGCTTCGTGAGAAATAATCTTCGGTGCATAGACGCTTTAGTAATTTAGGTATGATTTTTCCAGACGCTGCATATAATCCATCTTCGTCAAACTTCTTACCTGTCTGCTCATATATCCAAGCGTCTAATAACATATTTCCTGGACCAGTATCATAACCGATGGTGGGCATGTTTGGCCTAAGTACTGAGATGTTGGCGATTCCACCAATATTTAAAACCACCACGGTAGAATGAGTTGGTTGAAATATTGTTCGATGAAAAGCAGGAACTAAAGGTGCGCCTTGCCCACCAAGCGCCATATCTTTACGTCTGAAGTCGGCAATAGTCGTAATACCTGTTTTAGCCGATATGATGTTGGCATCGCCAAGTTGCATGGTAAATGGATTGTCGCCAATGGGTTGATGGTATACCGTTTGGCCATGGTTACCAATTGCGACGACATCTGAAGCGTTGGTTCCGGTCTTGTTTAAAAGTTGTATCACGGCATCGGCATATAAAATACCGAGCGATGTCTCGAGCTGTCCTATGGTAACAATGTCGGTAGACTGTCCTGTTGCGAAGCTGAGAATGCTTTTTTTTATATGTTCGGGTATGGCATAGCAATCAAAATCAATGAGTGTCGTTTCATTATCGTCAATTTCTACTAAGGCAGTATCAATACCATCTAGGCTGGTTCCTGACATGACGCCAATATAGAGTTCTTTTTTATTCATAAAAATGACTACCCTCAGTAGAAAGTGAATTGTTTAGATAACGTATTGGAAATTGATTATATCTAAGGTACTTAAGGTTATAATCATTTTTTGATTGTACATCAACATTTTCGGGAGATTATAGATGGGGCCACTTTGGATAGATATCTCAGGATATGAGCTAGACGCAGAAGATAGGGAGATCCTGCAACACCCAACGGTAGGTGGGTTAATATTATTCTCTAGAAATTTCCACGATAATGAACAGTTATTGGCTCTGTGTGATGACATCCGAAAAGTAAGTAAAGGTCGCGCCCTTATTGGTGTAGATCAAGAAGGAGGCTTGGTTCAGCGATTTCGCCAAGGTTTTACCCTTATTCCTTCGGCGCAAGCACTCTCACAGTATGGGAATAGTGAGAAATTAGCTTATCAAGCAGGTTGGTTGATGGCGGCAGAATTGATAGCGCATAACATAGATCTTAGCTTTGCTCCTGTTTTGGATAAAGGACATGAATGCAAAGCGATAAGAAGTCGAGCATTCGGTAATGACATCCACACTATATTGAAGAATAGCACAGCCTACATGAAGGGGATGAAACTGGTGGGCATGGCAACCACTGGAAAGCATTTCCCCGGGCACGGTGGTGTTATTGCTGATTCTCACTTGGAGACGCCTTATGACCATAGAGATACTATTTTTGAAACCGATATGGCTATTTTTAAAGCTCAGATCGAGGCTGGTATTTTAGATGCAATGATGCCCGCTCATGTTATCTACCCTCATTATGATTCAGAACCTGCAAGTGGTTCTAAGTATTGGCTGCAAGAGGTTTTGCGTAAAAAATTAGGCTTTTCAGGTGTGATCTTTTCGGACGATTTGAATATGGAAGGGGCGTCGGTAATGGGTAGTGCAGCAGAACGAGCAGAGCAAGCGCTAACCGCTGGTTGTGACATGTTGTTACTTTGTAATAATCGTAACCGTAGTGTGGAAATTTTAGACAGATTACCAATAGTACAGATCCCAATAGCAGAAACGTTGTTTAAGAAGCAAAGCTTTACATTGTCAGATCTAAAGCGATCGAGGGAGTGGGTTGAGGCTAGTGAAGCAATGAAAAGAGTCGTTGGTTAACTCATTGTTAATCTAAGATCTAGATGATTTAGACGATACCTAATTTCTCTTTTAGTGATTTTAGGTATCGACGGCTAACCGGAACGGGATAATCATTTCGCGTTATAATTTCGGCTAAGCCATTTTCTAATAATTTTATTTCTTTGATGGCCTTAGTGTTGATTAAGTACTGTCGATGGCATCGAAGGAGATCGGTCTTCTCCTCTAATACCTTTAATGTCAACTGACTGGATGCGATTTGGTCTGCGCTTCGGATATGTACACCGCTGATATCACTGAACGCATACTCGACGTCTCGAGTTGGAATAATCATGATTCTATTTAAGCCGATACATGGGACTTGTTCCAATGATGCGGGGGCAAGTATAGACAAATCTTGTGTTTCAATTTGTTTGTTATGTTGTTTTATTAAACGACAAACTGTCTTTTCTAGTCGTTTTATTTCGATAGGCTTTAACAGGTAATCAAATGCATTGTCTTCAAATGCTTGAATGGCGTATTGATCAAAAGCAGTAACAAATACAACCATTGGCATGGTATCGGGATCAAGCATTGCAAGCAGTTCAATGCCTGATATTTGAGGCATCTGAATGTCTAAGAAAATAACGTCAGGTTTCAATACATTGATCTTTTTCAGCCCTTCAATTGCATTGCTGGCTTGATCTATGACTTCAATGTTATTCGTGTCATGCAATAAGTTTGTGAGTTCTTCGCGAGCAAGCTGTTCGTCATCGATAACTAATGCAGTAAGCATTATGATCCCTTATTGTGTTATTTCTCATTAGGAATGATAAAGCTCATTCGTGTTATTTGGTCTTTTTCGACGTGAGTTTTTAGCTCCCCGTCACGGCCAAAGTAATTAGATAAGCGCTTGCTCACAATTTGCATACCTAAACCTTTATGATCTTTCCTTGGTTCTAGGTAGCTTCCAGCGTTATCTTCAACAATTATTTCACAGCCCATGTCGTTACATTGACTGTAAATCTTAACTTTTCCACCTTCTAACATGTGGGACACACCATGCTTAATCGCGTTTTCAACAAGAGGTTGTAGCGTAAAACTCGGTACTTTTCTATCCTGTAATTCAGAGCTAATATTCATCTCTACTTCTAATCGATCACTGAAGCGTGCCTTCTCGATAGTTAGATAGGCATTTACGTGAGCTAACTCCTCTTTTAAGCTAACCGTTTCTATATTTTGTTTAAGATTACTGCGGAAAAAATGAGAAAGATGTTGAATAAGCTCTCTTGCCTTGTCAGGGTTTTTACGAATAACAGCACTAATTGTGTTGAGTGCGTTGAATAAAAAATGAGGGTTAACTTGAGCGTGGAGAAGCTTTATTTCAGACTGAGATAACAACATCTGTTGTTGTTGATAGTCACCATAAAGAATTTGGCTTGAAAGCAGTTGAGCGATTCCTTCAGCCATGGACATATTGATAGTAGAGAATAGTTTTCGCTTGGGCTCGTAGAGCTTTATTGTTCCAACAACCTTATCTCCAGCCCGTAAAGGAATAATGAGTGCAGACCCCAATTTGCAGTTTTCGGAAATAGAACATTGATAAGGGTTGTCTTTACCATTCAAGTAAATGATGTCATTTTTTTCAATGGCATCCAATGTACATTGAGACGAAATAGGGGTGTTTGGTTTATGATGGTCATCCCCAATACCGACAAACGCCAGTATTTTATTTGTATCCGTTATTGCGACTGCCCCCACATTCGTTTCTTCATAAACAATTCGTACAATTCGTGCCGCATTTTTAGAATTAAACCCTGAATTCAAAATACCGACAGATCGTTCCGCAATATTAAGAGCTCTTCGGGAAAAGGTAGCTGAATATTTTTCGAAAATGGTTTTTCTGTCTTGTAGAATACTCATAAAAAGTGCTGCACCAATTGAGTTGGCAATAATCATAGGTGCCGCGATGGCGGAGACGAGGGTATAAGCTTGATCAAAAGGTTTTGCCACAATAAGAAGAATGAACATCTGAATGATTTCAGCGAAGAGAGTGATAGAAAAAACGACGCTAGGATTAAACAGTTGTTCCTGCTTATTTCTTTTTATTAGGTAACTATGAAGTACACCACCAATTACCCCCTCGGCCGTTGTTGATATCGCGCACGCGATGTCAGTAAAACCACCTAAGGTATAGCGATGTATACCTCCAGTGAAGCCCACTGCAAAACCAACAATAGGTCCGCCAAAAATGCCACCCATGACAGCACCGATTGCACGAGTGTTAGCGATGGCATCATTAATTTGCAGCCCGAAGTAGGTTCCCATTATACAAAATAGTGAGAAAATCACGTAACAGTTAAGCTTGTTTTCAAGACGGTTTGATATATTAAGTAGAGGTAAAAATACGGGTGTTTTACTGAGCATATAAGCCAAAACAAGATATACGCACATTTGTTGTAACAACGAGAGAATCAATTCCATATGTTTTGCCCAGTAGAAGTTATTGCAATGCCATATTATGCGAGATTAGGTAAATTGCGTAGAACCTAGATCGTATTTATAACACTTGGTGTTGGCTGATGGTGTGTAAATTTTTATTTACACAAAATGTTTTTATTTATTTACACTTGAAAGTTTTATTAATACTGGTAAATTAAGCATTAAGTTGGCTGTTACGAATCACTGACGAAACTAAGTGTAAAAAATTATTTACGGAAAAGAAGATGAAAAAAAGCACATTAAGCAATATCAACATCAGTGATGAACAGGTTTTAATCACACCTAATGAGTTAAAACAGAAACTGCCTCTTAGCGATAACGCAAGACAGTTTATCCAGGAATCTCGTCAGACGATTTCAAACATTATACACAAGAAGGACCATCGTTTATTGGTTGTTTGCGGTCCATGTTCTATTCATGATGTAGATGCTGCGATGGAATACGCTAAACGCCTAAAAGCACTTTCTGCAGAACTTAAGGATCAGATATACATCGTTATGCGTGTTTACTTCGAAAAGCCACGTACGACGGTTGGTTGGAAGGGGTTAATAAATGATCCTCAATTAGATGGGACCTTTGATATTGAGCATGGGTTGCATGTGGGCCGTAAGTTATTGGTTGATTTGGCTGAAATGGACATCCCTTTAGCGACGGAAGCATTGGACCCAATTAGTCCTCAATATCTTTCTGACACATTCAGTTGGGCAGCGATAGGTGCTCGAACTACTGAATCCCAAACTCACCGTGAAATGGCAAGTGGGCTTTCTATGCCTATTGGATTTAAGAATGGCACCGACGGTAGTCTATCGACAGCGATCAATGCGATGCAGGCAGCTTCTTCTAGTCACCGTTTTATGGGAATTAATACAGAAGGGCAGGTCGCGCTTCTGACTACGCAAGGAAATAGCAATGGCCATGTGATTTTGCGTGGAGGTAAGCAAACGAATTATGATTCGGTTTCTGTTGCTGAGTGTGAAGGTGAGTTAGCCAAATATGACCTTGATGCAGCTTTAATGATAGATTGTAGTCACGCTAACTCACGTAAAGACTATCGTCGCCAGCTTTTGGTCGCTGAAGATGCAATTTCTCAAATACGCGAAGGTAATAAATCCATCATAGGATTAATGATAGAAAGTCATTTGAACGAAGGGAATCAGCCGTCTGATATACCATTAAAGCAGATGGAGTACGGGGTTTCTATTACAGATGCGTGTATTAATTGGCAATCAACTGAGGCACTATTACGTAATGCACATAAAGAGTTGGTGCCATTCTTACAAGATAGTGTTAAGTGATGAGTCACTGATTTAAGAG
Organism: Vibrio frigidus; assembly: GCF_042465995.1. Classification (NCBI taxonomy): domain Bacteria; kingdom Pseudomonadati; phylum Pseudomonadota; class Gammaproteobacteria; order Vibrionales; family Vibrionaceae; genus Vibrio; species Vibrio frigidus. The sequence continues at coordinate 102,933 of NZ_JBCDMC010000003.1, read as the reverse complement.
TTGAAGTGACGAATAATTGTTACCAAACAGTGGAGCGGCTTTTAGTTGCTTCATTTTTATTTAGTAAATACAGATAAAGGCAAATTTGATGGCAGTTGAGTTAAATGAGTTACGTGATCAAATTGATGAAGTAGATAAGCAGATGATTGATCTTCTGGTTCGTCGTCTTTCTCTTGTCGAAAAGGTGGGAGAAGTCAAAAGTGAACACGGTTTGCCTATCTATGCCCCAGACAGAGAAGCGGCAATGCTTGCTTCTCGTCGACAAGAAGCAGAGAAGCGTGGTATTCCACCGCAGCTAATTGAAGACATCCTACGCAGAACAATGCGAGAATCATATGCTAGTGAAAAAGATTCTGGTTTCAAATGCTTAGCTCCTTCGTTGGGCCCTGTGGTTATTATTGGTGGTAATGGCCAATTAGGTAGTTTGTTCGGCCGTATGTTTACACTTTCTGGGTATCAAGTGAAAGTGTTAGGTAGTAAAGATTGGGATAATGCTGACGATCTGTTACATAATGCTGGTTTAGTCGTTGTTACCGTGCCTATTCATTTAACAACGGGCGTTATAGAGAAATTAAACACGCTACCTAGTGACTGCATTCTTTGTGATTTAACCTCGATAAAATCTAAACCATTAGAAAAAATGCTGAGTGTTCACGCTGGCCCAGTGGTTGGTTTGCACCCAATGTTTGGACCTGATGTACCAAGCTTGGCAAAACAGGTTATTGTTTATTGTGATGGTCGCGGTAGTGAGAAATACCAATGGTTGTTAAAGCAATTTGGTATTTGGGGTGCCAGCTTATGCAATATCGATGCAAAAGAGCATGACCATGGAATGACGTTAATTCAAGCTTTGCGTCACTTTACTTCGTTTGCATATGGTCTCCATTTAAGTCGTGAAAACCCTAACATAGATATGTTGTTACAGTTGAGTTCACCTATCTATCGTTTGGAACTCGCTATGGTGGGTAGACTGTTTGCTCAAGATCCAAATCTATACGGTGATATTATTTTATCATCAGAAGAAAATATAGAGATGATTAAGCGTTTTCATACTAGCTTCGGTGAAGCGATCAAAGTACTTGAAGGTCATGATAAAGCCACATTTGTTGAAAGCTTTGAGAAGGTGAGTGATTGGTTTGGTGATTATTCACAACAATTTATGACTGAAAGTCAGAACCTTCTTAAGCAAGCTAACGATGCGATTCATCGCGGTTAAGCTTTTTTGAGTTAAGATCTAGATGATTAAAAAGCCCTCTATGTATTTTGAATAGAGGGCTTTTTATTGAGAATTTTAGCTGCCTTTTTCATTCGTTTTTTAGTGATATTAAAGGCGATAATTGTCAATGTGTTGTGTTAGCTCTGATTGGCAAACAGGAGCTGTCCGTATCGTTCTAACTTTGAGAGCCTGTCTTTCGCGTTGGTCATAAACTCTGTCTTTGCTTGCCCTTTAAGCGATTTTGATTGAGGCAACTTGACGGTTCTTGGATTTTTGTGAACGCCGTTAACAAGGAACTCGTAATGAAGATGAGGACCAGTTACACGCCCTGTACTACCTAATGTTCCGACGGATTGTCCCTGTTTAACTCGCTGGCCGGTTTTAACATAACGACGTGTCATATGTAAGTATTTGGTAATATAAGTGTTGCTGTGGCGTATAAATACATAGTTGCCGTTGTACTGATTATAGCCAGATTTTTCCACTACGCCGTCACCGGCCGCCCATATAGGTGTTCCTACTGGAGCTGAATAATCTGTCCCTCGGTGAGCAACCACTTTACCTGTGACAGGGTGGCGTCTTCTTGGGTTAAAGTTGGATGTTACCCGTCTAAAATCTATTGGAGAACGTAAAAATGCCTTTTTCATCGCCCTGCCGTTTTCGTCGTAATAGTTGCCTGTGTTGTCGTCAAGTATTGCCTTAAACGTTTCGCCTTGATTAGAAAATATGGCAGCAATAATTCGCCCGCGTCCCATTTTTTCTCCTTCGACCATTTTTTCTTCATAGAGGACTCTAAAACTGTCTCCCGAACGAATATCAAGGGAAAAATCTATATCCCAACCAAAAATACCTGCAAGTTCCATTATTTGATTGGGCGTGAGGTCGGCAGAAAGTGCTGCGTTCCAGAAATTTGAGCTGATTTCAGCTTCAGTGTAATTAAACTGAATATTAACGGTTTTTGTTTCGAATGCTGCTTTATATCCGACATCAGCTTTACTTATGCGAAAGATTTCAAATGGAGTAATAACTCGTTTTATCTGCAATAACTCGTGGTTTTCATCAAAACCAAATGTGAGTTCTTCACCCACACGAAGGCGAGAAAGCTGTTTGTTGATTTCTGTATCACTAGAGATAAGTTTGTGTAGTAGCTGTGCCGATAATCCAATTCTATTGAATAACTTAGCGGCGCTTTCACCTGAGGCTATTTTATATTTCTCCCAGCGAACGACTGATTCAGGCAGAATACTGTTATTTGTTTCTAATGTTTCGAGAGATATGGCGAGGGGATAGTGTCGACCAATTTCTAAAGTATTTTGGTTTTTAGTTAGATCTTCGCTATCAGGAAGAAAAATAACAACGGTAATTAGCGCTGAAAAAAGTAAAATCAGGGCGCGATGGATAATCGGAAGTCGAAAAAAAGTAGAAAGCATGGTAGATAATTATTAAATTTGGTGAAATTCGTCAATACTGAGTTTAACTGGTTTCAAAATACATAGCTATTCAAGTAAACTGTGCAACTATTAATTTTTGCCAAATCTGTGGGAGTTAACAAGAATGGCGAGTATAGAAGCAGCATTGGCTGAGATAAAGCGCGGTATTGATGAACTTTTACCGGAAGAAGAACTGATTGCAAAACTGAAAGAGAATCGTCCTTTACGTATTAAGTTAGGCGCAGATCCAACGGCACCTGATATTCATTTAGGACACACCGTTATATTAAATAAATTACGTCAGTTTCAAGAGTTGGGGCATGAAGTCACATTTTTGATTGGCGATTTTACTGGTATGGTTGGTGACCCATCAGGTAAAAATACAACGCGACCACCGCTGACTCGTGAAGATGTGTTAGCAAACGCAGAAACGTATAAACAACAAGTATTTAAGATACTAGATCCTGAGAAGACCAAAATTCAGTTTAACTCAGAATGGTTATCAGAGCTTGGTGCTGAAGGGATGATTCGCTTGGCCGCAAATCAAACCGTCGCACGTATGTTAGAGCGAGACGACTTTAAAAAACGTTATTCGAACAATCAACCAATCGCAATCCATGAATTTATGTATCCACTTCTTCAAGGATACGACTCTGTCGCGATGGAAACGGATGTCGAATTAGGTGGTACGGACCAAAAGTTTAACTTGTTAATGGGGCGTGAACTGCAAAAGGCAAATGGTCAGAAACCTCAGTGTGTGCTTACTATGCCTCTTCTTGTTGGTCTTGATGGTGAGAAGAAGATGTCCAAATCAGCTCATAACTACATCGGTGTGAGTGATGCGCCTAATGATATGTTTGGTAAAATCATGTCTATTTCTGATGTTCTTATGTGGAGTTACTACGAGTTACTATCCTTTCGTCCATTGGCAGAAATTGAGCAGTTTAAAACCGATGTTGAAACTGGTAAGAATCCTCGCGATATTAAAATTCTACTTGCGAAAGAGATTATTGCTCGTTTCCATACTGAGGCTGACGCTGATGCAGCGGAACAGGAATTTATTAATCGCTTCCAAAAAGGAGCGATGCCAAATGAAATGCCAGAGTTTGAATTTGAGTCAGGTATTGCCATTGGTAATTTGCTGAAAGAAGCGGGTTTAGTGAACTCAACATCAGATGCTATGCGAATGATTCGGCAAGGTGCTGCAAAGATTGATGGGGATAAAATAGAAGATACGAAACTGATTCCCGAAATAGGAACAGCAGTATATCAAGTAGGTAAGCGTAAATTTGCCCGTATTACATTGAACTAATGATTATTCGATAATCATTATACAGAGGCGCTTTTATAGCGCCTTTTTTACATTAAACTGACGTGAAAATAAGTCCGATAGTGATAGAATGCGCTCGCTGCAAATTGCAGTAACTTTGGAGATTTATATGAACAATATCGACCATCCTCCTAGTATCAAGGGAGAAAAATAACCGCGACGGTATTGGCATTCTTCATTCCTACTCAACAGTAGGCGATCTTTTGTTTCATCCTTCCTCTCTATTTTTCTTCAGATATTACTTAAATTACCGCTCTAAAATCGATAAGGCACTCTTGTGTTTGGTTTTTGTTGAACGGTGACAATGATGGTCGTCAGCTAATCGGGAGATTCGCCATGACGGTAACAAACCATGAATATATAGAAAAAAATAGCCCTTTTTCATTCATAGAAATAGGGGCTGCGAGAAATGCTTTTTTGCAATATGAACAAGACCAACAAATTCATTTTCTGACTATTATGCCAATAGAGGAAGCGGTGGGGATCCTTAAACACTGCAGCGTTGGCTATGTGCAACATTTAATTCAGCAGCTCGAATTTCAGGGCTTTGATAAGCAAGCACGGCACTATGCTCACCAATTAGGCTTTATACGCTCGGAGGCTGAACCCACGAAAGGTTACCTATCTACTGGTGTTTTGGACCATGTAAAACAACGTGTGGGATGGATAGTGATGCTTGCCTTATTGGGTATCGTATCGGGCCTTATTATCTCGCGATATGAGGACACGTTAGGTCAATTGGTATTGCTAGCGATATATATGCCTGTCATTGCCGCAGCAGGAGGGAATACAGGTTCGCAAGCGGCAACACTAGTGATTAGAGCGTTAGCGACGGGTGAACTAAAAAAACGACAGTGGTTTAAGGTTTTTTTGAAAGAAAGTCGTATAGCCGTTTGCTTAGCGATGGTCATCGCGTTGGTCATTGTTGCTCGTGTTTTACTTTACAGTGATCCTGGAGCAACGGGAGAGTTCGATATCAATATTATCGCGCTAGCGATTGCGATTGCGCTGTTTATTCAGGTGACTATATCGACGACATTGGGAGGATTACTTCCGATATTGGCGAGAGCGTGTAAGTTGGACCCTGCAGTATTGGTGAGCCCGGTGCTTGCTTCTATCGTTGATATATCTGGGATGTGGATCTATTTTACGGTAGTGAACTACTTTTTGGGGATTGCTTAATCAGATCTCGATAGAAGGCCTGTTCAAACTGATATACAGAGGGGAGTGATTTAGATTCCTTCTCCTTTTTATTTGGAAAGTAGTCACTAATAAACTGAACAAAGATTGATTTTGGTCGGCCATTCTCATCTAACACATATCCAGCCATATTATAGGTGCCATATACGGAACCACTTTTCGCTTGCATGTATCCTTTTATAGGCGGTTTTTGCATGCTTTTTCTGTATTTTAAAGTGCCAGTCTTACCCGATATTGGCAGCATTGTCATTAAATTAAGGGTTGAGTCATTCTTCCAAATATAATTCAGTACTCTACTCATGTCGTGAGCTGTGATTCGATTGTTTCTAGATAAACCAGATCCATCCGCTAATTGAGCGTCGCTTAAATCTATGCCACTGTTAGAGAATATGATCTGTTTAATTGCTTCAGTGCCATTATTAAAACTACCCGCTTGAGAATAGAATCGAGCACCGAGCGTTTTAGTAATATTGTCTGCAATTAGATTGGATGATTTTTTTAGCATGGTATCCAACATTTCATTTAAGGGAATTGATGCATGGGATGCAACGATTTTCCCTTGTATGCCATTGTGTTTAGAGATCTGACCATGGAATGAAATATGATGCTTAGCCAGTAATCTCCGTATAACGGACTCTGTGTAAGCCTGTGAATCTTGTACTGCAAATTTTAGTGGTAAAGGCTTTTTCATTGTCATTAAACAACCAGAAAGGTGATAGGTATTGTTATCTGAGGTCAGCAATTCTAATTGGCACTGCTTCTCTTTTTGTTCTTCTTTGGAAACGGTAATGGCCGTCGTTTGCACAGTAATAGGCTGGTGCTCTGGTACGTAAACTCGAGTCGTTCCATCTACATTCGTATAGATAGATGCTTGTACGCAGTTTCCGTCGAGGGTTATTGCGCTAGAAGGAGCGCTATAACAGACGCCTAAGATATCCCATGGCCAACCAACGGCTCTTTCGTATCCAGTAAAAATACCATTATTAAGCCAGATATTTCCTTTTATAGTACTTATCCCTTGTTGGGACAATCGTTTAAATAAAGCCTCTAAATTTTTTGTTGTTAGCGTTGGGTCACCAGAGAAGCGAACAATAATGTCGTTGTCTTTTGACTCTAATTGGGTTTTGAATCTGAAATCATCACCGAGTTCCAATTTTGCTGCTAACGCAGTAATTATTTTCAAAGTACTGGCTGGTGGGAAAAGTTGGTCTGAGTTGATAGATAAAGGTGAACCAACGGAATTGTTTACCAATAAGCTAACGCGACTGCCTTGGGGTAAGGTGTCTATAGGAGCGTATCCGAATAGGTAACTTGAGAATCCTACACATATAAGTGTGATAATAGTGCGCATAGTTACCTAGTGGGGTAAATCGAAGAAAATTGAGTATATAGAATAAAAAAAACGCCCGCTATCAAAAGCAGGCGTTTTCTAAGTAATCAACTTTTTTAATCCAATAATGAATTAGAAATCGTAGCGAAGACCTAGTGCGATTTCATCTTCTGCACCACGCTCACCAACTGTACCAGTACCTAGTTGGTCATTTTTGTCCAATAGGTTGAAGTTGTAAGAGATGTACGTACGGAAGTTAGGCTTGAAGTAATAGGTTGCGTCTACTGCTACGTTGTCAGCTGATGTGTGGCTACCAGTTTCTGCGTTGTTGTATGTAGTTGTGAATACAACTTGATTCATTTTGTATGCAGCAGCGAGTTCGTAACCTGTGTAGTCTTGAACGCCAGAGAAGTTGCTTGAGCCACTATATTGAGCGCCATCAAAATCTTTCTCTCCGTCGGTAAACGTAGTCGCGGCATAGAAAGCGCCAATTTTGTATGATGCAGCAAGCATGTATTCATTGTTTTTATCTTGATCTGCGTAACCAGCACCCAAAGCAAGGCCAGTATCAGCAACACTATAAATAGCAGATAGAGAATAGCCGTCTTGACCATTGTCTGTATAACCGCCATTTACGTTGTCATCTTGAGAATCAGCAAAGCGATAGCTTGCTTTTACTGCTAAATCAGAAAATGCGCCTTTATACGAAACCATGTTATCTGCACGGTCTGCTGCATTTATTTTGTCAGCAGCGCTGTTACCGTGATATGCCATGATATCAGTGAAATCTGTGATGACTCCAAGAGCTCCATCATTTTTACCGTAGGTGATTTCACCAAATGTGCCACCAAATCCAGCGTATGCATAACGGTTAGTTATGCTATCACTGTTTGAATCAGTAGAAGCACCAGCATCAGAAGTAACGAATTCACCTTCATAGAAACCGACACCATAAAAATCGTCGGTGATTTGAGTTTTACCTAAGAAGTTTAAACGTACACGAGATTTGTCATCAGCAGTACCATCTTTAATAGACATACGCGCTTCTGCACGACCACCTATTTCTAAGCTGTTACCATTTGAACTATATACGGTTGTTCCGTCTATAGAACCAGCTTGCTTGCCGTCAGCTGAAGCAAAAGCGCCTGTTGACAAAGTTGCTGCGGATACTGCCAAAACTAAAATTTTCTTGTTCATGTGGATCATTCCTAATCTGCCAAATTATCTAAGGGGTAAATAATTTTTTGGTTTAAACACGGACTAATACAGCACCCGAAATTGCCTAAACTCTTTATATAGACTTCAAGGTGTTGTGTTTCCTCGTGAACAATTTGTACAGCGAAAGTTCCGTGACTCGTTAGTAAAATTATATAAAAAACACAATTGAACGCTGTTTTCTTAAGTCTAAGTATTTAATTTTTAGGGTTTTATATTGTCTTTCTGATGGTTTGAAATTATGGGTATATTGATGTTTTTTAGATTTTTTTAGTTATTGATTTGAAATGAAATGAGTAAAAAAGCATAAAGTTGCGGTTCAGGTTTGTTTTTGTGATACAAAACGTGAATATAGATGATTAATCATTAATCTTTGTTTACACTAATCAAAATCAATTCGTTTTTAAACCCACTCAGCACTTGTTGAGCGGGTTTGTATTGTCCAAAGCTGACTTTGGTCTTAGAGGTTTAAAATGGAAAAAGTCCCAATGACTCTACGTGGTGAAAAAAAACTACGTGAAGAACTAGAAATATTATTAAAACGTCGTCCACTTATATCGGCTGCAATCGCAGAGGCTCGTGAATTAGGTGATTTAAAAGAAAACGCTGAATATCACGCAGCCCGAGAAGAGCAAGGTATCTGTGAGGCTCAGATTAGAGATATTGAATACAAGCTATCGGTAGCTCAAGTTATCGACGTCACTAAAATGGATAATACGGGTAAAATCATCTTCGGCACTACAGTGACCTTAATTGATTTAGATACAGAAGAAGAATCCACGTATCAAATTGTCGGCGAAGATGAAGCGAATATTAAGGCTGGTCGCATTTCTGTAACCTCACCAATCGCACGTGGTCTCATTGGTAAGTTGGAAGGTGATGAAGTGATTATTTCTACCCCTGGTGGAGATAAGGACTACGAAATCGATAAAGTACTATACGTCTAGACGAGTAATGAGTTCGAGATGTAAAAAAGGTCGCTTTAAATGCGACCTTTTTTATTATTCTGTAACAGAATAATTCATTACTTACTTTCTAGGTATCTCAATTTTTCGTTGTTCAGATTGGCGATAAATAACTAAAACTTTACCTATGCCTTGTACTTTTTCGGCCTTAGTTTCACGAATAATTGCTTCAATAATGAGTTCCTTGGTGTCTCTATCTTCTGATGCAACTTTAATTTTGATTAATTCGTGGTGATCAAGGGCCAGTTCTATTTCCGCCAGAACAGCCTCGGTCAATCCGTTCGCGCCCATTAGCACAACTGGTTTTAAGTTGTGTGCTAGGCCTTTAAGGTGCTGTTTTTGCTTGGTGCTTAGATTCATTACGCGGCCAATTATGTTAGTAGTTAAAAGTGCTCAAGTTTCAAAAGATTAAAAAATTGCATGATAATTTTTGAAAGTTAAGCGGATTCGGGGTTGAAAAACCGTATTTTAACGCCATCTAATCACGAAGACTAATTTTTCTACCATACTTATTTGGTTATTTGTCGAAATTTACTAGGAATAGAATGAGTAAATCGAAACTTTCAGCAAGTTCTGGACGTTGGCTTAAAGAACACCTTGATGATAAATATGTCAACGAGGCAAAGAAAAAAGGTTATCGTTCACGTGCTATATTTAAGATTGAAGCGATTCAAGAAAAAGACAAATTGCTTAAACAAGGCATGTCTGTTGTAGACTTGGGTGCGGCTCCAGGAGGATGGTCACAGTATGCGACCAAAGTTGTTGGTGATGCAGGACAAGTAATTGCGTGTGATATTTTGCCAATGGATTCCATTGCCGGAGTGAATTTTTTACAAGGTGACTTTAGAGAAGATGCAGTATTAGAGGCACTTTTAGCAAAAATTCAACCGAATATGGTTGATGTGGTTATGTCAGACATGGCGCCTAATATGGCGGGAAATTTGTCAGTTGATCAACCAAGAGCTATGTATTTAGTAGAGCTTGCACTTGATATGTGCCGACAGGTTCTTGCTCCTAATGGTAGCTTTGTTGTTAAAGTATTCCAAGGTGAAGGCTTTGACCAATACGTGAAAGATGTACGCGACATATTTAAAGTCGTGAGAATAAGAAAACCAGACTCATCGAGAGCTCGTTCTCGAGAGGTCTATATAGTAGCCACTGGTTATAAAGGCTAACTAACGCGCTGTAGCTACGGACAACGATCTGTAGTACTCTACTTTTAATTACAATTAGTTATCGAGAGGCTGCCACCTTGAGTGACATGGCAAAAAATTTAATTCTATGGCTGGTAATCGCTGTTGTCTTGATGTCGGTATTCCAGAGTTTTGGACCTAGTGAAAGTAACGGCAGAACGGTGGATTACACCACGTTCGTACAAGAAGTGGGACAAGGCCAAGTTCGTGAAGCAACCTTTAATAATCAAGAAATCGTATTCTATCGTAGCGATAACTCTCGCAACGTTACTTATATGCCTTTCTATGATAATAAGTTGCTTGATGACCTCATAAATCAAAACGTAAAGGTTCAGGGTTCTCCACCTGAAGAGCAAAGTTTGCTTGGTTCTATCTTTATCTCTTGGTTCCCGATGATCCTGCTTATTGGTGTGTGGATATTTTTCATGCGTCAAATGCAAGGCGGCGGTGGCAAAGGCGCGATGTCCTTTGGCAAGAGTAAAGCTCGTATGATGAGCGAAGAGCAAATCAAAACCACATTTGGCGACGTTGCAGGTTGTGACGAAGCCAAGGAAGATGTGAAAGAATTAGTGGATTACTTACGTGATCCAAGTCGATTCCAAAAACTAGGCGGTAAAATACCAACGGGTGTGTTGTTGGTTGGTCCTCCTGGTACAGGTAAGACGCTCTTGGCAAAAGCTATTGCAGGCGAAGCCAAAGTACCGTTCTTTACTATCTCAGGTTCAGATTTTGTTGAAATGTTTGTTGGTGTTGGTGCATCTCGTGTGCGTGACATGTTTGAACAGGCAAAGAAAGCAGCACCTTGTATCATTTTCATCGATGAAATCGATGCCGTAGGTCGTCAACGTGGCGCAGGTGTTGGTGGTGGACATGATGAACGAGAACAAACACTAAACCAAATGCTTGTTGAGATGGATGGCTTTGAAGGTAATGAAGGTATCATCGTCATTGCAGCAACAAACCGCCCAGATGTACTTGATCCGGCTTTATTACGCCCTGGACGTTTTGACCGCCAAGTTATGGTTGGTCTTCCTGACGTACGTGGTCGTGAGCAGATTTTAAAAGTACATATGCGTAAAGTCCCTTTATCTGATGATGTAGAACCTTCGCTTATCGCTCGTGGTACGCCTGGTTTTTCTGGCGCAGATTTAGCCAACCTTGTGAACGAAGCGGCACTTTTCGCTGCTCGTGGTAATAAGCGTAATGTGTCTATGGTTGAGTTTGAACTCGCGAAAGATAAGATCATGATGGGCGCGGCGCGTCACTCAATGGTTATGTCTGAAGAGTCAAAAGAATCGACGGCTTACCATGAAGCAGGTCACGCAATTGTCGGTCTTTTAGTGCCAGATCATGATCCTGTTTATAAGGTATCTATTATCCCACGTGGTCGTGCACTAGGTGTGACGATGTTCTTACCAGAACAAGATCGTATCAGCATGTCTCGTTTGCAATTAGAGTCATCGATTGCGACTCTGTATGGTGGACGTCTCGCTGAAGAGATCATTTACGGTGCGGATAAAGTATCAACAGGTGCTTCAAATGACATTGAACGTGCAACTGATATCGCACGCAAGATGGTGACTCAATGGGGTTTCTCTGAAAAACTGGGTCCTCTTTTGTACGCAGAAGAAGAAGGTGAAGTATTCCTTGGTCGTAGTGTCACACAGACGAAACACATGTCTGATGATACCGCTAAGTTAATTGATGATGAGATTCGTATCATTATCGATAAGAACTACAAACACGCTCAGAAGATTTTGGAAGAAAATATGGATATCATGCATTCTATGAAAGATGCGTTGATGAAATATGAAACCATTGATGCTGGACAGCTTGATGACTTAATGGCGCGCAAAGACGAAATACGAGAACCTCAAGGTTGGACGACTGACTCTGCAGATCTAGTAAAAAAATCGCGTGATGAAGCAAAAGCAGTACTGAGTGGAAGTGCGAAGAAAGAAACGTCACCAGAAAAACCGGCAGACGATTCGCCTGAAGCGAAAACAGAAGATCAAAGTGATGTTGAGAAAGACGACAAATCTGAGTGATTTCTGAATAAATAAAATCAAGACCTCGATATAATCGGGGTCTTTTTGTATATTCAATATGCCTAATGATGAAATTAAAATCCAACGATAAAGAGCTTAACCTAGATATTTCCAAGGTGATGGGAATATTAAATGTGACCCCTGATTCATTTTCTGACGGTGGAAACTACAACAATATTAACGATGCTTTAGCTCGTGCTGAAAAAATGATCAAGGCGGGTGTTGCTATCATTGATATCGGTGGTGAGTCAACTCGTCCAGGGGCACCTGACGTTACTCTACAAGAAGAGCTCTCAAGAACGATTCCTGTCATTAAGGCAATACGGAAACGTTCAAACATCTGGATCTCAATTGATACGAGCAAAGCCGAGGTGATGCACCAAGCGATAGACGCTGGAGCCGACATTATCAACGATGTCCGTGCGTTGGGCGAGCCTGGAGCACTTGAAGTAGCCGCTCAGTTTGATGTGCCTATTTGTCTTATGCATATGCAAGGACAGCCTCGAACGATGCAGTCAAACCCTCTATATAGCGACCTTTTTTTAGATATAGAAGATTTTTTGGTAGGCCGAATAGCAGCTTGTGAAAATGCTGGCATTGATAAAAGCAGAATTATTTTAGATCCTGGTTTCGGATTTGGCAAATCGTTACAGCATAATTACCAATTGCTTGATAAATTAGATAATTTTCACCAATTTGGCTTTCCATTACTCGTTGGTATGTCTAGGAAATCCATGTTGTTTAATGTGCTAAATAAACCACCGTCGGAGACGGTAGCTGCGAGTGTTGCTTGTGCAACACTCGCAGCATTAAAAGGTGCACAAATTATACGAGTGCATGATTTTGAAGAGACGTTGGATGCATTAAAGGTTGTTCAATGTCTCAATGAATATAAAACTATTTAAGTAGGAAATTCCCTATGTCAGAAAGACGTTATTTTGGTACCGATGGTGTACGTGGCAAAGTTGGTCAGTTCCCGATTACGCCGGATTTTATACTAAAACTAGGTTGGGCTGCTGGACGAGTTCTCGCTAAGCAGGGCACTAAACAGGTTATTATTGGTAAAGACCCTCGAATATCTGGATACATGCTTGAATCTGCATTAGAAGCAGGACTTGCTGCTGCTGGGTTAAATGCAACGCTAACTGGGCCAATGCCTACACCAGCGATCGCGTATCTAACTCAGACTTTTCGTGCTGAAGCGGGTATCGTTATTTCTGCATCTCATAATCCATATTATGATAATGGCATAAAGTTCTTCTCTTCTGAGGGGATGAAGTTGCCTGATGACGTTGAGTTGGCAATTGAAGCTGAATTAGATAAAGAACTTGTTTGCGTGGAGTCTGCTGAACTCGGTAAAGCCGCTCGACTTGTTGATGCTGCAGGACGATATATTGAGTTCTGCAAAAGTACTTTTCCGAAAAATCTTAATTTAACCGCCCTTAAAATCGTTTTGGATTGTGCAAATGGTGCAACGTATCATATTGCACCTTCAGTGTTTAAAGAGTTAGGCGCAGAAATCATAACAATAGGGGTTGAACCTAACGGTACCAATATTAATGCTGAGGTCGGTGCGACCGATGTCAGAGCGCTTCAGAAACGAGTAGTGGAAGAAAAAGCAGATTTAGGTTTAGCTTTTGATGGTGATGGTGATCGTATAATTATGGTCGATCACGAAGGTAATAAGGTGGATGGTGATCAAATAGCCTATATCATCGCCCGTGATGCCTTGCGACGTGGTGAGTTGAAAGGTGGCGTGGTTGGTACATTAATGACAAACCTTGGTATGGAGAACGGCCTCAAGCAACTAGGCATACCCTTTGTTCGTGCGGCTGTTGGTGATAGGTACGTTATGGAGCAACTACAGGAAAAAGGTTGGTCTATCGGTGCCGAAAACTCCGGACATGTCATATTGCTTGATAAAGTCACCACTGGTGATGCTATTGTCGCTGGGTTACAGGTTTTAGCATCGCTAATAGGCAGCGAAATGTCACTTAAGGAATTGACTGAAGGTATGACGCTTTATCCTCAAGTATTGGAAAATGTACGATTCAGCGGTAATTCTAATCCATTAGAAGCGTCAGCGGTTATCAATGCAACGAAAGAAGTGGAACAAGAACTGGGTTCAAAAGGGCGAGTTCTTTTAAGAAAATCTGGTACCGAACCGTTAATTCGTGTGATGGTTGAGGGTGAAGACGAAAAACTCGTGAAGTCGTCTGCGCTAAAGATTGCCGATGCGGTTAGGTCGAGCTTTGACGCTTAATTAACCACTTAGAATTTAAGTGTAAATTTTTACTTGTCAGCCTAATACCAATCCTATAGTATTGCTCGGCCTTCGATACCGGAGGTCGTTAGCTTTGCCTTTAATTATTATGGGCGTTGCTAGTTAGGCAAATAGTAACATAGGTGGAAAAATGACTACTATATTACTTGTGGTTTACCTGTTGGCAGCGGCTGGTGTAATTGGTCTTGTTTTGATTCAACAAGGTAAAGGCGCAGATATGGGAGCATCTTTCGGTGCCGGTGCTTCAAACACAGTGTTTGGTGCTGGTGGCTCAGGAAGTTTCCTAACCCGAATGACTGCAATATGTGCAACTGTATTTTTCGCTGTAGCTCTGATGTTTGGTAACATGGCAACACATCAAACTGAGTCTCAATGGATTGATCCTACACAAGGTCAAATAATCCAAGAAGAAGCTGCAGACGTACCGAGTGAAATTCCCGCTGAGAAAAGTGGCGACGAAATTCCTCAATAAGTAATTGTTTTAAAATGACAATCGTTATTAATGTATTGATTGTTTTTTAAGACGCATAAGCTTTAAATGCCGAGATGGTGAAATTGGTAGACACGCTAGCATGAGGTGCTAGTGCCTTAGGGTGTGAGGGTTCAAGTCCCTCTCTCGGCACCATTAATTTAAGATTGATAGTAATGTCAGGATTAGGTTGATGTAACTTGTAAATCAATCTGTTGAGCGTATAATGCTCGACAGTCGGACGCGGGGTGGAGCAGTTTGGTAGCTCGTCGGGCTCATAACCCGAAGGTCGTCGGTTCAAATCCGGCCCCCGCAACCAATACTCACTGAGTCTGATTTATAAGTTTTCATAGTTAATGGCGATTTACAGAGTCACATTAACTATGAACTGAATAATAATTATTTTTGGTTATTATTTAGTATTATCAGGGTCCAGCAATAATAAACCCCGACTTTTTCGGGGTTTTTTATTATCTGTACTTCGCCAATTAGGTCGAAATACAGTGTTATTGCTTGGGGTTTAGATTGGGCTCTGAGCCCTTTTTTTGTTTCTGGAGTGGTTAAATGACTGGTTTAGAAAGGCAACTAACTGAAATGCTTGAGTCTCCTGTAGGAGCGTCAGGTTACGAATTAGTCGGTCTCGAGTTTATTCGCGCAGGCGAACACTCAACTTTACGTATTTATATTGATAGTGAAAACGGCATTAATGTTGATGATTGTGCTGAAGTAAGCCGTCAGGTAAGTGCGGTGCTAGATGTCGAAGATCCAATCTCGGTAGCGTATAGCTTGGAAGTATCTTCTCCTGGCTTGGAGAGACCACTTTTTAAAACAGAGCATTACCAACAATTTATTGGTCACGAGGTCAATATTGTTCTCAAAATGGCTATGGGTAACCGCCGTAAATGGAAAGGTGTTATTCAAGCAGTTGACGGTGAATTGATAACTATCATCGCTGAAGAACAAACTGAAGAATTTGCATTAAGCAATATTTCTAAAGCTAACCTGATCCCTAAATTTTAGTTCTCCTAGAGAGAACTGTTTGAGAGGCTAGATTAATGAACAGAGAAATTTTAGCAGTTGTTGAAGCTGTTTCTAACGAAAAAGCGGTTCCTCGTGAGCGTATTTTTGAAGCGTTAGAAATTGCATTAGCGACAGCCACGAAGAAAAAACACGAACTGGAGATTGAAGTTCGTGTCGAAATCGACCGTAAAACTGGTAATTTTGGTACTTTCCGTCGTTGGATGGCGGTTGCAGAAGTAGAGAGTCCAACTAAAGAAATCTCTATTGAAGCAGCGCAATACGAGGACGAAACAATTGAGCTGGGCGATTACATCGAAGATGATATCGAATCCGTTACATTTGACCGTATTACTACACAAACGGCTAAGCAAGTTATCGTACAGAAAGTACGTGAAGCTGAGCGTGCCCAAGTTGTTGAACAGTTTATCGATAACGAAGGTGAACTGGTTACAGGTGTAGTCAAAAAGGTAAATCGTGAATCAATTATTATTGATTTAGGTAGCAACGCAGAAGCGGTAATCATGCGTGATGACCAACTTCCACGTGAAAACTTCCGTCCAGGCGATCGTATTCGTGGCCTTCTATATTCAGTGCGACCAGAAGCACGCGGATTCCAGTTGTTCATTAGTCGCTCAAAACCTGAGATGTTGACTGAGCTTTTTCGTATTGAAGTGCCAGAAATTGCTGAAGAGTTGATTGAACTTAAAGCGGCTGCACGTGATCCTGGCTCTCGAGCCAAGATCGCAGTGAAGACAAACGATCGCCGCATCGACCCTGTGGGTGCGTGTGTAGGTATGCGTGGCGCTCGTGTTCAAGCTGTATCTAGTGAACTTGGCGGTGAGCGTATCGATATCGTGCTTTGGGATGATAATCCGGCACAATTTGTTATTAACGCAATGGCGCCAGCTGATGTTGCATCGATTATTGTTGATGAAGATGCTCACGCAATGGATATCGCTGTTGAAGCCGATAACCTCGCACAAGCGATTGGTCGTAATGGTCAGAATGTGCGTTTAGCTTCCCAATTATCTGGTTGGGAATTGAACGTAATGACGGTCGAAGAGTTACAGAAGAAGCACCAAGAAGAATCAGTAGCTTCTATCGAAAGCTTCATGAAGTATCTTGATATAGAACAAGAGTTCGCAGAGATGCTAGTTGAAGAAGGCTTCTCAACTTTAGAAGAAGTGGCTTACGTACCCGTTAATGAATTATTAGAAGTGGACGGTCTGAATGAAGAGATCGTTGAAGAGTTACGTGGCCGCGCTAAAGATGCGTTAACAACGTTAGCTCTTGCACAAGAAGAGTCATTCGATGGTCTAGAACCAGCAGAGGACCTATTAGGTCTCGAAGGTCTAGAACGTGAATTGGCATTTAAGTTTGCAGCCAAAGGCGTTGCAACACTAGAAGATTTAGCTGAACAAGGCATCGATGACCTAGAAGGTATCGAAGGTCTAACAGAAGAACGAGCAGGCGAATTAATTATGGCTGCACGTAACATCTGTTGGTTTAGCGACGAAGATTAATTTCAGCAAGGAGGTAGCGCAATGACGCAACTAACAGTTAAAGCACTGAGTGATGAAATCGGTACACCGGTTGATCGCTTGTTAGAACAACTTGCTGATGCCGGTATGAAAAAGACCAGCAACGACAATGTTTCTGATGAGGAGAAGTCACATCTTCTTACTCACCTTAAGAAAGAACACGGTGACACTTCTGGTGAAGCAGAACCAACACGTTTAACTTTACAACGTAAAACGCACAGCACACTAAGTATTGCAGCGACTGGCGGTAAGAGCAAAGACGTGAAAGTTGAAGTACGTAAAAAACGTACTTACGTTAAACGCAGCGCAGTTGATGAAGAAGCTCAACGCGAAGCAGATGAAGCAGCAACACGTGAAGCAGAAGAAATGGCAAAACGTGAAGCTAAAGAAACGGCTCAACGCGACGCAGAAGAAGCGGCAAAACGTGAAGTAGAAGCTAAAGCTAAGCGTGAAGCTGAAGCGGAAGTAAAAGCGAAACGAGAAGCCGAAACAAAAGCTAAGCGCGAAGCAGAGCAAAAAATGAATCCAGAAGAAAAAGCAAAACAAGACGCAGCTCAAAAAGAAGCCGATAATTTGAGAATTCGTCAAGACGAAGAAGCGAAAAAGAAAGCAGAAGCTATAGCTCTTCAATTACTTGAAGACGCTCGTAAGTTGGCTGAAGACAATCAAGAACGCTGGACGGAAGAAGAGAAGAAGAAGAAAGCTCAGGAAGAGACGACTGACTACCATGTCACTACTTCAACTCATGCTCGTGAAGCCGAAGATGAAGCGGATCGTCAAGCGGCTGCGCCTGGTCCTACTAGCCGTCGTAAGCGTAAGAAAAAAGCACCTGAGAGCAACGAAGCGCAAAATCGCGGTGGTCGTAACCAACGTGGCAGAGGCCGTAAAGGTAAGTTGGCTAAACCAACGTCAATGCAACAACATGGTTTTGATAAATCAGCAACGGTTGCTAAGCAAGACGTTGTGATAGGTGAAACCGTCGTTGTGTCTGAACTGGCGAATAAAATGTCAGTGAAAAGCTCTGAAGTCATCAAAGTGATGATGAAAATGGGTGCAATGGCAACGATAAATCAAGTTATTGACCAAGAAACAGCGGCTCTAGTGGCTGAAGAAATGGGTCATAAAGTGATTCTACGTAAAGAGAATGAACTTGAAGAAGCGATTCTCTCTGATCGTGATGGAACAGAACACGCGGTGCCACGTGCACCGGTTGTTACTATCATGGGTCACGTTGACCACGGTAAAACATCAACATTGGATTATATCCGTAAAGCCCACGTTGCATCTGGCGAAGCGGGTGGTATTACACAACATATTGGTGCTTATCACGTTGAAACCGACAACGGAATGATTACCTTCTTGGATACCCCTGGACACGCCGCGTTTACCGCAATGCGTGCTCGTGGTGCTCAAGCGACGGATATCGTTGTACTTGTTGTTGCTGCAGATGATGGCGTTATGCCTCAAACAGTAGAAGCGATTCAGCATGCGAAAGCGGCTGGCGTACCTCTTATTGTTGCTGTGAATAAGATCGACAAAGAAGGCGCAAACCCAGATAACGTTAAGAATGAGCTTGCTCAATATAATGTTATTCCTGAGGAGTGGGGCGGCGAAAACATGTTTGCTCACATCTCTGCTAAACAAGGAACGAACATTGAAGGTTTATTGGAAACGATTCTTCTTCAATCTGAAGTTCTAGAGCTGACTGCTGTTGCTGATGGTATGGCGTCTGGTGTTGTTGTTGAATCTCGTCTCGATAAAGGGCGCGGTCCAGTTGCAACGGTACTTGTTCAATCAGGTACTTTGAATAAAGGTGATATCTTACTTTGTGGTCAAGAGTATGGCCGTGTTCGTGCAATGCGCGACGAAAATGGTAAAGAAATCACTACAGCAGGTCCGTCAATTCCTGTTGAAGTTATCGGTCTGTCGGGTGTTCCTGCTTCAGGTGATGAAGCCACGGTTGTACGTGATGAGCGTAAAGCACGTGAAGTTGCCAACTATCGTCAAGGTAAATTCCGCGACGTGAAACTTGCACGTCAACAGAAATCGAAACTAGAGAACATGTTCTCAAATATGGAAGCTGGCGAAGTAGCAGAACTTAATGTTGTTCTTAAAGCGGATGTTCAAGGTTCTGTCGAAGCGATATCAGATTCACTACTTAAACTTTCTACTGATGAAGTAAAAGTGAACGTAGTTGGTTCAGGTGTCGGTGGTATTACAGAAACTGACTCTGTTCTAGCCGCTGCATCTAACGCTATCATCCTAGGTTTCAACGTTCGTGCTGATGCATCTGCACGCCGTATGATTGAAAATGAAAACTTAGATCTTCGCTACTACTCAATCATTTACCAATTGATTGACGAAGTTAAACAAGCGATGGGTGGTATGTTGGCTCCAGAATTCAGACAAGAAATCATTGGTCTTGCTGAAGTTCGTGAAGTGTTTAAGTCGCCTAAACTAGGTGCTATCGCTGGTTGTATGGTTACCGAGGGTGTTATCAAACGTAATGCACCTATCCGTGTTCTACGTGAAAACGTAGTGATATACGAAGGTGAACTAGAATCGCTACGTCGTTTCAAAGATGATGTGCAAGAGGCGAAGAATGGCTACGAATGTGGTATTGGTGTTAAGAACTATAACGATGTTCGCGCTGGTGACCAAATCGAAGTATTCGAAACGATTGAAATAAAGCGTACCCTCGATTAGTCATTATTGACTAACGTTTTGAAAAACGGTTGTTAAATACACCATGAGGGGCTTTAGCCCCTCATTTTTTCTAAGAGAAAAAAATAATGTCAAAAGAATTTAGTCGCACGCAACGCGTGTCGCAACAATTACAAAAAGAACTCGCGCTAATATTGCAGCGTGAAGTTCGAGACTCCCGCATTGGTATGGTTACTATCTCTGACGTGGAAGTTTCTCGTGATCTTGCTTATGCAAAAGTGTTCGTTACCTTCTTATGTGTTGGTGAGCAGACACCAGAGAAAAGCCTTGCTGCGTTGAAAGAACATGAAGTTAATGTGCGCATGATTTTAGGCAAACGTATTCGCCTAAGGTTGACGCCAGAAGTACGTTTTACCTACGATAATACGCTTGTGGAAGGCATGCGAATGTCTAATCTAGTGAGTGAAATAATCAGTGATGACAAACGACGTGCTCATGAATCTGGCCGTGATGAAAGTGTTGATCACGATGAGAGTGGTCTGAACGAGGAAAAAGAGTAATGGGTCGCAGAGGTCGTCGTAAAGGTCGCCCTGTAGATGGTGTTATACTGCTGGATAAGCCAGCTGGAATTACTTCTAATGACACACTTCAGAAAGTAAAAAGAATCTACTTTGCAGAAAAAGCTGGGCATACTGGCGCTCTCGATCCGTTAGCGACAGGCATGTTACCAATCTGTTTTGGGGAAGCAACTAAGTTCTCCCAATTTCTACTTGAATCGGATAAACGCTATCGCGTTATCGCTAAACTTGGTGAAAGAACCAATACATCTGATTCAGATGGAGAGGTAGTTCAGACCCGTGATGTGAAAGTTGATCGTGGACAGCTCGAACGTTGTATTGCAAAATTTCGTGGTGAAACCGATCAGATTCCATCAATGTTTTCAGCTCTGAAGCATCAGGGCAAGCCGCTATACGAATACGCGAGAGAAGGCATCGAAGTTCCGAGAGAATCGCGGAAAATCACTGTTTATTCTATTGAGCTTCTGAGCTTTGAAGGTACGGAAGTCGAAATGGAGGTGCACTGTTCTAAAGGGACATACATCAGAACGATTGTCGATGACTTAGGTGAAATGTTGAGCTGTGGCGCTCATGTTACCTATCTTCGTCGTACAGGTGTATCGAACTACCCATACGAAAATATGGTGACATTAGAGCAGTTGGAAGCATTATTAGAGAAAGCGCGCGAAGAAGATATTGCCCCTCGCGAATTGCTTGATCCACTCTTGATGCCTATGGACTCGGCGGTACAAGATTTACCAGAAGTTAATTTGATTCCAGATCTAACTCATATGATTCAGCATGGCCAACCAGTGCAAGTATTTGGTGCGCCAACTGACGGTATAGTAAGAATGACCAGTGGTGAGGAAAGACTATTTATTGGCATCGGCGAGATAGACGATGATGGTAGAGTCGCACCAAAGAGATTGGTTGTTTTTCGAGATGAAGAACTTTAGGTACTAGATTTGGCGTATGTAGAGTTGTTACGTAAATATCGCTTGCGGTTAGATGCGTAGCAAAGTAATATGCGCGCTCATCGTGTCAGCTGAATCAGAGATTGGCGGCACACTTTATTAATTCAACTCTTATTTAGGAGAGATTATGTCTCTGAACGCAGAAACAAAAGCAGCTATCGTAGCCGATTATGCACAAGGCGAAGGCGATACAGGTTCACCAGAAGTACAAGTAGCTCTACTTACTGCTTCTATCAACCACCTTCAAGGTCACTTTGCAAATCACAAACATGACCACCATAGTCGTCGCGGTCTTTTACGTATGGTTTCAAGCCGTCGTAAACTTCTAGACTACTTGAAAGGTAAGAATCTAGATCGTTACCAAAGTCTTATCAAACGTCTAGGCTTACGTCGCTAAGAACAGTTTGTAAAAAAAGAGGCTATTTATAGCCTCTTTTTTTTTATCAGAAATATTCCTCGCTTCCATCTGCACATATCACCGTTTTTCATCTATAATACTGCCCAACTAAGCTTAGCTTAGTCAATCTGCACTTTATCTAGTATTACAGTCAGCGTAGCCGGCCTTAAGGTCGCGACTAATGAAAATTTTCTATCAAGATACTTTTCATTAGTCGCGATTGGTAATACAGAAAGGTGTATTCACTATGTGATTCTAATTACTTAGAATCCAGTTATATGAAAGGAAATATAATGTTCGCGAATCCTATCGTAAAAACATTCCAGTATGGTAACCATACTGTTACTTTAGAAACAGGCGTAATAGCACGTCAAGCAACGTCTGCTGTTATGGTAACAATGGACGATACTGCTGTATTAGTATCCGTTGTTGGTAAAAAAGTAGCGGTTGAAGGTCAAAGCTTCTTCCCTCTTACTGTTAACTACCAAGAGCGTACATACGCCGCTGGTAAAATTCCAGGTGGTTTCTTCAAACGTGAAGGTCGCCCATCAGAAGGCGAGACATTGACAGCGCGTCTAATCGACCGTCCAATTCGTCCTCTATTTCCAGATGAATTCAAAAACGAAGTTCAAGTTATCGCAACCGTTGTTTCTGTCAATCCAGATGTCCAACCTGATATCGTAACGATGATTGGTACTTCAGCGGCTCTTTCTATCTCTGGGATTCCATTTAATGGCCCTATCGGTTCTGCTCGTGTTGGTCATATCGATGGTCAACTTGTGCTTAACCCAAGCAATACTGAGCTAGAAACATCTAAGTTAGATCTTGTTGTTGCTGGTACTGATGGTGCCGTGCTTATGGTTGAATCAGAAGCGGACAATCTATCAGAAGAAGAAATGCTATCTGCGGTAGTATTTGGTCATGATCAACAACAGGTTGTTATCTCTGCAATAAAAGAGTTTGCTGCAGAAGTAGCAACGCCTTCATGGGATTGGGTTGCACCAACAGTAGACGCAGATCTTAAAGCGAAAATTGCTGAGTTAGCTGAAGTTCGTTTGACTGAAGCTTACCAAATTACAGAAAAAATGGCTCGTTACGAGCAAGTCGGCGAAATTAAGTCAGACGTTGTTACCGCACTTTCTGCTGAAAATGCAGAGCTAGACGTGAACGAAGTGAAAAAAATGCTTGGTTCTTTAGAGAAAAACGTAGTTCGTGGTCGTATCATTGCGGGTAGCCCTCGTATTGATGGACGTGAAAAAGACATGGTTCGTGCACTTGATGTACGTACTGGCGTTCTTCCTCGTACTCACGGTTCTTCACTATTTACTCGTGGCGAAACTCAGGCATTGGTAACAGCGACTCTTGGTACACAACGTGACGCTCAAATCATTGATGAACTAACTGGTGAGAAGAAGTCGCACTTCCTTCTACACTATAACTTCCCTCCATTCTGTGTAGGCGAAACTGGTTTTGTTGGTTCACCTAAGCGTCGCGAAATTGGTCACGGTAAGCTTGCAAAACGTGGTATCCAAGCGGTTATGCCTTCAGCTGAAGAATTCCCGTACACGGTTCGTGTAGTATCTGAAATCACAGAATCTAACGGTTCTTCTTCAATGGCTTCTGTATGTGGTACATCTTTAGCACTAATGGATGCTGGTGTTCCTATTAAAGCGTCTGTTGCGGGTATTGCAATGGGCCTAGTTAAAGAAGGCGACGACTTCGTTGTTCTTTCTGACATCCTTGGTGATGAAGATCACTTAGGAGATATGGACTTTAAAGTAGCGGGTACTAATGAAGGTATCACCGCACTTCAGATGGATATCAAAATTGAGGGTATCACTAAAGAGATAATGCAAATTGCGCTTAACCAAGCTCAAGGCGCTCGTAAGCACATCCTTTCTGTAATGGATGAAGCTATCTCTGGTGCTCGTGATGATATCTCTGAGTTTGCACCTCGTATACACCAGTTGAAGATCAGCACTGACAAGATTCGTGACGTTATCGGTAAAGGTGGCGCTGTTATTCGTGCACTTTGTGAAGAAACGGGTACAACGATCGAAATAGAAGATGACGGTACTGTTAAAATTGCTGCAACGTCTGGTGAGCAAGCTGAAGACGCGATTAATCGTATTAAAGAACTAACCGCTGAAGTTGAAGTTGGCACTATTTACATTGGTAAAGTTGCACGTCTAGCTGACTTCGGTGCGTTTGTTACTATTCTTCCGGGTAAAGACGGCTTAGTACACATTTCTCAAATCGCTGACAAGCGTGTAGAGAAAGTGACTGATTACCTAAGTGAAGGACAAGAAGTTAAAGTTAAAGTACTAGAAATTGACCGCCAAGGTCGTGTACGTCTAAGTATGAAAGAAGCACAAGATAAACCGGCTGAAGAAGCACAAGCGCCAGAAGCTGAATAAGCTCTGTAGCTGCGTTAGCTAAGCTTCTCTATTGTGGATAGAGTAAATCCTGAGAGATGATGGCTTTCCTAGCGTATATAGCGTAAAGCGTGTTATAAAAGGGGGAACATGATTGTTCCCCCTTTTCTTTTGCTATTAAAAAATGGTTATGCGGAAATTGTGGATCATAAAAGGAGATAGGCGTCTGTGAAATGGTTTCAAATAGCAAGTCTGGGATTTTTGATAATACTTTCGGGTTGTGCCGCTACCCCGAGTAATAATTCAAACAAGTGGGTTTATCCGCCAATGGCTGTACCGTTACAAGCGAGTATTCAGCAAGAAGTGCAGATAGCAAGGCTAAATCAATTGTTAAAACGTCCAGACTTAGAAAACGCCGTTAGGGCGAAGATGTTTTATGAACGAGGAAGTTATTATGACAGCGTCGGCTTACGCGATTTAGCCCGTCTAGATTTCAATAAATCACTGAGCATCAATCCTGCTCAACCAAATATTTTCAATTTACTCGGTGTTTATTTTACTCAAGTAGGTGAATACGACGCCGCGTATGAAGCATTTGATTCGACATTAGAACTCGACCCTTCGAATGAATATGCGGAACGCAATATGGCGATTGCCCTTTATTATGGTGATCGTATCGATCTCTCTTACCAAGAGATGCAAGCACATTATTTGGATAATCCAGAAGACCCTTTTAGGGCGCTATGGCTCTATATAATTGAGCGTGAAATAGACGTAGCCAAAGCGGAAGAAAATTTAAGAGCACGTTACTCAGATAAGAGCCAAGAATGGGGCTGGGTATTGGTTGGTATCATGCTGAATGAAGTAGGCGAAGAACAGGCTTTTAAAGCCGTTTTAAATGGGACGAGAGATAACGTTATGCTGGCGCAGCGTTTAACCGAAACCTATTTCTATTTAGGTAAACGCTATCAGTTCTCAGGGCAATATGCTGATGCTATCGCCCTCTATAAGCTTGCACTGTCGTTTAATGTTTATGAATACGTAGAACATCGCTATTCTTTCTTAGAGCTAGGACGCATCTATGATGACGTAAGAGCCTTACAAGAAGAAGCACAAAAAGAGAATGCGATTGAAAATGGATTAACGGTAGAAAAATAATCTATTGAGAATATTTCCTTGCTCAACTTGTCCTAATAAAAACGCTAGATGAAGATCTGGCGTTTTTTTCTTGTAAATTAACCTATTTGTACTAATATAGTTAGCCTTGCTAACTATATTGGGTTTTCTGCATGTCTTTTCAAACCTGTTTAATCGATCTGGAACGCTTCATGTCAAAAGAGTGGCGTGTGCATGCGAAAGATGATCCTCTATCGTCCCTAAGTTTCAACGAATTTGATTACTTAAAGGTTATTCAATACTCCAGTGAACCTATTCGTATCACGGATTTAGCCTCTGAGATGATGGTAACCAAGCCTTCTGCTTCAAATATGGTGGTTAGATTGGAAAGAAAGGCACTAGTGCGTAGAATTTCTTGCCCTGAAGATGCGAGAGCAAAAAGAGTCGTCTTAACCGATAAAGCGATTGAAGGTCTATCGAATGAAGATAGTGTTCTTCAAATTATTACAGAAAAACTTGAAAACAAAGTGTCCAAGCAAGAGTCTGAGCAACTCGTAAATATTTTATCTAAGATGCTCAAATAATATTGAACGAATTTTAATTATTTAGTTAGCTTAGCTAACAGAGTGACAAGAAATGGAAAAATCCATCTACAAACAGTTTTGGAAATATACTATACCCACGGTCGCCGCAATGTTGGTTAACGGACTTTATCAGGTCGTCGATGGGGTATTTATCGGTCGCTATATAGGCGCGGATGGGCTTGCAGGGATCAACGTCGTATGGCCAGTGATCGGTTCGGTACTAGGTATCGGTATGATGATTGGCGTCGGTACTGGTGCTATCTTGTCTATCAATAGTGGTGCGGGAAGTGACAAGAAAGCAAAAGGCACAGTTAGTACAGGACTTTCTCTTATATTGATGGTTTTCCCATTCATCGCATTGGTTTTATGGCAATATTCTGATGCCTTATTATTAGCTCAAGGTATCGAAGGGATCGTATTCGAATTAGGACAACAATACCTAAAAGTCCTGATATTAGGTAGTTTGTTTTCGTTAGGTTCAATAGCAATACCATTTCTATTGCGTAACGATGGAAGCCCTAATTTCGCTACTTTGTTAATGGTGCTAGGAGCGCTAATCAATATAGGATTTGATTATCTTTTCATTGCCATACTAGGTTGGGGGTTAAAAGGGGCAGCGATTGCGACCTTGTTGGCACAAAGTGTAGTGACGATATTGGGTGTTGGGTATTTCTTTAGTCGATACGCTAAAGTGAGGATATCGTTATCCAATTTTACAATCCATTACGGAGAGATACCTCAAATACTCTCGATAGGTGCATCGAGTATGTTCATGTATATGTATGGTTCTGTGATGGTTGCCGTACATAATTGGATGTTCATCCAGTATGGGTCCGTTTTGACTATTGGTGCTTACGCGGTGCTAGGTTCTATCTTTACTATGTACTACTTGACTGTTGAAGGTATTGCCAATGGTATGCAGCCATTAGTGAGTTTCAATTATGGCGCAAAAAATTTGGAGGCAGTACGCAAGCTGTTTTCTATCGCTTGTTGGGTATCAGTCTTGATTGGTATTGGTTTTATCGTTGCTATGAACCTCTATCCTGAACACGTTATAGGCATATTTAACAATGATAGTCCTGAACTGATGAAACAGGCCATTATGGGGATACGGCTACATATGTTTGCTATTTTCTTAGATGGTTTTATTGTCGTGGTGGCCGCTTATTACCAAGCGATAGGGGATAGTAAGAAAGCGATGTTTACAACGGTTGGAAATATGTTGGTTCAATTACCATTTTTATATGTGTTGCCGACTTTTTTAGGTCTCACAGGGGTATGGTTGGCCTATCCGATATCGAATATAGTCTTAAGTGTTGTGTTGGTTTTGATGCTGAAGAAGAATAAGGGGCGAAAGACCGCCCCTCAATACTAGATTTTTTCTAAACCAGCTAATTGATGCCAGTAGCCATTACAGTGAAAATCCCCTAGTTGTTCTGGATTAGTGCCGTCTTCATTTTGACGAAATTGGTCCACTTTATCGAAAGTTTCTACATTCAATGGGCTTAGTCGGATAACGTCAACTAAGCCTTTCATGCCTTTTAAATCGTTGATCAAGTTGTAACAGTAACCAGACTGTGTCTGTACACCATTAAGATTAAATAAAGATTGGCCCTCTTGGCTATTTACTTGCAAGCCTGTGGGGTACTTGATACAACAAGTTTCGCATTCATCTTTGGGTTTGTTCTCCGCTCGAGCGGTAAAGCAGCGAGCAGAATAAGCCAATGGCAGATAACCGTGACTAAAAATTTCTGTCTCAAACTGATGTTTGATACCAAGAGCATCGCATTGCAAGAGTACTTTCTGCAACCATTCTTTAGACAATTCGACTGGCATGCACCAGCGTGTCATCCCTTTTTTAAGAAAAAGATTGAGCGTTTGTGCATTATAGGCATTTACAGCAGGACCAACAATAAATGGGACATTGTGCTCGTGCGCTAATTGGATAGCGGAAACGTCATTCGCTTCTATGGCAAACTCACCATTATCGATATACTTTTTCATCACGTTAACTTCACTAGGCGCTTCTAGCAACGCCATCGTGGATAAAACGACTTGTTTACCACTAGAAGATAGATCCTTAGCAATACTTAACCAATCTTTGGTTTTCATTAATCGCCGTTTTGAACATACGGCTTCACCAAGATAGATGATATCAGCGCTAGAATTCTTTGCTTTTTCGTAAAAACTTTCGACATCTTGTTTTGGCCAGAAGTAGAGTAGGGGGCCAAGAGCGTATTTCAATTCGTTGGACATACTTATCTCCGGTTATTGCCATTTACGGTGGTAAGCACCGAGCGTTGTTTGAGTACCTTCAGAAACATTGTCCAGCGCGGCATTCCACGTATCTTCTACATGATATGAATCTGGGTCTACTTTGTATCGATCGATCGCACTTCGCCATGTTCGAGTGACCTGTTCGACATAGGCGGGGCTCCGTTGGCGACCTTCTATCTTGACCGAAGAAACGTTTGCAGCGAATAGTTCAGGCAACAGAGATAAGGTGTTTAAACTGGTCGGTTCTTCTAACGCATGGTAACGCTTATCTTTTCCATTTAAGTTGACATCAAATCGACCTTTACATAGCGTTGGATAACCAGCATTTTCACCTTCAGCATAGCGATCAATCAATATCTCATTAAGACGGGATTCTAGACCATCACCTGTTTCTTGCCAGCGAACATACTTCGCTGGAGAGCAGGCACCAACAGTATTAGGTGATTCCCCTGTCATATAAGAAGATAGATAACAACGACCCTCAGCCATTATGCATAGGCTACCAAAAGCAAAAACTTCGAGCTCTACACCCTGAGGGATATTGAGTGAAAGTTGTTTTACTTGATGGATAGATAATACGCGAGGTAATACAACGCGTTTAATATTGAAGTTTTGCTTATAGAATTTGACGGCAGCTACATTGGTAGCAGAGGCTTGGACAGAGAGGTGTAACTCTAATTCTGGGTAAGTGGTAGCGGCATATTCTAAGACTGCGACGTCTGCAACGATAAGGGCATCAACACCCATTGCTGCGGCGTTGTCTACCGCTTTAGTCCAACGTTCAAATCCATCTGGATGAGCAAATGTGTTTAGGGCTACATGAAGCTTTCTGTCGTGGTCGCGAATATACTGCACGGCTCTTTCCAGTTTTTTACCGGTAAAATTTAGGCCAGCGAAGTGTCTTGCGTTTGTATCATCCTTAAACCCAATATATACAGCGTCCGCACCACAGTCGACTGCGGTCTTAAGTGCAGGTAAATTACCTGCGGGGCATAGTAGTTCCATCAGAGCCAACCAGTTGTTCTTTATGGTTGTATTTTATGGACTATATCTTAAGACAATTTTGATATAAGGCAGGTTTGTATAACTCTGCCTTTAGAAATGTGCACGAATGTATAAAAATTAGTCTGATATTGTTAGTTTTTGTGTCTACGGTTTTGCGCCAATAGTTCTTCAATATCATGTTTTGGTTGCGGTCTATAAAAATGGAAACCTTGAATAGTATGACAGTTCAAGTTTGAAAGTAGTGTGGCTTGTTGCCTTGTTTCGACACCTTCAGCTACGACAGTTAGGTTTAAGGACCGACCCAAATTGATGATGTTTTCAATAACGGTTACCTGTTTCGGTAACTTATCGATGTCATTTATAAACGCGCGGTCTATCTTGAGTTCGTCAATAGGAAATCGAGCCAAATAGGACAATGAAGAATAACCCGTTCCGAAGTCATCAATGGAGAGCGCAAAGCCCAAATTTTTAATGGCTTTAAGCATTTGAAGTGTGTGTTCACTGTCGCTCATTACTGCACTTTCTGTTAGTTCAAATGTGATACAGCTTGGGTCCAATTCCGTTGTACGCAGTTGTTTCTCCATATAATCAATTAACTTGGGATTACCAAATTGCTCAGGAGAAAGGTTTATTGCGACACGGCCAGGTAGTATCCCTTGTATTTTCCAACGTTTAACTGTAGCAAATACTTCGCGCATAACAACCCGACCTAAATGTTCAATTAATCCCGCTTTTTCAGCGACAGGAATAAAAGCGGCGGGGCTTATATAACCTTCAATTGGATGTTTCCAGCGAATAAGTGCTTCAGCACCGTTAATGCTAAAGTCTCTCGCATTAACTTGAGGTTGATACCAGACTTCTAAACCATTTTGCTGCAATGCTTTTTGAAGTTCGATTTCTAGCCATAAGCGCATGCGCGCCTCTTTATTCATCTGATCATGGTACTTGACCAAACGGTTACGGCCCCTATTCTTGGCCTCATACATTGCCGTATCTGCGTTTTGCAATAATACACGAGCATCATTCGCATCACCTGGGAACATTACGCTACCAATCGAACAAGCTAATCGCTTACTAAAATGATGAAGATCAAAAGGTTGATTTATAAGAGAAATAATTTTTTCAGCGAGAGATTCCGTCACTCGGTTATGTTCCGGTTCAGGCAAAACAATGCCGAACTCATCGCCACCTAAGTGCCCTAATATAGCTTGGGAAGGGAGCAATCTCTGTAGTCTCGAAGAGACCTCTTTGATGACTTTATCGCCAATGTGATGGCCCAAAGAGTCATTGATATTTTTGAAATTATCGATATCGAGGTAGAGCATAACCAGTGGAATGTCGTTATCAATAAAGTGTTCGAGACGTCTTGTAAAACCGTAGCGATTGTAGAGTTTAGTCAGCGAATCATAATGAGAGTCGTGTCGGTCGTCTGTTGAACCTGAATGATTGGCTTCCCCATCTTCAACAACAATGATTATAGATTCACTACCTAAGATTGTGGTTTCTGCTGCACTCAAGCGAACTTTTCGTTCAACACCACATCGTGCACTAGTTAAACACACAATGGGTTCGTTTAGTAATTGAGTAGTGAACGTGTCACTAAATACAGTTTTAGCGTTTTCATCTAAGAATAAGCGGCTTATTTGTTCGCCCAATAAATCATCGACTTCCGAAAAACCTAACAAACGTAGGGCGATAGAGTTAGTCGATATAATTGTGTTGCCTTCAACCAGAATTAAGCCGTCTGGTAATAAGTCAGATAATGTAGAAAACTTAAGCTCTGACTCAGCTAAAGAGCGTGCAAGGATTTGCTTTTCTGAGGTATCACTGGCGTGGAACGAAATAAAATCAACGTTACCTTCGATAACGACCGGTGAGACACTAAAGTGCAAGCTAGTATCGTGGTCTTCGTCATTTAATGTAATTTCGGTTTCTATGCTTTCGCCGTCAAACGCACGCTCATAAAAAGGTTTGAGTGTTTGGTAAAATCGATCACCTAACACCTTAGTGTCATCCAACCCCTCAAGTTCCGTTTTTGATAGGCCTGCAATCTCACAATAGCGTTCATTGACGCTAACGTAGTGATGCTCCTTATCCAAAATAGCAAAGAGAAATGGACTGGCATCAGTGAGTTTTGAAAACCAGTGCTGTAACTGCTTTGTTGGCATTAATTTTCTACCGCTCTATATTAAGCAATTGAATGAATATGATTCATTATGTTTAAGATTATTATTTACTATAACCGTGAAACACCTGATATAAAAGGGAACTGGACATCAGGTGTGATTTTTATGATACATAACAGGAATTCTCATTCGATATCCACTATTATGGCAAGAATGATTATTTAAAGTATCGGAATTCTGTAGTGTTAAACAAGCTTCGAACTCAATTAGTGCAAAATGCAGCGCAAATTTTGAGATCTCCAGTCCAAGTTTTCCCTAAACATTTACAAAACAAAATCTTAATCGAAGGGTTAAAACAAGTTTTCCATGAAGCTTTGGAAGATGGTGATTTTGAATTCCTCGAAGATAAATGGTTGAAAGTGACCATTTTGGATTTGAACCTGCAATGGTTTATTAGCTATAGAGATGACGAATTAGTTATAGCAAAAGACGCGGTAACGGAAGATGTAAGCTTTGCTGGTCAACTTAATGATTTGGTGTTAATTGTTGGACGTAAAGAAGATCCTGACACCTTGTTTTTTCAAAGGCGTTTAAGAATTGAAGGCGACACAGAGCTTGGCTTAGAGGTCAAGAATTTAATGGATAGCGTTGATCTTGATGCGTTGCCAAAGCCCCTTCAATTATTCATTAATGAGTTAGCAGACTTTGTTTATAAAGGGTTGCATAGCGAAAAGAATCAAGATGGAATGGCCAATGCTTATTAGAACCGAAGCTCCAGCAGACATATTACCTATTAACACCTTGCTTAAATCTGCGTTTGAAACAAATGCAGAAGCTGAACTTGTTATGAGTTTAAGGGAAAATAGCCGATTTACGCTCTCATTGGTGGCCTGTACTGATGATGGAGAATTAATTGGATATGCTCTTTTTACTCCAGTATCATTGAATGGCGAGCAACTGGGGTGGCAAGGTTTAGCGCCTGTAGCCGTGAAACGTGAGTTTCGTCATCAGGGTATTGCGGGTAACATGATTAAAGAAGGACTAGATTCTCTTTATGAATTTGGCTATTTAGGTTGTGTCGTGCTGGGGAATCCAGAATTTTATAGTGGGTTTGGTTTTGTTGATGCGACCCTATTTGATATGCGCTCGATATGGGAAGTGCCTGAAGGGGTCTTTCGTGTTAAAGAGTTAGCAGAGAATGAGTTCTTCGGTAAACAGGGTTTGATAGAATACAGCCCTGAATTTTCATTACTCTAATGATGAATAACAATACTCGCATGCAATATCTTGAAGAAATGGATATTCAGAATTGGGCATTACTTCACCCCTCAAGGCTTTCTGCTTGTTCAATTGAAAACGTTGATATACCTGAGTCTTGCCAATTATTGTTGGTTTCACCCGAGAAACCTGAAGGTGATATTGTTTTCATGCTTGAAAAAGTGTTGAGAAGCATGCAGTTAGAGCTATCGCAAGCGATGCACATTTCCCCTGAACAGTTTAATTATCTAGGCTCCCATCAATTAAAATGGGTCTGGTTTGCTGGCTGTGATAAAACAGGGGTACTCAATTTAAATACGCTTGTCTCTCCCGTGTTAACGAAGATAGATGGCAATAATCAAGAGCGACGAAACTTGTGGCAGAATATCTGTTCTTATGACAAATAAAATAGAGCCTTTAGCAGAAAATTTTCTGCAAGATGTGTGGCGGATTGAACAAGATGCGCATAGCCACCCTTGGACACAGTCTATGATAAACGATGTGGCTAGCCGAGGGGCTTGTCATCACGTACTTCTGTGTGACGAAGAAGTCGTGGGTTACTTTTATGCCCAAAATATCGTCGGCGAGGTAACATTGCTCAATATTGCTATCGATCCGCAAAGGCAAGGGAAAGGGCTTGGTAAAGTGCTTCTCGAATACTTTTTAACGATGTGTGAAGATGCGAAGGCTGAAAGTATTTGGCTAGAGGTTCGAGAAAGCAATCAGAAGGCTCGTTCTTTGTATGAGGCTCTAGGGTTTAATGAAGTGGATAGACGTTATAATTATTATCCTAGTAAAAAAGGGAAAGAGGATGCTGTTATCATGAGTTATCTGTTTTTTTAAAGCCAAGTAATTCACTGTTTCAATTAGACCTCCACTGAAAGCCTGAATATATGTCATTGATTTTGTCCATCCCTCAAGCATATGACAATATTTCGTCTGCTATATGCACACTTTTATTGTCTAAAGAGGCAAGATCGGACAAAATAGGCGCCAATTTCGATTAACTACTCAAAGTTAGCTTTTTACATTTTGTTTTAAGCGGTTTTGTATTGCAATTTAGAAGACCCGTATCCATGTCAAATAGCCCTTTTATAGGTGAAGTGTCTAAACGTAGAACCTTCGCGATCATCTCTCACCCAGATGCAGGTAAAACAACCATCACCGAAAAAGTGTTACTTTTCGGGCGCGCTATTCAATCGGCTGGTACTGTGAAAGGTCGAGGCTCAAACCAGCACGCTAAGTCAGACTGGATGGAGATGGAAAAAGAACGTGGTATTTCAGTGACAACGTCTGTAATGCAATTTCCATTTAACGGTAGCTTAGTTAACCTACTTGATACCCCAGGGCACGAAGATTTCTCTGAAGATACTTATCGGACGCTCACGGCTGTCGATTCTTGTTTAATGGTTATAGATTCAGCAAAGGGTGTTGAAGCCCGTACACGTAAGCTGATGGAAGTTACGCGTTTGCGTGACACTCCTATTGTTACCTTTATGAATAAGCTAGACCGAGAAATTCGTGACCCTATGGAGCTTCTAGATGAAGTCGAAAGCGAATTAAAGATCGCGTGTGCTCCAATTTCTTGGCCGATAGGCTGTGGTAAAGAGTTTAAAGGTGTTTACCACATCCATAGGGACGAGACGTATCTCTATTCAACGGGTCAAGGTCATACTATTCAAGAAGAGAAGATTATTAAAGGGTTAGGTAATCCTGAGCTTGAAGCGGCTATTGGCGATGAACTTGCAGAACAGCTTAGAGATGAACTGGAATTGGTTATTGGTGCATCGCATGAATTTGATCAAGAGTTGTTTCTTGCAGGAGAATTGACGCCGGTGTTCTTTGGTACGGCTCTTGGTAATTTTGGCGTAGATCATATGCTAGAAGGGTTAACAAGTTGGGCTCCTCAGCCGTTATCTCGCCAAGCCAATGAACGTGAAGTAAAAGCAACAGAAGAGAAGTTTTCCGGCTTCATATTTAAAATTCAAGCTAATATGGATCCAAAGCACCGAGACCGTATTGCGTTTATGCGTATAGTTTCAGGAACATACTCTCAGGGTATGAAGATGAATCACGTACGTCTAGGCAAACAGATAAATATCTCTGATGCTGTTACGTTTATGGCGGGTGACCGTTCTCGTGCCGAGCAGGCTTATGCGGGTGATATTATCGGCCTACATAATCATGGAACTATTCAAATTGGCGATACCTTTACTCAAGGAGAAGCGCTTAAGTTCTCCGGTATTCCTAACTTTGCACCAGAATTATTTCGCCGTATTCGCTTAAGGGATCCGTTAAAGCAGAAGCAACTACTCAAAGGGTTGGTTCAGCTTTCTGAAGAGGGTGCAGTACAGGTGTTTCGTCCTTTACAAAATAATGATCTTATCGTCGGTGCGGTAGGTGTACTTCAGTTCGATGTCGTCGTCGCACGTTTGAAATCAGAGTACAACGTAGAAGCGATATACGAGAGTGTTAATGTGGCAACGGCTCGTTGGATTGAATGTGATGACGAGAAGACACTGGATGAGTTTAGACGTAAAGCACAAGCGAACTTAGCTCTTGATGGCGGTAATAATCTCTCTTATATTGCACCAACTATGGTAAATCTAAATCTAGCTCAAGAGCGTTTCCCTGATATCCAATTCAGAGCGACACGCGAACATTAATAGCATTGTTTAAATAATGTATAAAAAAACGGAGCCAATTGGCTCCGTTTTTTATCGCTCTAAAGTTGTTATTCACGCTCTTTGGTGTACGGAACACCAACCGCTTTTGGTCCGATGGCTTTACCAATGAAACCAGCAAGCAGGAATACGGTGAGAATATAAGGAATGGCTTCTATTGCTTGAACCGGAATAGGGAAGTCACCAATGGTTACCCCTTGCAAACGAATAGCCAACGCATCAAGGAAGCCAAACAACAAACAAGCCGCCATGGCAGTAATAGGTTTCCACTTACCAAAGATCAATGCGGCTAGCGCCATATAGCCCTTGCCTGCACTCATGTTTGGAATAAACTGTGCTGTCTGCCCAACAGAAAGGTACACACCACCAATCCCGACTAAAGTTCCGCAAAGGACCATCGCAAGATAGCGCATTTTAACCACAGAAATACCAGCTGTATCAACAGCACTAGGTGATTCGCCTACTGCACGTAGTCTTAGACCAAAACGAGTTTTATACATGATAAACCACGTTAGGGGCACAATAAGAATGACAAGGTACTCTAGTGCGGAGTGACCACTTAATAGCTCTGAATAAAGAAGGCCAATTATAGGGGTGTCCGCTAATGAATCAGCGCCAGGTAAGTGGATTGGAGCAAAGCGCGCATCTCCAGATAACGCTGGAGTTTGACCGCCCTGATGGAACCAGTGACGCCCCAAAGTAACAGTAAGGCCAGCCGCAAGAATATTTATCGCCATACCACTCACAACTTGATCGCCCCTATGGGTTATCGAAGCAAAGCCGTGTAAAAGGGCAAGTAATATAGAGACAGAAATACCAGCAAACAACCCAAGCCATGCAGATCCAGTCACATGTGCTGCCGCCGCACCAGCAAACGCTGAAGCTAGCAATTTACCTTCTAAGGCAATGTTAACAATACCGGAACGTTCACTTATCATACCCGCAAGTGATGCCAATATGAGAGGAGTCGCAACACGTATGGTTGCATCAAGCATCAATATAATCGTTTCAAACATGATTAAGCTGCTCCTGTTTTAGTTTTACCGAACACTCTAAGATAAGTACGCTCGAGGGATGGTTGGAACATATGTTCTAATGCACCAGAGAAAAGAATAACCAGTCCTTGTAATACCACAACGATATTTCGGTCTACACCGTATTCAAAACTCAGTTCTGCTCCACCTTGATAGAGAAAGCCAAATAGCAAACTGGCTAGTAATACCCCTACAGGATGATTACGTCCCATTAAGGCAACCGCAATACCTGTAAAACCGAATCCTTCTACAAAATTCAGTTTGATCTGATGTAGCTCTCCCTGGAGAACATTGAGACCAAAAAAGCCAGCTAGCATGCCAGATATCAGCATGGTGATAACCACGACTCGTACGTAATTTATGCCAGCGTATCCAGATGCAGATGGGTTTGCACCGACCGCTCTTAATTCATAACCCCAACGTGTATGCCAGATAAACAACCAAACAAAAACACAGCAAAGTAGAGCAAATACAAAACTCAAGTTTAGTGGGCTAGGCGCAATGTCGAATCCAAACACCGCAACCATTTCGTGCATTTTTGGCAACCAACTACTGACGGCAAAGACTCTACTTTCAGTGGCCATCGTGTTTTCAGGTTTTAAAACATCGACTAAAAGGTAAGCCATCAATGAGGCGGCAATGAAGTTAAACATAATCGTGGTAATCACGATATGTGAACCTCTTTTCGCCTGTAGGTAAGCAGGGATGAAGGCCCATGCGGCACCAAAGAGCCCACCGGCGATAATTGCGACGGGGAAAGTGATATACCAAGGCGCATATTCACCTAAGGTAAGGCAGACTAAGCCAACACCTAGGCCACCAATATAGGCTTGTCCTTCTCCACCGATATTGAAAAGGCTGGCATTAAATGCCACCGATACTGCAAGTCCAGTAAATATAAAACCAGTGGCGTAATATAGGGTATAACCAAAACCTTCTGC
This sequence comes from Vibrio frigidus, assembly GCF_042465995.1. Classification (NCBI taxonomy): domain Bacteria; kingdom Pseudomonadati; phylum Pseudomonadota; class Gammaproteobacteria; order Vibrionales; family Vibrionaceae; genus Vibrio; species Vibrio frigidus. Next base: position 65,701 of record NZ_JBCDMC010000003.1, on the reverse strand, counting down.
GTAGCCAAATGCACCGGTCCACATAACTTTGGCCGCGTCGATAGGGCTAATGTCTATATAAATAAACAATAATGCTGAAACTAAAAATGCCACCATTACATTTATGGCAGGCAGTAACGCAACGGTTACCCAAGCAGGAATTTTAGCCTGACTCATGATGCTTCTCCTTGGGACTCACTGTTGTTTTTAAGATGTTCAGGCATGATGTTCGCCATCATTAATCCTAGTGTTTTTTCATCGGCTTGATCTGCTTGTACTTCACCAACAATGTTGCCGTCAAATACTACGATAATACGGTCTGCAAGGCTTAATATTTCATCAAGTTCGACTGAAACGAGTAATACAGCTTTGCCTGCGTCGCGGCTCATTATTATCTGTTGGTGGATATATTCGATGGCGCCGATATCAACACCACGAGTGGGTTGACCAACGAGTAGGACGTTAGGGTTCTCTTCCATTTCTCTCGCAATAACAAGTTTCTGTTGATTACCTCCAGAGAAATTTGCAGTCTTGAGCGTGACATCATTTGGACGAACATCCCACTTGTCCATGCTCGATTGACAAAGCGTTTTAATCGATTCTTTATTTTGGAGTAAACCTTTGTTGTATTTTGGTAAATTATGATAACCAAGAATGTAAGCTTCTTGCGCTTCAAACTTGTTAATTAAGCCTTGTTTATGCCTATCTTCCGGAATATGACCAACACCCATAGCGCGAACCTGTTGTGGGTCGCTAGGCTTTTCAGCTGTAAGGATATTGCCATTAAGTTCAATGCTCCCTGACGCTGGTTTTAGGATGCCAGAAAGCAGCCCGAGGATTTCAGACTGACCGTTGCCAGAGACACCTGCAATACCGACAATCTCACCCTCACGGACAGAAAAGCTGATCTCTTTTATTCTTTGCACCTTGCTGTGATCAAAGTAACTCAGTTTATTGACCTTAATTCGAGCTTGTTTTGGTTGTGCTGGTTGTTTTTCTACTTTAAGTCGAACTTTACGTCCAACCATGAGTTCAGCAAGTTGGTCTTGATTGGTATCTGCAGTCACAACATGGTCAACCATCGTACCTTGGCGCATTACAGATATGTTATCTGTGATGGCGAGGACCTCACGCAGTTTATGCGTGATAATCATAACGGTGGTGCCTTGCGCACGAAGCTTGTCGAGGATAGTGAAAAGGTGGTCGGCTTCTTGTGGTGTTAGTACACCTGTAGGTTCATCAAGTATAAGTATTTTGGCATCACGATATAATGCTTTTAGAATTTCCACGCGTTGCTGTAAACCTACAGGTAAATCTCCTACAATCGCGTCAAGAGGAACATCTAGGCCATAATCTTTTTCAATTTGGATGAGCTTCTTACGAGCAGATTTCAAGCTCTCTTCTAATTTCCAGCCATTCTCAGCACCTAAAATAATGTTTTCCAACACGGTGAAAGTTTCCACCAACATGAAATGCTGATGAACCATACCAATGCCGGAGCTAATCGCCTCTTGAGAATTGGATGGTTTGTAGTTTTTATTATTAACGAGCATAGAACCGGTATCGGCATGGTAAAAGCCGTAAATGATGCTCATTAACGTGGATTTACCTGCACCATTTTCACCGATAATGCCGTGAATGGTGCCCGCGGGAACTTTAAGATCAATATCGCGGTTGGCATGTACTGCGCCAAAACGCTTATTTATCTGATTTAGTTCAATGGCAAAATTTTGAACTTGAGTCACGTGAAATTCCTGAACTGCAAAATAAAAATGAGTACGCCGTTGCTTAAAGTTATTGAACTAAAAGCAACGGCGTAAAGATCATCTAATAACTGATAACTTTATGATTAGTAGTTACAAGTATTGTCTGACATATAGTCATGTACAGCGATCTTTCCTGAGATGATGTCTGCTTCAATACCTTCTACATATGCTTTCATTTCTGGAGTAATTAGGCCTTCGTTGTTTGAGTCTAGAGCCCAAGCAACACCACCTTCTTTAAGACCAAGAACTTTAATCCCTGGTTTCCATTTTCCATCCATGTCCGCAATCCAAGCATCTTTGGCTGCAATACCAACACGTTTAACCATAGACGTTAGCATGGTACCTGGTTGAAGATGGTTTTGGTTAGCATCAACACCGATAGCGAATTTACCCGCATCTTTTGCTGCTTGATAAACACCAAGGCCAGTACCACCAGCGGCCGCGTAAATTACGTCAGCGCCTTTAGAGAACTGTGATTTAGCAAGTTCAGAACCTTTTGCTGGGTCAGCAAAAGCAGCAGGAGTTGATCCTGTCATGTTTTGAAGCACTGTTGCATCAGCGTTAGCGTATTTTGCACCTTGCTCATAACCACAGGCAAACTTACGAATTAATGGAATGTCCATACCACCAATAAAGCCAACGGTTGCCGTTTTAGATTGTTTTGCGGCTAAAGCACCAACAAGGAATGAACCTTCATGCTCTTTAAATACAATAGATTGAACGTTTGGCTTATCAACGACCATATCAATGATGGTGAATTTGATTTCAGGGAACTCAGTAGCTACTTTCTCTACTGCTGATGCCATGTTGAATCCAACCGCTACGATTGGGCTAAAACCGCGGCTTGCTAAACGTCGAAGACCTTGTTCACGCTGAGCTTCGTTTTGTGGCTCAAATTCGCGAACTTTAATGCCTTTTTCAGTTTCTAATACTTTCACACCATTTTGATAAACAGCTTCGTTAAAAGACTTGTCAAATTTGCCTGCTGTATCGTAAATAACGGCTGGTTTTGGTGCTGCGAACACGCTAAAAGAAGATACTGCTAGTGCTAATGCAGATAGCTTAAGAGTAGTTTTTTTCACTGTAAGAATCCCTATGTTTTTATCCCAAACTCAAACGAACAAATGAGTGCCATTTATATTTATATGCAACTGCGTTGATGGTCTTGTGCAATTATGTACACATAAACAGTTATCGCCCGTAAGTTTATCGTTTGCTTGGCAAAAAAAAAAGCGTTTTGCTCACAGGTAAACTAGGTAATAGAACATCGTAGTACGATAATTCTCGGTCTGGATCACGTTTTTGTGGGGTAGGGTGTCTTGGTTGCATTCCCGCTCTGGATTCTAGCTCTCACAAATTAGGCGTTTTCTAGAAGAAAAGGTAAGAATAAAGGTTAAAGGGATATAGGGTTACTGAAAGAGTGTGTTGGTTTTTAGGAGCTATGAATATGATCAAGAATTTTAAAAAGGCTATTAAGCGTTATGATGAATGGTGTAAATCGCTTGGTTTAACACCAGAACAAAAACGTTGTTGTGTACCAATAAAAAAAGAAGATATTTTTGAACCAAAAGAGAAAAAAAATGAATGAGGACCATATAAAACTTTTCGACACACACTGCCATTTGGATAGAGATGAATTCTCAGGAAATGTAGAAGAAGAGATCGCGATAGCAAGGCGATTTGGGGTCGTTAAGTTTCTTGTTCCTGGTTGTGGTGCTTTTAATTGGAAAAAAGTAGAGATGCTCAGCAATACTAATAGAGGCGTGTTTTTCGCTCTGGGGTTGCATCCCTATTTCATTGACCAGCATTTAGATGAACATATTGAATTATTGGATACATTGTTATCAAACAGAAGTGGTCGATGTGTTGCTGTAGGAGAATGTGGGTTAGATTTTTTTCACTCTCATAAGTCTGAAGGGGTTCAAAAACGGCTTTTCACAGAACAAATTAAGTTAGCCAATAAATACCATCTTCCATTGATTCTCCATTCCAGAAAGGCACATCAAGAGATAATTAAGTTACTGAAACAAAATAAACCTCTCTATGGTGGAGTGATTCATGCTTTTACTGGGAGTTATCAGCAGGCAATGGATTATATTAACTTAGGGTTTCATATTGGTGTTGGTGGGTCGATTACATACCCTAGAGCCAAAAAGACACGTGACGCTATTTCTCAGTTGCCTCTTCATTCGTTGGTGTTAGAAACGGATTCACCTGACATGCCGATTTTGGGGCATCAAGGTAAAAAAAATCACCCCAAGAATTTAAAAATCATACTAAATGAATTGAACGTGCTTCGAAGTGAATCTGAGCAAACGATTGCAGAACAGGTTTTTGAAAATAGCAAATCGATGTATGCAATTTGTGAACGAGAATGTAATTAAATGTTTCATTACTGAACGTTTTCTGATGTAAATGCGATTGCCTTCACACTTCTGAATGAATCAATGGTGAGTGCAGTACAAAAGTGTGACTTTGCCATTACTTTATATCTTGGGGTCTGTTTATAATCGCCTCGCTTTTTAGCACCAATTTTATCACACGCCATTTAACTAAATAAGGAAGCCATAAACCATGAGCCTGTTTATGAGCCTAATCGGCATGGTAGTACTCATTGCAATCGCAGTACTTCTATCCGACAACCGCAAAGCAATAAATGTAAGAACTGTGGGTGGTGCATTCGCTATCCAATTTATTCTAGGTGCATTCGTACTATACGTGCCTTGGGGTAAAGATTTACTCGGTGGTTTCTCTAGCGGTGTCGCTAGCGTGATCGATTTCGGCAAAAGCGGTACTAGTTTCCTTTTCGGTAACCTAGTGAGCTTTTCAGTAGATGGTCTTGGTTTTATTTTCGCATTCCAAGTGCTGCCTACACTAATCTTCTTCTCTTCACTAATATCTGTGCTTTATTACATCGGCGCAATGCAGTGGGTAATCAAAATTCTTGGTGGTGCATTAGAAAAAGCTTTGGGTACGTCTCAAGCTGAATCTATGTCCGCAGCAGCTAACATTTTCGTAGGTCAAACTGAAGCACCTTTAGTGGTTCGTCCGTTTGTTCCTAAAATGACTCAATCTGAGCTGTTTGCAGTAATGTGTGGTGGTTTAGCGTCAGTAGCGGGTGGTGTACTTGCTGGATATGCTTCAATGGGCGTTCCTCTAGAATACCTTGTAGCAGCATCTTTCATGGCCGCCCCTGGTGGTTTACTGTTTGCCAAGATAATCAAACCTGAAACTGAAGAATTTGCTAGTGATGTTGCAGATGCTCTTGACGGTGGCGACGATAAACCTGCTAACGTTATTGATGCGGCAGCTGGCGGTGCGTCTGCTGGTTTGCAACTTGCGCTTAACGTAGGTGCAATGCTTATCGCATTCATCGGCCTTATTGCACTAGTCAACGGTATCCTTGGTGGCATCGGTGGTTGGTTCGGTATGGAATCATTAAGCCTAGAACTTCTTCTTGGTTGGATCTTCGCTCCTCTTGCATTCCTTATCGGTGTGCCTTGGGAAGAAGCGACACTGGCGGGTTCTTTCATCGGTCAGAAAACTATCGTTAACGAATTCGTTGCTTACTTGAACTTTGTACCGTACGTGGGTGAAAATGCTCAAGTAGTCGCGGCAACAGGTCTAGTGATGACAGAGAAAACGACAGCAATCATCTCGTTCGCACTATGTGGTTTTGCAAACTTATCATCTATCGCCATTCTATTAGGTGGTTTGGGTGGTATTGCACCAGGTCGTCGCCATGATATCGCACGTATGGGTATTAAAGCGGTTGTTGCTGGTACATTGTCTAACCTAATGGCTGCAACTATTGCTGGTTTCTGTATCTCTCTTGCTGCATTCTAAGTTTGTCGCAATATAGAGAACAGTACAGGTAATGCTGAATCGAAACCGTAGCAAGAAATTGCTACGGTTTTTTGTTTCTTAAGCCAAACAAAGTTGAAAAATAGTTACGCCACAGCGTTTATTTGAATTTTTTTGAGATACAAAACGTTTGCGTTAAGTGATACCCCTATCACATTCTGTTGTAATGGCTATAATATATACATCTGGAAAATGTAAGGCTTGTGCTCTATATAGATAGAAAAACTAGAACGCAGGCAAGTGAGTAAGTCATATTTTTTCAGTCGGTAATACACGACGTATTATCTTAGACAAACACCGCAATCACAGATTGTTGTGCCATTAGACAAATTGGTACTGTGCGGTGACAGGGATAGCAATTAGTAGGTTGATTCGACGGAATCGTTACTAAGTCTTCAAGGAACCAAGTCCGTTCATTTCGTAACCTAAAAGCGATTCATCTACTACCATCTATACTAGATTGGACTGAGTAAGCTTTTCGGTAAACAAATTGAATATTTTGATCGGAGATAGAAATGAGCGAATTAAAAGCTGCAGCTCTACGTGCACTAAAACTTATGGATTTAACGACGCTAAATGATGACGACACTGATGAAAAAGTGATTGCGCTTTGTCATGATGCGAAAACAGCGGTAGGTAATACGGCTGCAATATGTATATACCCTCGTTTTATACCAATTGCTAAGAAAACACTTCGTGAACAAGGTACGCCTGACGTTCGCATTGCAACGGTTACAAACTTTCCTCATGGTAATGACGACATTGCCATTGCAGTAGCAGAGACAAAAGCGGCTATCGCTTATGGCGCTGATGAAGTCGATGTTGTATTCCCTTACCGTACGCTTATTGCTGGGGATGAGAAAACAGGCTTTGAATTGGTAAAACAATGTAAAGAAGCGTGTGGTGATACTTTACTAAAAGTGATCATAGAAACGGGCGAACTTAAAACAGAAGCACTCATTAAGCGTGCGTCAGAGCTTTCTATTGACGCTGGTGCAAACTTCATTAAAACGTCGACAGGTAAAGTGCCAGTTAATGCGACACCAGAAGCAGCAGAAATAATGTTGAAAGTTATTCGCGATATGGGTGTAGCTGAAAAGGTTGGCTTCAAACCAGCGGGTGGAGTACGAACAGCTGAAGATGCTGCTGCCTTCCTTGCGATGGCAGACGATATTCTTGGTGCTGAATGGGCGGACAATATGCATTATCGCTTTGGTGCATCAAGCTTATTAACTAGCTTACTCAATACATTAGAAGTAACGAAAGAAGTTGCGGATCCAAGCGCTTACTAAATAGAAGAAACACCCCTAGGGATAGGTTCTCGTAAATTATCATATCTCTAGGGGAGTAATTCCTTTTTTTAATTTTAAAGCAGGGCAGTTCTAATGTACTTACCACAAGAAATTATCCGCAAAAAGCGCGATGGCGAAGTATTAACCAATGAAGAAATTGATTTTTTCATTCAAGGTGTCGCAAAAAATACAGTATCAGAAGGTCAAATAGCCGCTTTTGCAATGGCTATATTTTTTAATGAAATGACGATGCCTGAACGTATTGCCTTAACTTGTGCAATGCGAGATTCTGGCATGGTCATCGATTGGGACCATATGAATTTTGGTGGCCCGATAGTAGACAAACATTCTACTGGTGGTGTCGGCGACGTAACCTCTCTAATGCTTGGCCCTATGGTGGCAGCATGTGGTGGTTTTGTCCCCATGATATCTGGTCGAGGCCTTGGTCACACTGGTGGTACTCTAGATAAGCTTGAATCTATACCGGGTTACAATATAACGCCAACCAATGAAGTATTCGGCCAAGTGACGAAAGAAGCTGGCGTTGCCATTATTGGTCAAACGGGTGACTTAGCACCGGCGGACAAACGTGTGTATGCAACTCGCGATATCACTGCGACCGTTGATAATATTTCTCTAATTACGGCTTCTATTCTTTCTAAGAAGTTAGCCGCAGGATTAGAATCTTTAGTGATGGATGTAAAAGTCGGTTCGGGTGCATTTATGCCGACCTATGAAACATCTGAAGAGTTAGCACGATCTATTGTTGCGGTTGCTAATGGCGCTGGAACAAAAACAACAGCAATCTTAACCGATATGAACCAAGTGCTGGCTTCTTCTGCGGGAAATGCGGTTGAAGTTCGTGAAGCCGTTCAGTTCTTAACGGGTGAATATCGAAATCCGCGTCTATTTGAAGTGACAATGGCATCATGTGTTGAAATGCTGGTGTTAGCTAAATTGGCAACGGATGAAGATGACGCACGCAAGAAGCTACAAGCCGCACTAGATAACGGTAGCGCAGCACGTTGCTTTGGTAAAATGGTGGCGGGCCTAGGTGGTCCAATCGATTTTGTTGAAAACTACGATAACTATCTTGATAAAGCTGAAATTATCAAACCTGTTTATTCAGATGAGAGTGGTATTGTATCCGCTATGGATACCCGTGCAATCGGTATGGCAGTCGTTGGTATGGGTGGAGGTCGCCGTGTTGCAACCGACACTATCGACTATGCTGTAGGTTTTGATAGCTTTATTCGTTTAGGTGATACGGCCAATGAGGATAAACCTTTAGCCATCATACACGCGCGAAACGAAGATCAGTGGCAAGAAGCAGCAATGGCGTTAAAGAAAGCGATTGTAGTCGGTAGCGCCCCATATATTTCAACCCCAAATGTGTACCGCCAAATACGCGCGGAAGATGTGTGAATTTACCCGCTAATCAGGTAACCACATTGACTATTTCTTCTGACGGAGAGCAAAAATGAAAAGATCGATTATTTTAGTTTTAGATTCCTTTGGTGTCGGCGCGACAGCCGATGCGGACAAATTTGGTGATGTTGGTTCAGATACTCTTGGACACATTGCAGAGCATTGTGCAAAAGGATTAGCCGATAACGAAAATCGTAAAGGGCCACTTACGTTACCTAATCTTTCGAAGATGGGGCTTGGCCTAGCATCTCAAGAGTCAACAGGACGTTTTCCTGAGGGTTTAGATGAAAATGCTGAGATTATCGGCGCATATGGTCATGCAGCTGAGATGTCTTCAGGTAAAGATACGCCATCTGGTCACTGGGAAATCGCTGGTGTTCCGGTGTTATTTGATTGGGGGTATTTCTCTGATAAAACCAACAGCTTTCCAGATGTGCTTTTAGATAAAATTGTAAAACGTGCGAATTTACCGGGTTACCTTGGTAACTGCCATTCATCTGGTACGGTTGTTCTTGATGAACTGGGTGAAGAACATATGGCTTCAGGTAAGCCGATTTTTTATACCTCTGCAGATTCAGTATTCCAGATCGCGTGTCATGAAGAAACATATGGTCTAGAGAACTTGTTAGATCTTTGCCACATTGTTCGTGAAGAGCTTGAAGATTACAATATTGGCCGCGTAATTGCTCGTCCATTTATCGGTGCGAAAGCGGGCGAATTTGCACGTACGGGAAACCGCCGTGATTTATCTTTAGAGCCACCAGCCACGACTGTTCTGCAAAAGCTTGTAGAAGAGAAAGGTGGAGAAGTGGTATCAATAGGTAAGATAGCCGATATCTATGCGGGATGCGGAATCACGAAGAAAGTAAAAAAAACGGGTCTAGAAGAGTTATTTGATGCCTCTCTAGAACAAGTTAAAGAAGCCGGTGATAATACTATTGTATTCACTAACTTTGTTGATTTCGACTCGTCTTACGGCCATCGTCGTGATGTAGCAGGTTATGCTGCAGCGTTAGAATATTTTGATAAAAGACTGCCAGAGATGATTGAGATTCTTGAAGAAGATGACGTCTTGATTCTTACTGCTGACCATGGTTGTGATCCAACATGGCCGGGAAGTGACCATACTCGTGAACACATCCCTGTTCTAGTCTATGGCAAAAAAATTCCAGCAGGTTCTTTAGGTCGCCGTGAGACGTTTGCGGACATTGGCCAGAGCCTAGCAGAGTACTTCGGTACCTCTGATATGGATTACGGAAAAAGCTTTTTGTGATAGAGCGTTGTTGGGTTGCCTCTGGGCACTCAACAGCAGTTTATGATTGTTAGCTCCTGCACAATGTGTGCTTCTCTTAGGGCAAAGAACCTTAGAGATAGGAGCTATTTAAAACCTACAAAGGAATAAATTAATGGCAACTCCACATATTAACGCTGAAATGGGCGCTTTTGCTGATGTCGTTTTAATGCCAGGTGATCCACTGCGTGCCAAATACATTGCGGAAACATTCTTGGAAGACGTTGTCCAAGTGTGCGATGTTCGTAATATGTTTGGTTACACTGGTACATATAAAGGACGTAAGATCTCAGTTATGGGTCATGGAATGGGGATCCCATCATGTTCTATCTATGTTACTGAGCTAATCAAAGATTTTGGTGTTAAGAAAATTATTCGTGTAGGTAGTTGTGGCGCGGTAAGCGAAGACATCAAGGTTCGCGATGTTGTTATTGGTATGGGGGCAAGTACGGACTCTAAAGTTAACCGTATTCGTTTCAAAGGCCATGATTTTGCTGCTATTGCAGACTATAAAATGGTTAAGGCAGCAGAAGAAGCGGCAAAAGCTCGCGGTATCGACGTGAAAGTGGGTAACTTATTCTCAGCTGAACTTTTCTATACACCGGATCCGAGCATGTTCGACGTAATGGACAAGTACGGCATCGTTGGCGTTGAAATGGAAGCAGCCGGTATCTATGGCGTTGCGGCGGAGTATGGTGCCAAAGCATTAGCAATTTGTACCGTATCGGATCATATTAAGACTGGTGAGCAAACCACGTCTGAAGAGCGTGCTACCACGTTTAATGAGATGATGCTAATAGCACTAGATTCAGTTTTGCTGGGTGATAAAGACTAAAGTATCGATAGGTTTAAATTAGAAAGCTCTGATGTTAAGTCAGAGCTTTTTTTATGCAATCGTAGTAACAAAAATGGCTTAACGGGTTTGGAGTAGAGAGTCCGTTACATGTAAGAACTGGCGTCTCCCCAACCGATTAGTCTCGTTCTTTTACTAATAGATTTTCCTGCTTATTTTTCGGTTTTCTAGTCAAGATTAATGTAATTAACATTCCACTTAAAAAACTAATTATTATCATGACATACATATAGCGATCACTATTACGATAATGATGGTCTGAAATAGCCGTGACCATCCCTTTCTCGAACGTTATACGAACGTATCCAATCAGATTTTTATCGTGAAAAATAGGTTCTACAAGTTGTAGACGACCGATGCTTGCCGTCTCTAAAGGCGTATCTAACCCTAATATCTCTCTGGTTGATTTTGCATCTTCACTTGCGGCAAGTTTTATACCCTCTGAATCGTAGATAGTGGCATCAAAAACGAGTCGTTCTCTGGCTAATTGATTGGTTAGTTTTAGAAGCCGTTCTTGGTCACTGTTTGTGATCATATCACTGGCAGAAAGAGAAGCTTGGGATACGAGTACCTTCGTTAGCGTTTCTAATTGGCGAGACTGAATCTGTTCGTTGCCTTTACTTATCACAACACTGTTTTGTGCGATGTAGCCAAATATTAAAAGTAGAAAAATAATGGCGATACTTTTTAAAAATAAACCTATTGAGAAAAGTGAACGTTTCATTTTTGACCATTATTCTTTGTTTTTCAATGTAATCACATATTGGCGCTTGCCTTTTGAAATTGCAATAGGTTAACGTTTAGCTTAAGTGAATTTAGTGGGCATGGACGCAGTGAAGACTTTACCGATAAAAAAACAAACAAAACTTATTCAACGGTTACCTGAAACCCGACTTTCAAACCAATTGGATAGAAAAAATGCAGGTTGGATAGTATTTTCGACTTATCTTTCACCTCAACTCTTTGAGGATATAGATTTTCATACGCAGACCTATAATTCTGTGTTGGATGTGTGGAGCGTTGGACACTACGAAGTGGCGTTGATGTCTGGTGAACTAACAAATGAACATGAGAAAGTACTTAAAGCCTCGAAGATTGACTACGCCTCTCTCTCTGATGTGCCAGATCTAACTCAACCAGGACTTATTGTTTTTGATATGGATTCTACCGCGATACAAATAGAGTGTATCGACGAGATCGCAAAATTGGCTGGTGTTGGTGAACAGGTATCAGAAGTAACAGAAAGAGCCATGCAAGGTGAGTTAGATTTTGAGCAAAGCCTGAGGCAGCGAGTATTGGCCTTAAAAGGCGCTGACGAAGATATCTTAGAGCAAGTGAGAGCGACGCTGCCATTTATGCCAGATTTGAGGGAACTCATAAGCAGTCTACAAGGGTTTGGATGGAAGACGGCCATTGCTTCTGGTGGTTTTACTTACTTTTCTGATTACTTGAAGCAAGAGTTAAAGCTTGATCATGCACAGTCGAATACGCTTGAAATTATTGATGGGAAGCTCACCGGTGCCGTTATTGGAGAGGTGGTATCCGCGCAGACGAAGGCTGACATTCTTCAACAGCTTGCCGAGAAATATGGCGTTACTCAACAAAATACTGTTGCGGTAGGTGATGGTGCGAATGATTTAGTAATGATGGAAGTAGCCGGTTTAGGTATTGCCTACCATGCGAAACCCAAAGTTGAGCAACAAGCTCAAACGTCGGTAAGATTCGCGGGGCTCGGTGGGGTAATGTGTATACTATCGGGTCTGTTAGCTAAACATCGGAAGATCAGTTTTTGATGTGCTAGCGCATTAACTAAATTACCCTAGAATGTCATATGTGGGGTAATTTAGTGACGCTTAAGTGAGTTCTAGTCGAATTAATATTTCTTCCGTTATGTCTATGATTTCACCAAAGCCAACTATTGAGCTGAATTCTTTGTCGAGCGTTCTTGCATGATGCATGCTTGAAGAAGCAAGTTCATTTAATTTTTTTATTAACATTTTAGTTGATGTATTTGCGACGGGTACACCATTAATCCGCAATACGTAGAACTCACCCAGTTGTTTTGATTTCTTGATAAATCGCAACCTTTCTTGAAGTGTCGGAAACTCATCATAAAGCTTGGTGTAGATAGCTTCTATCTCGTCGTCATTCTTGATTACGGCAATATAAACGTCATGGTATACCGGTTTTGCTCCGGGAACTGGACGAATAGGGTCTTTTAATAGTCTTGCACTTCTGTTCTTAAATATGGGCTCTAAAGAGAAATCTTTTTGATGCCCTAGTTTTTTCAATACTTTTAAGTGTGGTTCTAGCGGGTAATTAACGCCAATCGCGATGGGTTGCAACACACTCTCTTTTTTCGATATATAAAATGGTGTACTGGCTAATCTGGGTAGTACTATGTCATACATAGTATGCAGCAGATCGATTTCAGGCAGTTCTTCGTCAGTGAGTGGTAGCTTGTTCTTGTTGTGAGCAATGAGTTTTCTTAGGAAATTCACCGCTCGGTTTGTGAGGCTGTTCTCCTCTAAAGATAAATGAATATTCAACCCATTTGGGCTAATACGCACAACAGTATAAGGTATGTGCGTTAATGGTGCTGATTGATCATACTGCTGCAGTTCATTCAGACTAACCTTTATCGTGTTTCCAATTCGACACTGTAAAGGTTGATATAAAGAAACAAGCAGTCCGCGAGATGAAAAGTTAATCGTTTCACCCACAATCGGTGCAGATCCATCATTGATAATTTCAATAGGCGATCGAAATTTATAACGTTGCTCTTTTCGACGTGATACATCGTCGTAATAGATACCTTTAGGGCTACCGACGATTTTACGAGAGTGTCTAAATTTATTTAATATGCTTGAGTTTAAAGTCGGCTTTTCAGTTAATTGATAATCCCGTACTGATTCGACGTTAGATATCTCTTGTAATAGGCCAAAATGGGTTATGTTGTCTTCTTCTGCCTTAGCATATACACCAGCGATGCTACTTTTCTCTTCAGGGCTAAGTTCGTGCATATGAATGCGATAAACTTTCCAGCTATTTCTACGTGCGCCTGTATGCCAAAAAAGCTGCCGCTCGGCTCTGGTGGCTTCTGGAAGCATCAGTGAATAGTGCAACTCTTTATCTTGGTGTTCATGGATAAACGTATAGATAACATTACTTGAATGTTTAGCACCGAATTTAGTTAGTTCATTCATTCGTGAAGCATCAAATAGAGAACCTAGTGTTTGTTGATACCGTTCGTCATGCCAGTAATCCCAGACCTCTTTATTGAAATCATTAAGAAGAGCGTATTTTAACTCTGTGCCTGAGAAAAAGAGAGGTAGGTTTCGGGTGTATTTGATGTAGGCGTGTTCATAACCATGGGCTCTTGACTGTAATATTTTATCTTGATTATCATGATTGGCTTTTTTTATGTTGTTATTCAACATGACGTCGATGGCTCGACCAATGATATGGGTGTCGGTTAGTCTGATGGCACGTAACCATCGGATACTATCGTTTTCATAGCACTCTTCTATACCGATGATGCGATAATCAAGCGATGCGCCCAATTCATTAAGTTTGCTCTGTTTCTCTAGCTGAAAAAAATGCATTTCAACCATTTCGCCAAGGTTATAATCGAATGCACTTGGCACTTTTAGTTTTACACCTGAATTGGATAAATCAACGCTAGAGGCATGAATTTTTTGGCCATTTTTCAATGTAATATCTACTTGTGTAGACATTTTTAGCCGTTTTTCTTGCCTGTTCAGAACCAACCCTAGTGTGATAGGTTCGACTTCAAACGGACTTTCTGGGTTGGTTAAACCCGAACTAGAATTAGATTTTGTATTCTGGTGCATAACACGAAAATTATTTCTCGTGTTGACCATTGCTTCGTATACCCCTTCGGTATAGCTACCAAATCGTTTTATTTTTTTATGATATGAGTTGATCGCAACGTCATCTAACCAATGTGTTCGGCCATCTAATTTGTATTCTCTACACTCACCCTGAACCCTCCCTCTCAAGTCTATAGACCTAGTGCATGGGTTCATCAGTCGATTTAATTCCATTTTTGCAATCACTTTTGCTGACGCAGGTTCACCATACGTTAGCTGCTCTAACACTATATTGAAGTCAGGAGAGCCATAAACAGGAATTAATCTTTCTACTAAAGAGAGTATTTCAGATTGTTGCATTTTTTCTGGTAGAGTGAGCTCAGTTAGGTTTATTGAGTATATATCGGCTTACTAACGATTTACTTTAATATTTCGTTTCGATTCAAATGTGCGTAATATTTCGATTAATTGATTTAGATAACATTTATTGAGGATCCATGGCAAAAGTTAAACGAGCTTACGTTTGTAACGATTGTGGGGCTGATTATCCTAGATGGCAAGGGCAATGTAATGCATGTGGGGCTTGGAACACTATTACTGAGATACGCCTCGCGGCGTCTCCCCAAGTGGCAAGAAATGAAAGGTTGGTGGGCTATGCTGGCGCTGTAGAGTCTACCGTTCAAGTGTTGTCCGAGATTGACCTACAAGAAGTGCCTCGTTTTACTAGTGGATTCAAAGAATTAGATCGGGTTTTAGGCGGTGGAGTAGTGCCTGGAGCGGCTATTTTAATCGGAGGTAATCCGGGTGCTGGTAAATCTACTTTGCTTTTGCAAACTATGTGTATGCTTTCCTCTCAGATGCCAGCGCTTTATGTGACAGGAGAAGAATCTCTTCAACAAGTTGCCATGCGAGCGTCTAGGCTAGGGTTACCGAAAGAGCATCTAAAAATGCTCTCAGAGACGAATGTAGATAAAATTGTCCAGATTGCGGAGAAAGAGCAGCCTCGCATTATGGTGATAGACTCGATTCAAGTTATGCATGTTTCAGATGTCCAATCTTCACCCGGCAGTGTCGCTCAAGTACGAGAGTCCGCAACGACACTTACTCGATATGCAAAACAAAATAATGTGGCCGTATTTATGGTTGGTCATGTTACCAAAGATGGGACTCTTGCTGGGCCGAAAGTGCTAGAGCACATAATAGATTGCTCAGTACTATTTGATGGTGGTTCAGATAGCCGCTTCCGAACACTGAGGAGCAACAAAAACCGATTCGGGGCTATCAATGAACTCGGCGTCTTCGCAATGACCGAACAGGGACTCAGAGAAGTCAGCAATCCTTCGGCTATTTTTCTCTCTCGTGGAGAAGAAGAGACATCTGGTAGTTCTGTTATGGTGGTCTGGGAGGGGACGCGTCCGCTTCTCGTTGAGATACAAGCGCTAGTTGACTATTCACAACAAGCCAATCCACGCAGGGTGGCCGTTGGTTTAGACCAAAATCGTCTGTCGTTATTGCTTGCGGTCCTCCATAAACATGGTGGCTTGCAAATGGCAGATCAAGATGTGTTTGTTAATGTTGTCGGTGGCGTAAAGGTGACAGAAACTGGTGCAGATCTAGCGCTAATAATGTCACTACTATCCAGTTTTCGAGACAGGCCGTTACCTAAGGATGTTGTCGTCTTTGGTGAAGTGGGTCTTGCCGGTGAGATACGCCCAGTACCTAGTGGGCAAGAGAGGTTGATGGAAGCTTTTAAGCACGGGTTTAAAAAGGCCATTATTCCATCGGCAAATATGCCTAAAGGCGGAATAGCTGGGATGGAAATACATGGCGTTAGAAAGTTATCGGAGGCAATTGATGCTTTTGACGAGGTCTAATTGATAAATGAGATCTCTTTTAAAGTAGTCTATAAATGTCTTAATAATAAATTCTCTACTCGATGACAAATAATGTCTAACTACAATTAAATCTACGTGGTAAGATAAGCCACTTTTTTATAGAATCAACGCACGTTAGGGTATCAGTCTCGAGAGATTGTGGTATACTCTGCGCGCATTTTTATACCTTATTAACAGAGTAAGACAATGACTGATTTATCAAAATACAGAAATATTGGTATTTTCGCGCACGTTGATGCGGGTAAAACTACTACAACTGAACGTATCCTTAAACTGACTGGTCAAATTCATAAGACTGGTGAAGTTCATGATGGCGAATCTACAACTGATTTCATGGATCAGGAAGCTGAGCGCGGTATTACCATCCAGTCAGCGGCAGTAAGCTGTTTCTGGAAAGACCACCGTCTGAACGTTATCGATACTCCTGGACACGTTGACTTTACAGTAGAAGTTTACCGTTCACTTAAAGTACTCGACGGCGGTGTTGGTGTATTCTGTGGTTCTGGTGGTGTTGAACCACAATCAGAAACTAACTGGCGTTATGCTAACGATTCAGAAGTATCGCGTTTGATCTTCGTGAACAAACTGGACCGTATAGGTGCAGATTTCTTTAATGTTGTTGATCAAGTTAAGAAAGTTTTAGGCGCGACGCCACTTGTTATGGTTCTACCTATCGGCCGCGAAGACGACTTCGTTGGTGTTGTAGACCTAATCACTCGTAAAGCCTACGTTTGGGATGACACTGGTCTTCCTGAAAACTATGCGATTCAAGACATCCCAGCAGATATGGTTGATGATGTTGAAACGTACCGTGAAGAGCTAATCGAAACAGCGGTTGAGCAAGACGACGATATAATGGAAGCGTACATGGAAGGTGAAGAACCTTCTATTGAAGACCTTAAACGTTGTATTCGTAAAGGTACTCGTGACCTAGCGTTCTTCCCAACATACTGTGGTTCTGCATTTAAAAACAAGGGCGTTCAAATTGTTCTTGACGCTGTTGTTGACTACCTACCTTCTCCAACAGAAGTTGATCCTCAACCTCTAATGGACGACGAAGGTGAAGAAAATGGCGAGCACGCGATTGTTTCTCCAAACGAAACATTTAAAGCACTTGCATTTAAAATAATGGATGATCGCTTCGGTGCGTTAACTTTCGTTCGTATTTACTCAGGTACATTGAATAAGGGTGACACCATCCTTAACTCATTTACTGGTAAAACTGAGCGTGTTGGCCGTATGGTTGAGATGCAAGCCGATGACCGTAACGAACTTACTAGCGCTCAAGCTGGTGATATCATTGCGATTGTAGGTATGAAGAACGTGAAAACTGGTCATACTTTATGTGATCCTAAGCACCCAGTAACGCTTGAACCAATGGTTTTCCCAACGCCAGTAATCTCAATTGCTGTATCACCGAAAGATAAAGGTGGTTCTGAGAAGATGGGTATCGCAATTGGTAAAATGGTTGCTGAAGATCCTTCATTCCAAGTTGAAACAGACGAAGAGACTGGCGAAACTATCCTTAAAGGTATGGGTGAACTTCACCTAGACATTAAGGTAGACATTCTTAAGCGTACTTACGGTGTTGACCTAACAGTGGGTGCTCCTCAAGTTGCTTACCGTGAAACTATTACTCAAGCAATTGAAGATAGCTACACGCATAAGAAGCAATCTGGCGGTTCTGGTCAGTTTGGTAAAATCGACTACCGTATCAAACCAGGTGAACCTGGTTCTGGTTTCTCGTTCAAATCAGTTGTTGTTGGTGGTAACGTACCTAAAGAATTCTGGCCTGCAATCGAGAAAGGCTTTGGCGGCATGATGGAAAACGGTGTTCTTGCTGGTTTCCCAACGCTAGATGTTGAAGTTGAGCTATTCGATGGTGGTTTCCACGCAGTGGATTCATCTGCAATTGCATTTGAAATCGCAGCGAAAGGTGCATTCCGTCAGTCTATGCCTAAAGCTGGTGCGCAACTTCTTGAACCAATCATGAACGTTGACGTATTTACACCAGACGATCACGTTGGTGATGTTATCGGTGACCTTAACCGTCGCCGCGGCATGATCAAAGATCAACAAGCTGGCGTTACTGGTGCTCGTATTAAAGCAGACGTTCCTCTTTCAGAAATGTTTGGCTATATCGGTCACCTGCGTACAATGACTTCTGGTCGTGGTCAGTTCTCAATGGAATTTGCTAACTACTCTCCGTGTCCGAACAGCGTTGCTGAAGCAGTTATTGCTAAAGTTAAAGAAGACAAAGAAAGAGAAAGAAAAGAGAAGAAATAACTTCTTTATTCTGAGTTAAAAAAACCCGAAAGTGTATGCTTTCGGGTTTTTTATTGGATGAAATTTGCTAATACCACAATTAGTGGTGGGTCATTCTATTGCATATTAAGCCATAGGCTTTCAACTTTCGTTCTCGCCCATTCCGTTTTACGCAAAAATTTTAAGCTAGATTTGATGCTTGGATCTTTCTTAAAGCAATTGATGTTGACCATATTGCTTAATTCCTCCCAGCCATAATGTTCGACGAGATCCGTGAGTAGTTTTTCAAGTTTAACCCCATGAAGTGGATTATTGAGTTGAGTCATAATGTGCCTACAGATAGTTTTGCCGTTATTATACGTTATATCTACTGATGATAGATAATCTGTAAAAAAATAAGGTTAGCCAATATGAAAGCAGAACATCAATCTTACTTAGAACAATATTTTCAGACACTGCCACAGGATCAATGTACAGGCAGTATCCCAGTCATTGCTGAGTATTTTTGTGGTGATGAATGGAATGCAAATGAGTGCGCTCGTCTTGTATTGAAAGGTGTTAAAACAGCAACCTGTAGCTTGAAGGCGGCTTACAAGCTCGAAGGTGAAGCGCTTGCTCAAGTTGGTCAGTTGATGATCGTGCTGAACTGGGATGAAGTGCCTGTCTGTATCATAGAAACAACGTCTATAAAGCAAATACCATTCAATCAAGTTTCAGAAAACTTTGCATTCGCCGAAGGTGAAGGGGATAGAAGCTATCAGGGATGGCATTTCGCTCATACCAATTTCTTTAAGTCGGTGTGTGATGAGTTAGGCATTAAATGGTCAGAAGATATGGAGCTTGTTTGCGAGAGGTTTAAAGTGGTCTATCGCAGCGATAAGTAAGCGAAATTAAGCTTCTGAAGACCTACACCGAAAGGTAATTGGTCTTCAGAATTTTGGACTTAGGTTGAAAACGTTGGTTTTCTATATATGATATAAAGTTAAAAAACGAGGATTACTCTTCCCAAATAACCACTTTATCTTTTGGCCAGTTAGCACCAACGTCGTGATATTTTTTCTCTAGAATATGGCGCTTAATCTTTAAGGTTGGAGTCAAAATATCATTTTCGATACTCCACGGTTCTTTGACCATCAAAACACCCTTAATTTTTTCATGAGATTCTAAATCCTGGTTCATGCGTTTAATAACGCGTTCTGCTCGCCTCTGATAGCGCTCTTTGTCAAAGTTAGGGAACTGATGAGGGACAGCTAAAAGAATAGGTGCAGGCATACCTAGACCTATTAAGCACATCATTTCCACTCGGCTGTATTCATAGAGTTTTTTCTCAATAGGTACAGGCGCGACAAATTTGCCTTTTGCCGTTTTAAATGTATCTTTTTTACGCCCTTGTATGGAGAGATATCCTTCGCCATCTAACGACCCAATATCACCAGTATGCAGCCAACCATCATCATCAAAAGAAGCTTTGGTTGCTTGTTCATTCTTGTAATATCCAGCGAACATACCTTTACTACGCACCATGATCTCTTCGTCGGCTGCTATCTTAAGTTCTATACCGGGACCGCCATTACCAACTGTACCTATTTTTTCAGCTCTGAAAGGATAGTTGAGTGTGCTGTAAGCAAACGACTCTGTCATCCCCCAAGCTTCGGTTATATTTATACCTACACTGTGATACCAATTGAGAAGTGCCGGTGATACGGGTGCAGAACCACAACCTAAGACCCGGCTTTGATCAAGTCCTAACCCTTCTATGATTTTCTTTTTAACGATTGAATTCACAAATGGCATTTTCAGAAGAAAGTTGAGTTTCTTTTGAGGCATTTTGTCTTGGATACGTTGTTGAAAGAGAGCCCATAGACGAGGTACAGATATAAACAGTGTCGGCCTCTGCATTTTGACATCGTCAATAAATGTGTCCAACGATTCAGGAAAGGCAACCTGAACACCGCCAACGATAGACGAACCAAAGATATATACACGTTCTGTAATATGTGCCAATGGCAAATAAGAGAATGCGCGATCTTCTTTTTGAACACCAAGGATCTCAACTAAGCGCTCGGCTGACCAACTAAAGGCGCCATAAGTGAGCATTGCTCCTTTTGGTGTTCCAGATGTCCCCGAGGTATAAACCAATGACATTAGTTTGTCGTCGAAGTGCTGAGGGCGCTCTTCCGTTGGCAGTGAAGCTTCTATCATGGCATTAAATTCGAAGTCACATTTTGGTGCTGTGTCATAAGGTAAAGATATCGTTAAAAGCTCAGGATGGACATTTATTACGGATTCGACAGCAGCAGCGTTATCTAGTTTGCCAATGATAGCGGCTTTACTTTCGCTGTGATTAATACAGTAATCAATGGTGTCTGCACCTGCGGTAGGGAAAATAGGGACACTAACAAAATCGCCCATCATTAACGCGAGGTCAGTGATAAACCATTCCGCGCAGTTTTTAGATATCAACGCTATCTTGTCGCCAGGTTGTAATCCTTTTTCTCTCAGGGCGGTAACAAACTTTAGGGCCATCTGTGCAACTTGAGAATAGGTATAGGTAACGAACTGACGGTCAATAATCTGTTTAAGATAAACCTCTTGGGGTCGAGAGTCCGCCCATTTAAGCAGCAGCTCATTGGGTGGTGGCAATGAGCAAGATTGCGAGGCCACTTCTTGGTTAAGTTCTATGTCTGCATGTATTGGTCGACTCATGATTACCCGTTCCATCGTTAGTACTTCGTTACTTTATTGTAACATACTGGCAACATATTGGTAGTTTTTAAACGAGCGTTTGAATGCCACTATGGTCGTATATACAATCATAGTGAAGACGAATTATATAAGCCTTATTTGAATGCTTCTTGTTAATAATGACCATGTCCAATTTTATGAGGTTAATTCCATTTTTGATAATTATATCAAATAAAAAAAATAACCGATTTTTTCTATAAGTAGAAAATTGACAGACCAATTCTATGAGCTACATTTTAAATACAAGGAATTATTAGTGATCTTAGTTCAATAACGCAGAGGAAAAATTGTCTCGATTTTGAGAAATATAACATTTTCTTTAATTGTGATGTAGTTCTCAAATAGTGTGGTTAGGCGTCCCGTATATGAGACTGCCATAATATAAATGCCGTGATGGACAAATATAGTAAAAGGTTGTTGGTTAAAATTAATTATAAGTACACTTGTCATTGTAAGCTATTGTAATTTAACATTTTTATAAATATCTGCAAACCCTTTTTGGTTTGGTATTCTATTTTTTAGAGTAAAGGTTCTTTTAGGTTCGATGAGTTATTGTACTCAATAAAAACTGTAGAATTTCATAGGGTTTAAATGACAACATCATCATTTGGACTATAGTTAGAAATAGCTTTGCAGCATTTTACGGTTGAGGTGTGGTTTTTATGCTAGCTCAACTTAAGTATGGCAAATAGGCTAAATTCTTTATTAACCAATAAGGTGATGAGCAGTATGTTTGAATTTTTTAGGATGTCATTTTTAAACGGTATGATATTCTAAATTTCGTTCTTAAAGTGTTCTTTACCTTGTTTGGGTAGGTGCTTTATAAACAATGAATATTAATAATACAGATGCTTACTTTGATTGTTGGTGATTAAAGCTGAGTAATAATCAATTAGATACAATGTGGAGTCTATTATGTTTCTTTCAACTTATGTTAAAACAAAACTTTTTCTAGAAGAATTCAAAAATGATGAACGCGGTGTAACGGCGATTGAATATGCAATTGTTGGTGTGGCCATAGCGACTATTGTTGCTCTAGCATTTGGTAGCGACTTAAGTGCCGGTCTTGGATTAGCACTTAAAAATGCGTTATCAACGATTGCGACTAAGATGTAACAATAACCTTAATTTAATATATGGGTAAAATGTTGTTTTTTTTGGTTTTTTTTGTTGTGTTGGCTACTATTTTCTATTGGGATCTCGTGCATAGAGTGATTCCTAACAAGTTAATTGTTGTCCTAGCTGCGACGACGATAGTCTTTAATTGCTATACCAATAATTTACAGCAAATGTTCTATGCCCCGCTGTTTTTATTGGTGGGGTTAATTTTTTGGCGTCTCAATGTATTTGCAGGAGGAGACGTGAAACTAGTCACTGCGCTATTGCCTGCAATTAACAGTTCACTATATTTGGATTTGTTTGTTCTCACAATGTTCTTGTGGGGTGCTACTGCAGTATTAGTGATGCTTTATTACCGAATTAGAACTAATGATGTGAGTAAAACCGTCCCCTTTGGTGTTCCAATGGCGATCGGTGGGGTAATCGGTTTGTTTGCATCATTGCAGTAAGGGGAGCTCAATGAATTTTAGAATACTCGTACCTACAGCTCTGATATTTTTGGGTGCAGGATTATATGGATTGTCAGGGAATCTCTTAGATAAAGGTGAGAAGCCTAAGTTAGAAGAAGTCACTGAAGATATCGTTATGATTAGTGTTTGGAAGGCGAAAGATAGTATTAGTGCTGGACAGACTGTAACTAGATCTGAGTTATTTATTGAACAAGTACCAGAAACTGAAGCTAATCAGCACGGTATAGACGAACCCGTTGATATAGAGTTTGTGAAGGGGCTAGTTTCAGCTCAAGACGTTGTTAAAGGACAATGGGTCACGATGGAAAATCTGTTGACTCCTGAGCAAGACGGATACATCGAGCTTACGATTGCAGATAATAAAGTTCCATTTGCTTTAAGCGTAAGTAATGAAACGGTAGTTGGAGGAGTCATTACCTATGGCTCTTTGGTTGATGTTATCGCTCTCTCATCTTTAAATCAAAATTTGGCTAACAACGAAACTGTCCAACAATATCAATCATTCACGGTCTCTCCCATATTGATGGCAGTGAAAGTGATTAAAGTCGAGAAAAATGAAATCAGAGATAGGACCGAAATCAGTTTGGTATTAGAACTATCAAGAAAAGAAGTTGCAAAAATGGTCATTGCAAAAAAAATAGCCCAGTTAGAAGTTCATAAATCAATTGGTAAAGAGCAAGCTGAGCAGTTACATGCAGACTCAGGAGATGTGCTTCCTACTTATCGCGCAATTAAAGAGTTTCGTGCAGGTGAAGCAATAATAAAATAATTAAGGTTGTGGTATGGATACTCTTTTAAAATGGATATCGATTGCTCTCTTCGTAGTAAGTGCTTCTGTTTCAGCCGCGAAAATTGTTAACCTATCCGAAGGAGATGCTGAGACGATTCGAGTGTCAGCGGATATAGGTTCGGTTTTTATTTCTAATCCTGAAATAGCAGATTATCAGGTGATAGATAAAAATAAAGTTGTTTTTTTTGGTAAAAGTATTGGCAATACTTCATTATTTATATTTGACGAAGAAGGCAACACTCTCGCTAATCGTAAGCTTGTAGTTAATAAAAGTTTGGTTCATATACAACAACAAATTCAACTTCGTTATCCTGATGTTGATGTCAATATATTTAATCTGGGTGAACAAGCTGTATTGAGTGGCACAGTTTCCAGTGACCAAGAAAAAGAAGATATTTATCGGCTGGCTGGAGAACTGCTAGGTAAAGAAGCGGAAATGACCATAGTTGAATGGGATTTAGGTGAAAACAATTATGAAATGGATTTTATGCGTAAATATCGTTACCCAGGAATATTAAATAATATAGAAGTCAATGCAACCAAACAGGTGAATGTAAAGCTGTCTATTGCTGAAGTATCTCATACGTTTATGGAAAATTTCGGTATTCAGTTAGGTAGTTCAGGTAGGACTGCAGGTGTATTCGTTGATTTTCTCACCGATTTTAGCGCAGATGATATTATATCTGTTATCACAGCTATTGGTGACGATAAAGTTGGACAAGTACTAGCAGAGCCGAATTTATCTGTTATTTCGGGGGAAACAGCCAGTTTTTTGGCGGGTGGTGAATTACCCGTTATTACTGTGGTTGATGGTAGTACTAACGTAGAATATAAAGAATATGGTGTTAGATTAGAACTAATGGCTAAAGTCTTAAGAGACGACAAAATTAAGCTTTCGTTAATGCCAGAAGTGAGCGCGTTGGATGATGTTTATTATAGTAACGATGATTATGATATTCCTGCATTGAGAACCAGACGAGCTAGAACGACAGTTGAATTGGGTGATGGACAGAGTTTCGTACTAGCGGGCTTGTTAAATAGTGAAGATACTGAATCGTTGCGTAGAATTCCTTATATTGGAGATATCCCTATTCTGGGAGCTCTGTTTAGACATACCGAGACGACTAGAACAAAAACCGAACTAATAATAGTAGCGACAGTTAATTTAGTTCAACCTATCCAACCTGCTCAAATTCAATTACCTACGATGGAAAAAACGACTAACCTTCAACGTTTCTTCGCATTAGAAGGTAGCTATTCTAAAGCTGAGGATGAAATGGCTGAACAAGTATTAGCTATGGGAGGATTTAAGCAATGATCCTTAATAAATATTTTAAATTATTGGTGTTGCCAATATTGACTCTAATATTAAGCGCCTGTGTTGATCATATTGAAGAAAGAAACGGAGCAGAAATTCAAATAGTTCCAATAACTTATGCTTTAAGCTTATCGATTAAATCAGGTAAACAAAATTTAGCGTGGGATGAGTTAAATGAGTACGTAGAACAACATTGGGATAAGGTATCTAGGCAAACCGTAAAGCTAACTTGGTATACAGATAATGGCAAATCTTTAGCGAGTGATTACCATGCTTACTTATTGAAAAAAGGATTAAATCGCACCCAGTTACAATTGATACATGGTACGGCATCTAACGATGGAAAATTTGATTTGGAATTTCAAACTATAGTACACAAAGTTGTTGTCGAAACATGTAGATATGAAAAAGTAGGATCTATTGATAGCAGCGAGTTAGGGTGCTATTCGGAGGGGGCCAGATGGCAATCAATGGTTAATCCAGAAAAAATGCTTTCTACTAACTAAAATTGAGGGTGAATAGATATGTTTGATTTAGTTGACATCCTCAAGAAGGATAATGCTCAAGATGCAGATGAGAATCAAAAAGAGATAACGTCAGTTTTATTTTACCAAACAGAAAAATGTCAGGTACTCGTAAAAGAAGCCTATCGTTTCGAAGGTTTAGTTACTCCCGCGATATCATCAAATAGCGATGAAAAAATTAAAGAACACGTACGTAATGAAAACATCGAAATTGTTATAATCGAGCTGAATGAGAGTAACGATGTAAGCTCTGACGCGGAGCATATTAGCCATTTACTGCCCAATGATGCTTCCGTTATTGTTATTGGGAGTGAAGATGCGATATCGACTATTCGAAATTTAAAAAGAATGGGTTTTTATTATCTTTTTTGGCCAATAACTAAGGTAGAGTTGATAGAGTTTGTAGTCAGTGTTCATGAGAATAGAAATAAAAATAGAGGATTAGGGAAAAAACGTAAAGCTAAACAAATTAGTGTAATAGGTTGTAGTGGGGGCGTTGGTACGACATTACTTTGCACCGAAATTGCATGTCAATTGTCTGAAAGTAAAAAATCATCTTGTGTTTTGGTTGAAAATGACTATCAAGGTGGGAACTTGGATATTATGCTTGGCATGGAAAAATTTGAAAAACGCCAAATAAGATCTGGGGCATTTGCTACCACGTTAGATAATACTTCAGCTCTAAGTTTATTAACAAAGCATACTCGGTTACTCTCTGTATTATCGTTAACTTCTAATACCCTTAGTAACAGTGAAATAAAAGAATATACTAAAACAGTGACGGAACAAATTGCTGTAGACGCCAATTTTATTATTGATGACCTCTCTTCTATAGCTAGGCAGAATTTTAACAAGGAAGAACTAGTTGATATATCCGATTGCGTGATTTTAATATTGTCGCCTACTGTATCATCATTGCGAGATGCAGCACGAATAAGACAGAAATTTAATGAAGAAGGTGATGAAAAAAATCTTCGTATATTTATGGTCTTGAATTATTCTATTCCAGAATCTTGCGCAACTATTACTCAGGCAGAAGCAGAAAAATACTTGCATCAGAATGTTGATGTTGTAATACCCTATATCAAAAAGTTGGATGCTAAAATTCTTGAAAGAAAGAGAATAAGTGAGATGGGGGGAGGCGCAGGAAGATCTATAGCCAAATTGACCTCCTTAATTGTAGGTGAAGATGAAAAAAAAGGTTTCAAACTACCATTCTCAAGGCGGTAATTTTTTATGAGTGAAGCCAAAGAAATTTATATAGGAATAAGGCGTCAAATTTATGATGCGTTAGATCCAGAGGCTATCAATAGATTAAGTGACGATCAACTATCGCTTCAACTATCGAAAGCCATTGACATGTTGGTTGAAAAGGATTCACTTCCGCTTCCGCAAGTGGTTCGAAATGAATTTGTAAAAAGTCTTGTAGATGAATTACATGGCTTAGGTCCATTGCAGTCTCTTATGGAAGATGAAAGTATCACGGACATAATGGTCAACGGTCACGAAAACGTATTTATTGAACGTGGTGGGTTAGTTGAAAAAGTATCTGTAAATTTTGTCGATGAAACACAAGTATTAGAAATCGCCAAACGAATTGCTGGACGAGTGGGGAGAAGAGTGGATGATTCATCCCCTTTATGTGATGCTCGTTTAGCAGATGGAAGCCGTGTAAATATTGTCATACCGCCCGTCGCTCTCGATGGCACTTCAATTTCAATTCGTAAGTTCAAAAAACAAGCAATTGATTTCCAAGCTTTAGTTGGGTTTAGTGCAATGAGTCCTGAAATGGCGCAGTTACTTATGATCGCAGCTAGATGTAGGCTCAATATTCTTATATCAGGAGGTACTGGTTCTGGTAAAACCACAATGCTTAACGCCCTTTCGCAATATATTTCTGAAAAAGAAAGAATAGTTACAATAGAAGATGCAGCAGAGCTAAAACTTCAACAACCGCACGTAGTTCGATTGGAAACTAGAACAGCAGGTATTGAAAATACTGGGGCAATTCATCAACGAGATTTAGTCATCAACTCACTTCGTATGAGGCCCGACAGGATTATTGTTGGTGAGTGCCGTGGTAGTGAGGCCTTTGAAATGTTACAGGCCATGAATACAGGGCATGATGGATCCATGTCAACTTTGCACGCTAATACACCTAGAGATGCGATTGCTCGTGTTGAATCTATGGTAATGATGGCGACTAGTAATCTGCCATTGGAAGCGATTCGAAGAACCATTGTCAGTGCGGTTGATATTATTATCCAGATAAGCCGATTACATGATGGTAGTCGTAAAGTGATGAGCATTACTGAGGTCGTAGGACTTGAAGGGACGAGTGTTGTCATGGAAGAAATTTTTAGATTTAGACCAGAATCTTCCGCTCACAGTGCTGATAAGGTCGAAGGGAATTTTGTAACCGCTGGATTGATGAAGCGATCAGTTTTGGTTGAAAAAGCTCGATTTTTTGGACTGGGAGAACAGCTAGATGCATTATTTAAGTCTAAGGGGTCATTATGATCTATATTGTGCTCGTAATAGTGGGAGCAGCACTAATATTATGGTCTATATTTTCGCCAAAAAAAGCCCATGATTATCTAGAAGAATATAACAAAACAGTGCGTATTTATTCGTTAAGTGGGGATGATCAGGCTGTAGATTTTGCCACATTATCGGATAGGTCTCTCTGGCAAACTGTTTTGGATAAGAAAGATAATGTTGCGAAACAAATCGGTAGTTATGCATTTATAAAAGTCGTGATATTTTCGATATTACTATTTTTCCTCGGACTAGAGATAAATCAACGTTTCTTCAGAGGGAATTTCATTTATGTTGAAATAGCATTATTTCTAGTTAGTTATATAACAGCGTATCTGTGGCTACAAAAGCGGGAAGAAACTAGATTTGAAGAGGCATTTCCTGATGCGCTAAATATTCTTGCTAGTGCTGTATCATCTGGTGAAAGCATTATGCATGCCATTATATATGTCGGAAAAGTGTTAGATGGTGATGTTGGTAAAGAATTTAAAGTTATGGGAGACAGGCTTCAATTAGGAGAATCTCCAGATGATGTGTTTCGTAAATCTTGTAAGCGATTCCCCTATGCTTCGTTTCATTTTTTCGTGATTACTCTTCGAGCAAACATGCATCGAGGAGGGCAACTTAAAGACGTTATAACTAGATTAAACCGAGTTATGTTTGATGCGAGAGCCATAGATAAAAAGAAATTTGCACTTACGGCAGAGGCACGAGTATCAGCTAAAATAGTTGCCGCGATACCATTTATTTTCATAATAATGCTCCAATATATAAGTCCAGACAACTATGATTTTGTTATGTTTCACCCTGATGGACGACCAGTACTATATTATGTACTCGTTAGTGAAACAATAGGGATTGGTATCGTTTGGGGACTATTGAGAGGTGTCCGATGATGACTGATTTTCTAGAAGAGATTGGTAAAGAACAGTTATTTATTATAGGCGCATTATGGTTGGTTGCGTTGGGGCTTGGTAGCTTTGTTTATATGTCACTTGAACAATTTCGTAGAAATAGAAAGTTAAGACTTTTAGGGTTAATAGAGATAGATGAGAAAATCTCTAAACAAAGCATCGTTAAAAGTGCTGTTACAGCTTTAGTTCAACTTTTTGCCGCGTCGAAACACGAAATCACAGAGAAATTTATAGCCGCTGGTTTTTATCATTTTAGATTTGCATATTTGTTTTTACCTCTTAAATATGCATTATTATTTCTTGGTCTAATCATAATTATTGCATTTGGTATCTATCTTAATATTCCTACTAGTACCTATATGATTACAGCGATCATTTGGCTAGTGATTGCAATAATTTTGCCTGATGTTTTTTTAGCCGCACGCTCTAAAGCACTCCAAAGAAAGTTATCTGATCGTTTGCCTTACCTTCTTGATTTAATGGGTGTATGTGTACAGACAGGTATGACAATTGAGTCGACGTTTGCTTATCTTGCACAAGAAATGATTGGTTTTGATCGAGACGTCGCATATATGCTAAAGCGCACCAATGATAGGTCCAATATTGTAGGTTTAGCAAAGGCTATAGAAGAACTATACGTCAGAATTCCAACTCCTGAGTTTCGTAGTTTTATTATGACATTAAATCAAAGTCTGCAGTATGGTTCCTCTATTTATACTGTATTAACAACACTTGCAGTAGATATCAGAGAAGTGCAAATGCTTAACTTAGAAGAAAAAATAGGTAAGTTGGCAGCCAAAATGTCCATACCTTTGATTTTATTCATCATGTTTCCAATAGTCATTCTTATTACTGCTCCTGGAATTATGAGAATGATGCAATGAAAAAAATGAAAGCAACAGTATTAATTGCATTGTCTCTATTGGGCTGTGCCAGTGACGCGAATAAAGAAGAGTTAATTGATGAAGCGACATTTGATTCAAGAGAAAAAATGCTTGTTAGCTCAGGAAATGGCAAAGCGGTTATCGACTTTTATAAGGATGAACTGCAGAAAAGAGATTCTGAAGAGATCAGGTTAAGACTCGTTCAAGCTTATATCAACATAAATGATTATGAATCGGCATTTTTTCATCTTGATGATATAGAAATTAATGACGCGAATGTTTCGAAAGTGGCATTTCTGAAAGCGAAAGTCTATCTTGCCATGGGAGATATAGAGTCTGCATATCTTCGTGCGCAAACAGCTTTGGCGGTCAAGAGTATTTATCCTGAGGCCGAAAATTTGATGGGCTTAATCTTGGCTGAAAAAGGGGATTATCAAAAATCGAAAGAGTTCTTTTTACTGGCCAAGAAACATTATTATGATGATCTTACGATAGCGAATAATTTATCAGTACTAGATTTATTGGTAGGGGACTATGGAAGCGTAATAGATAGGCTCCAACCATTCTATTTTAATGGTGAAGCAGATAGAACGGTCAAAGCTAATTTGGTTTTAGCTAATGCAAAACTAGGGCGTTATCAGCAAGTAGAATCTATACTTAAAGAACAAGGCTACAAAAGTGAACAAATACAAAAAATATTTGTAATTTTGACAACGGCAAATAATCAACAGAATCTGAATGCCAATGGAGCCCAGCTTGATATACCGGTTGATAAAGTAGTGAAAAAAAAAGTTAAGGTGATACAAGGTGTTGAATATGAAGCTCATAACTAAAAAAAGGCAGAAAGGTGTAGTGGCGATTGAGTTTGCCATTGGTTTTTTTGCTTTTTGGCTGATGGTCGCGGCTTGGGTAGAGATGAGTTATATGTCATATGTTTCTGCGCTTGGCGATTATGCTATCTCAACTGCTTCTCGTGAAGCGAAAAAAGATACAGAGACATATGTCAGTACGTTTAAAAATGTATTAGTTGAAAGTGATAGTGTTTGGAGTAATTTCGTTAATCCATCCAATTTTCAAGCGAGTGTTTATTATGTAAAAGATTTGTCTGAATTGTTCAACATACCTGCTTCTGAAATATGTACACCAGCAGACGGCGCACAAACTGCAACATGTGGAAACGAAATAGACAGCGCAATTGCAATCTATAAGATTACTTATCAATTCACTAGCGTGTTTACTTATTTTTTTGATACTAGCTCTGTATTTTCTAGAGAAGTCATAGTGGTGCAAGAATATGAAAGAACTCTGTTTAAGATCTAAACAGAAAGGAACTTTTGCTGTCGAGTTCGCGATAGTAGGAGTGATTTTCGCTGTATTTTTGGCTTTTACTTCCGATGTGGTAACTAAAATAGCAATGAAGGGAAAGCTTGATAGGCTGTCTTTTTCTGCAGTGAGTATCGTTAAAGAGAGAACTCAATTATATACTAAAGCGAATGTTGTTGATTATACTATGTCTTCTTCTGAAGTAGCTGATATTTACAAGGTTCTTAAGCGTTCAATGAAGAGAACAACGTCGTCATTCTCGGCAAGCAAGTTTGGAATGGTGTTAGAAGAGCAAACGTATGGTTTGAATGGGTCTAGAAATGCATTGGCGACGTTTAATCGAGGAACAAATCGATGTCAAATTTCAAACAATTTATCTAGTTTAGAACAAAATTTAGCGGTTACAACAACATGGGGAAGAAAGAGCACTCTATATCGAGTGACGCTTTGTTATGAAACGGATAATGGTGTTGCAGGAATGCTGAGTAATGGATTTACGACGGTTACGTCTAGTTCTGTTATTTTGGGGAGATAATGATGAAAGTGTATAGAAGACAACGAGGGCATGCCGCTCTATTATTTGTTTTAATTATCCCTCCATTATTTGGAATGTTTTCGCTCGGGACTGATGGAGCGATGATGATGCAGAATGATGCTCGATTAAATGATGCTCTGGAAGCCGCTAGTTTAGCCGTCGCAGCTGCAAATGACGACAATGACGAGAATGGTGATG
Source organism: Vibrio frigidus (assembly GCF_042465995.1). Taxonomy (NCBI): domain Bacteria; kingdom Pseudomonadati; phylum Pseudomonadota; class Gammaproteobacteria; order Vibrionales; family Vibrionaceae; genus Vibrio; species Vibrio frigidus. The sequence continues at coordinate 33,877 of NZ_JBCDMC010000003.1, read as the reverse complement.
GGATAGATGATGGAGAAATTGGCTTAGGTAGTCAGTTTAATCAAAATTTGGCCAGTGCTTACGTTACTGAATATATGCATAGTATGGAAAGTATCTCAGAGGTTCGCGTAGCAAAACGTGAGTGTGAAAGTATTCCTGATTGTGTTTCAGGATTAGAAAATGGAGAGCCACGATTTTTTGAATTCGAAGTTACTGCAACTACTAAACATAAAACGATATTTGATACGGATGCGTTAAGTAATAACGATTATGAAGTTTCTTCTAAAGGTAAAACAAGGAAATATCAAAATCATGCTGTTGATATTGTGTTTGTATCTGATTTTTCAGGTTCTATGGGTGATTCTTGGGATGGTGGCGCAAAGACGAAATATTTGGACCTTGTAGATGTTATCGATAAAGTAACCGTTGAACTTGCAAAGTTCAACGGTTTGATCAATATGGACGATAATACAGTCGGTTATGTTGGTTTTAACCGATATACACGAAAATTTTCTTCTTCTACAAAGCTTTCAAAAAGTCAATATATATGGTTCGGTAACAGAGAACGCTGGATAACACGTGGAACAACCGTTATTGAACTGTGTGTATTTAACCAACTTTATGGTAGTAACTGGAGTAAAGCTGTTAATAACATATTTGTTGAAAAGTCATGTAATTCTACAAAGAAACGTTTAGTCTTAGGTAAAGATTATAACAGTGATGGTGACGACGCCTATTTTTATGATGTTGATTTAACCTCTAATTTTACGGCCTTTAATAATACAATCTCTTCATTTTATCCAGATTCTGGCACGTCGTCTTATCAGGGGTTGATACGAGGAGCTCAGATTGCAGAAAAGGGTGATAATCCTCGTAGACTAATAATAGTATTATCAGATGGTGATGATAATAGTTCATCGACGACTTCAAGCTTAGTTAACGCTGGTATGTGCAGCACTATCCGGAACACTCTTGATGCAAAAGTAACGTCCAGCGGAGATGATGTAACATCTAAAATTGCAATAATCGGGTTTGATTACAATGTAAATGCTAATACCGCGCTTCAGACGTGTGCTGGGGCTGAAAATGTATTTGAAGCGGAAAATACGAATGATATCTTAAACAAAATATTAGAGTTAATTAGTGAAGAAATAGGTCACTTAAAATAACGTTTTTGAGATTAATACTAGTTAAAGGAATAAAAAGTAATGAAAACAAATAGAATAATATTATTGAGCACGTTGATGCTTGCTCCGATAACAGTATTAAGTGCAAATACCGATAGTAACAATACTCTTGTTAATCAATCCATTACTTACTTTTGTTCTAAAAATGACGTTAACACAGAGCAGAGTATTTCGATTGGAAAAAGTACACAAGTCAATCTTCTAAACGGTGCATTCTATCAAATAGAAACAGAAAGTAGTTTTCAAGCTACTTTAACAATGATTACCAATGAATTGATGGAAATGGGGGTCGATCCTGAATGCGCTGAATACTTGATGACACACAGCCGCTTGCAAGGCTATGAACAAGGTAACGTGATGGCGCGTGTCTATTTTGACTTTGATAAATTTAATCTTACTGATGAGTCGAAGTACATACTTGGTGCTGTTGCGAATGTGGTAAAGCAAAATCCATCGAAACTTATTTTAGAAGGACATACCGATAATACGGGCTCGAAAGATTACAATTTTGCTTTAGGTTTGAAACGTTCAGAAGCGACGCAAATTTACCTACTTAGCCACGAAGTTGATAGTAACAATTTACTTATGGTTTCAAAGGGAGAAGGTCAACCTATCGCTGACAATAAAACGTCGATTGGACGAGAAAAAAATCGACGAGTAGATATTGTTGATGAATCACCAGTTAATTAATCCTACGTATCAATGATAAAATGCAACGAGTGTAGAGCAGCTTGTGACTATTTGTATTTGTGGTTAATACCAAACCAAATAAGAAAAGTTAATATAAAACTGACGTATCCATCAACAGCATAGTGCCACCCTAAATGAATTGACCCAATAAAAATAGCGATAGTAAATAAACCGAATAGTATACCAACTATTTTATGTATGATGTATACGCTCAGAGTCATAAAAACAGATATTGATACATGCATGCTAGGCATCGCTGATATCCCGCTACCTAAGCTAGTAACACTAGTCACGTGCTCTTGCCACAAGTGTTCTTGTGTTGCAATAGACCAAAGTGGTGGCCAATCATTATCAATAAGCATTTTATTTTGCATTTCTAAGCGCTGAAATAAGTTCAGTGTAAGATCATGGTTTATATTTATGTTTTCTAAAAAACATGGACCAGCAGATGACATTAAAATGGCAAAAAATCCACCAATGATAATCCAACAGAGGCTGAAGCCGATAAGGAATTTTTTTCTGATTAATGTAGTTTGACACATAAAATAAAAGAGCGTTATCCAAACAACAAAAAACCATGAATTATAGATTATATTTATTATGGCGGTTGCGTAACTTGATGAAAAAATAAAGTGAGTATACTGCCAAGGTTGGAAGCCTAAATGTATATAATTGTCGAGCATCAGAAAATATTCATCGAATCTGAATGGAAAAACAGTGCCGATTGTTGATTTGATAGAAGTGTAACAAGACAACATTATGTTAATGAAAAATAGCTGAGTAAGAAATGTAGCTAAGATGTTTGGTGTTCTTAATGGCTTCATCACACAATTAAATAATACAGTTAATGGTGATACTGGTCTTTTTACTACGAGGTAGAAAATATAATAAATTATCAGGGAGAATAGTATAATTTGACCTGCAGCACCAAATATCACCGAGTAAAGTGACAGTGATAATTTGGTCTTTATGTCATAAATGCCAAATATTAATTTAGTGAGTAGGATGTTAAAAGCAATCAGTATGTAGAAACTTTTATCTTGATAAAGGCTTAAAACGTAAGCACGTAAAGCTTTGCGCATATCTAATATCGACCACAGTGTAATGCATTAAAATATTATACGTAGATACAGAGTTATTGATAGCATCATGTATTAGACGAACCAAAAGGTTCGCCTAATCAATGCATAAAGAAAATACCACAGAGTAGCTTCTTAGTTACTCGTGATACAAATTTCGTCAGCGTCAAATAAATGCACATCAGATGCTGCACAGCTTAATGCAATCTGCTGGAAACTCTTCACTTCTTGGTCGCCAGGCAGATGAACCTTGAATCCGTCCATACCAGAAGATTGACCAAACATATAAGTACTGTTGCCTAAACGCTCTACCACTTCACTCTGGAAGGTCAGTTTAATATCGGCTTCTTCGTTAATGAGTAGGTGCTCTGGGCGGATACCAAAGATGATGGCATCACCTACGGTAAGCTGCTTCTTGGTGAAAGGTACAACAAATTCAGTATCATCATTCGCTTTTAACGTTATATTCTCCGCTGTTACTTCTGTCACTGTTGTTGGAACGAAGTTCATCCTAGGAGAGCCGATGAAACCCGCAACAAAGAGGTTACCAGGGCGGTGATATAGGTCTAGCGGTGAGCCTACTTGCTCGATACGGCCATCCCTTAACACAACGATTTTGTCTGCTAGCGTCATTGCTTCTATTTGGTCATGTGTCACATAGACCATGGTATTTTCAAGTTCTTGGTGGAGTTTTGCTATCTGTAGACGCATCTCTACACGCAACTCAGCATCAAGGTTAGACAAGGGCTCATCGAATAGGAAGACTTTTGGATCTCGTACTATTGCTCGACCAATCGCAACACGTTGACGTTGGCCTCCAGACAGTTCTTTAGGTTTACGTTTACGTAGGTGATCGAGTTGAAGCGTTTTCGCTGCAATATTAACTTGCTTCTCGATCTGTTCCTTCGGTACACCATTCATCTTCAAACCGAAACCCATATTATCTTCAACGGTCATATGAGGATAAAGAGCGTATGATTGGAACACCATTGCTACGCCACGATCTGCAGGATCTACATCGTTAACGAGAACATTATCGATGCTAATTTCGCCCTCAGTTATTTCTTCCAAACCAGCGATAAGGCGCAGTAGTGTTGACTTGCCACAACCTGATGGCCCAACAAATACAACAAACTCGCCACTTTCAATTTCTAAATCAATGCCGTGGATAGTTTGTACGTCACCAAAACGTTTAATGACTTTTTTTAGCGTAATGTTTGCCATTACTGACTCCTTTGTTACTGCTGGCTGAGTGTCTATTTGCATGAATTCTGCAATTCGTACTTTAATTAGTATAAAACATACCCGTTCTGACAGGATTTGTTAGTAATGAAATTTGAATTGTTGATCTCAGTCATATTTATTACATGAATTTAAGTTAATTTTGTGGAAACGTTTACAAAAAGACATCTTGGTTGTGCAAATTTTTAGCCTAAGTTCTATGATTAACGGGTAAGCGGTCGTGAATAATAGCTATTAACGCCATTTGAAGGTTTTTAATTAGGTCTTCGAATATAGTGATTACGCGGCATAATTAGTGGGAGTGTCGGACAAATGGAGCCTTCAGTGAAAACGATCTACCCAGAGAACCGAATGCCTTCGGTAAGTAAGAAAAGGCGCATCAGTTCAAAATTGTCACCATGGCTGTTTCTCGCACCAGGCTTGATAGTTTTCTTGATATATGTGGTTTACCCGATCCTTAGCAGTATTTGGTTAAGTTTCTACGAATGGGATGGACTTGGTGAAAAGGTTTGGGTTGGTTTAGCTAACTACCAAGAGCTTTTTAATTCTGAAGCATTTTATACCGCGCTAAAGAATAACGTATTGTGGTTAGTCTTCTTTATGTTGGCTCCACCAATCGGTATGGCTATAGCACTGTTTTTGAATCAGCAAGTGAGAGGTATCCGTGTTGTTAAATCACTTTTCTTCTTCCCATTTGTCATCTCACAGGTTGTTGTAGGTCTGGTTTTCTCTTGGTTCTATGATCCAAACTTCGGTTTGTTGAATATTGCTTTTGGTTGGTTTGGTATGGAGCCAATCTCCATTCTAGCGGATGAAGACTTAGTCACCTACGGTATTATTGCTGCTGGGTTATGGCCTCAAATATCTTATTGCATGATTCTTTACCTCACTGGTTTAAATAATTTAGATCCAGAACAATTAGAAGCTGCACGTCTTGATGGCGCGAAAAGATTTAAAATGCTTTGGTACGTTGTTATTCCACAACTGAGACCAGCGACCTTTATCGCTATTGTTGTAACGGTTATTGGTGCGCTTCGCTCGTTTGACCTTGTTGCAGTAATGACGACGGGTGGTCCATGGGGCAGCTCTACGGTTCTGGCTTACTTAATGTATGAGGAATCTATCTTTAACTATCGCATGGGTTACGGTGCATCCGTTGCTGTAATGCTGTTCTTGATCATGGATATTTATATCGCTTACTTCTTGTGGCGTATGTTGAGGAGTGAAAAATAATGTTTCCAAAACCGATTGAAAAGTCTGGACGCTTTGTCAATATAAGCTATCGAATAGCACTGCCTATCTCTCTAATGTTGTGGCTTCTACCGCTAGCAGCGGTAATGATGACATCGATTCGTTCACTTGAAGATATAAACACAGGTAACTATTGGGGAATGCCAACAGATATCCAGTTTATCGCAAACTATTCTCAGGTATTTACTCAAACCCCTATGGGACAATATCTAATTAATAGCTTATTAATTACATTGCCTGCCGTTGCAGGGGCAGTAGCGTTATCGACGCTTGCTGGATTCGCATTGGCCAAATACAAGTTTAAAGCGAGCATTTGGATTTTTGCTCTATTTATCGCGGGTAACTTTGTACCATTTCAGATCCTTATGATTCCTGTGCGTGATATCACTATTGCATTCGGGATCTATGATACCCACTGGGCGTTGATATTCTTCCATATCGCTTTCCAATCGGGTTTTTGTACTCTATTCATGCGTAACTTCATCGTTGGTATCCCAGATGCCTTGATTGAAGCGGCGCGGGTTGAAGGTGTTAGTGAGTGGAAGATCTTCTGGCACATTGTATTGCCACTCGTTCGACCGGCTCTGGCTGCGCTTGCTGTACTTGTATTTACCTTTATTTGGAATGACTTTTTCTGGGCATTGGTACTCGTACAAAGTGATGAAGTTCGTCCTGTAACTGCGGGCCTTAGTGCTCTGAAAGGACAATGGACAGCATCATGGCAATTTGTGTCTGCCGGAGCGGTTGTTGCGGCAGTACCGCCAGTTATATTGTTCTTTACTATGCAACGCCATTTTATCGCCGGATTAACTTTAGGTGCTACTAAAGGGTAACGAATAACAGCGACTTAGTAAGCAAAATGACTAGGCCGCTGTTTTGGTTAAAGCACTTGATAGAGATTGAGTTTAATGAACCGCTGTTCTAACAAACATAATCGACATTGACCCCTTAACAAAATTGAGAAATAAACTAAAACTATAATTAGTCATCGGACCAACCTAAGCTACGGCTTAATTAAAAAGGACCTCAATAATGAAATACGTGAAACATATTGCTACCTCTGCAATGCTGACGGCCTCATTATCAGCAACAGCTTTTGCAGGCGAACTCGTCATTAACTCTGACCAAGCTGATCCTGCACCTAAAGCGGCGTGGGCAGAAATCATCAAGCTTTTTGAAGCTGAAAATCCTGATGTCACCGTCAAATACAATCTCTACGATAAAGAAGCGTATAAAACGACCATTCGTAACTGGTTGGTAACGTCACCACCAGATGTTGTTTATTGGTACGCCGGCAATCGTATGAAAACTTTTGTTGACCGTGGCTTGATCGAAGATGTCAGTGATATCTGGCAAGAGCAAGGCATGATGCAGGATTTCAAATCGGCTGCACCAGCAATGACAGTAAATGGCAAGCAATACGGTGTACCTTATACATACTACCAATGGGGTGTTTACTACCGTAAAGACCTTTTTGAAAAGTTCGGTATCTCTGAGCCAAAAACGTACGACGAGTTAAAAGCAGCAGCGGCGACACTGAAGAAAAACGACATCGCCCCATTTGCTATCGGTACAAAGTATCTATGGACTGCAGCGGGTTGGTTTGATTATCTCAACTTGCGTACTAATGGCCTAGATTTCCACATTCAGTTAATGGACGGAAAAGTAGCTTATACCGATGAGCGAGTTAAGAAGACATTTGAAAATTGGAAAGAGCTTGTAGAGCCGGGTTATTATCTAAAAAACCATGCATCTTACTCTTGGCAGGAAGCACAACCATTCCTTTATAATGGTCAAGCGGCAATGTACCTCATCGGTAACTTTATTGCTCCTAACTTCCCAGCCGACGTGAAAGACAAAATGGGCTTCTTCCAATTCCCAGTAATCGACCCTGCTGTTCCAATGGCAGAAGACGCACCGATGGATACTATCCATATTCCATCGAAAGCAAAGAACAAAGTAGACGCACGTAAATTCCTTAAGTTTGTTTCTCAACCTGAGATCCAAAAGCTTGTTAACGATACCATGCTTCAGATCCCTACCAACAGCAAAGCAACGACGGTTGATAATGAGTTCTTGAATATTGGTGTGAAGATGCTTGCTGAAGCTGAAGGTACCGCACAATTTTATGATCGCGATACTAGCCCAGCGATGGCTAAAGAAGGCATGAAAGGCTTCCAAGAGTTCATGGTTAAACCTGAGCGTCTAGATGCAATTCTTAAGCGTCTTGAAAAAGTACGTCAAAGAGAATTTAAATAGTCTCTTACTAGAATAATGCAGATGAAGAACAAGCCGCAGCTAGCATAGCTGCGGTTTTTCTCTTCGCTCTATATTCATTGGACTAATCAATTAAAGCGGGTATCTAGCTTAAGTTGCTTATTCCAATTGATATAACTATTAGGCGATTGAATATGGACACTATTCATCTATTTAGCGCGAACACTAGCGTTGTTATCCTCTCGACACCGGCTCCTCAAATCCTATATTGGGGACAGAAACTCAACCATCTTGACGAAACCCTTTCCCTGTTAACCGAGCGGGCCGTCTCTCAGGCGCGTCTTGATATCGATATTCCCATTACACTGTGCCCAGAAAGCGGTCGCGGATTGTTCAGTTCGGCAGGATTAGAAGGGTTCAGAGCCGGTGCGGATGGTAGAAACCTAGATTGGGCTCCCGTATTCGAAACAACAGAGGTTGAGTCGAACAATAGCAGCGCACGTTTTGTTTGTGTTGATGACATTGCTAAGCTAGAACTGTCCGTTGCTTTACAGTTGGATAAATCCGGTGTGTTACGTAAATCCTTATCAATTAAAAATCTAGCTTCAGATCCTTATCACTTGAACCGCTTGGTCAATACCTTGCCTCTACCGCATAGAGCGAATGAAGTCATGAGTTTTCATGGTCGATGGAGTCGAGAATTTCAAACGCAACGAGTATCAATAGATCATGGTGCTTTCAGCCAAGACAATCGGCGTGGTCGAACTTCCCATGAATACTTTCCAGGGATGATGGTCGGAAGCAAAGGTTTCTCAGAGCAAACGGGAGAGGTGTGGGGTTTTCACTTGGCTTGGAGTGGTAATAACCACCTGCGATGTGAGACGAAGAGCGATGGTCGGCGTTTTGCGCAAATGGGTGAATTGCTTATCGCTGGTGAGGTATCCCTTGGAAAAGATGAAAGCTATAGCACTCCAGAATTGTACGCTTGCTATAGCGATATTGGGTTAAATGGCATTCGCAGTCAATTTCATGATGTAGTGCGTAGTAAAATACTGACGTTCCCTAATAAGGCGCTAAGACCTGTTCACCTTAATACATGGGAAGGGATCTATTTCGATCACGATCCTGACTATATTAAGCAGATGGCAACAGAAGCAGCAAAAATCGGTGTTGAACGCTTTATTATTGATGATGGTTGGTTCATTGGTCGTGATGGTGAGAGAGCCGCGCTTGGGGACTGGTTTTTAGACAAGAAAAAATACCCAAATGGATTGGAACCCGTAATCGAGCATGTGAATCAACTTGGTATGGAATTTGGCCTTTGGGTTGAACCTGAAATGGTAAACCCAGATTCTAATTTATTTCGTAAACACCCTGAATGGATGTTAGGTATTGAAGGGTACGATCAACCAAGTGGTCGATATCAATATCTGTTAGACCTGCAAAATAACGACTGTTTTACCTATCTATTTAACTGTTTAGACGCACTATTGACGGACTATAACATTGGTTACTTCAAGTGGGATATGAATCGCGAATTGGTCCAGCCTGCGCATGAAGGTGTTCCCGCGGCCAGCGGACAAACGAAAGCTTTTTATCGTCTAATCGATGAACTAAGTAAAAGGCACCCGGCAGTTGAGATTGAATCTTGTTCATCTGGAGGTGGTCGAATTGATTTTGAGGTATTGAAAAGAACGCATCGATTCTGGACCTCGGACTGTAATGATGCGCTGGAAAGACAAACCATTCAAAAAGGGATGAGTTACTTTTTCCCACCAGAAGTGATGGGTGCACATATTGGTCCTTATGAAAGCCATACTACACGACGTCGACATGATATTAATCTGCGTGGCATAACAGCACTCGGCGGCCATATGGGTGTTGAATTAGACCCTGTTAAAGAAAGCGAAGAAGAGAAGTCTCTCTTTGCGCATTATATTGAGTTGCATAAACGTTTTCGCTCATTGTTGCACTCAGGCGAAGTCTTCTATCTAGATTCAGTTGATACGACTCGCAATGTATATGGTGTGAAAAATACCGATGAAATGTTGCTAACGGTTTGTCAGCTTACTATGCCAGATTACGCGAACGCAGAACCAATTCGCTTTGCTTATCTAGAGACAGAAAAACAGTATTTAGTCGAGGTAGTTGATTTTCCACAAGCGAGTAAAAAGCTTAATAAGGTAATGCCATCATGGATGGATAAACCTTTAGTGTTGAGCGGTGAATTACTCAATAAGATTGGTTTAACGATGCCAATTCAAGATCCAGAAACAGCAATGCTTATTAGTATCAAGGCTGTATAGAGGAGCAGAATTATGGTTACATTTGAAGCGTTAATTGCTCGCCGTGATTGGGAGAATCCCCAATCTTTTCAGGCTAATCAGATAGAGGCACATAGTCCACTTAACCACTTTGTTAGTGTGGAAGATGCACTCATGAAACAAAACCAATCCAAAGTGACTTTGAATGGTGATTGGAGGTTCAAGTTATTTGCCAAACCAGAATTAGTACCTGGCAATTTTATTGACGAGAATTATGACGATGCGTCGTGGAATCGAATAAAAGTACCAAGTAATTGGCAATTGCAAGGAGATGAGCTAAATACAATGGAAGGTTCAAAAGATGGGAGGCGAGACAATCCCATCTACTTAAATGTTAAATATCCATTTGAAGTAAACCCGCCATTTGTTCCTCAGGAGAATCCAACAGGTTGTTATCGTACTCAGTTCGAAGTGAGTACGGCGGATCTAGAGATGCAAACCAGAATCATCTTTGATGGTGTGAACTCAGCCTTTCATTTGTGGTGTAACGGCGTTTGGATTGGTTACTCTCAGGACAGTCGCTTGCCAGCAGAGTTTGATCTTTCTGGCTTTCTTAAAGGCGGTGTGAATACGTTATCGGTCATGGTCATTCGATGGAGTGATGGTAGTTATTTGGAAGATCAGGACATGTGGTGGTTAAGCGGTATTTTCCGTGATGTGACGCTCTTGTCTAAACCTAAAACCCATATAGCCGATGTATTTGTCACACCGAAACTTGATGCTTGTTTTAGAGATGGTTTGATAGAGACAGAGATTAGCTTAGCAAATCCAAGTAAAAATCAGGTACGAATACAACTGTTTGATGGATCGAAAGCGGTATCAGAACAAGTCGTGGGTACGATACAAAACCGTATCGTCGACGAAAAAGGTGGATGGGATGACAAAGTATTCTTATCTGTTGATGTAAAAGAACCAAAACATTGGACTGCAGAGACACCAAACCTGTATCGATTTGTGGTCACATTACTAGACGCAAGCGGCAATATTATTGATGTAGAAGCCTATGACATTGGTTTTAGAAATATCGAAATTAAAGATGGCCAGTTGTTGGTTAATGGTAAAGCACTGCTTATTAAAGGAGTGAATCGACACGAGCACGAACAAGACAACGGTCATGCTATCGGCGAAGAAAGTATGATTGCTGATATCAAACTGCTCAAGCAATCTAATTTTAATGCCGTTCGTACCGCGCACTACCCAAATCACCCTCGGTGGTATGAACTGTGTGATGAGTACGGGTTGTATTTAGTGGACGAAGCCAACATTGAAACCCATGGTATGTTTCCGATGGAGCGCTTGTCGGCCAATCCACTTTGGAACGCAGCCTATATGATGCGCTTTACTAAGCTTATTGAGCGTGACAAAAACCATCCGAGCATTATTATTTGGTCATTAGGGAACGAGTCTGGCCATGGTGGCAGTCATAATGCTATGTATGCTTGGGCCAAAGATAGAGATCCATCTCGTCCAGTACAATATGAAGGTGGTGGTGCCGATACTACTGCGACCGATATTATCTGTCCAATGTATGCACGCGTTGATCAAGATCAGCCATTCCCCGTAGTACCAAAATGGGCTATCAAGAAATGGATTGGATTACCTGGTGAGGATAGGCCTTTGATTCTGTGCGAGTATGCACACGCAATGGGCAATAGTATTGGTAGCTTCAATAAATATTGGGAAGCATTCCGTCAATACCCGCGCCTTCAAGGCGGTTTTATTTGGGATTGGGTTGATCAAGGGATCACGAAAATAGATGAGAATGGTAGCGAATATTGGGGCTATGGTGGGGATTTTGAAGATAAAAGCAATGATCGCCAATTCTGTATCAATGGGTTAATTTTCCCAGATAGGACACCACACCCGACACTTTTTGAAGTGAAGTACTGCCAGCAACCTTATCAAATAGAATGGCTAACGAGTGAAGAGAAGGGGCTGTCTATTATATGGAAACTTAACGTGACCAATGAGCAGCTTTTTCAGTCAAGTGGGGATGATGCCTTTATGTGGACGCTTTTAGAAGACGGAATGCCCGTTTCGTTAGATGCGTCTACGTTAGATATCCCAGCAGATTCAAGCCAAGAGTGGCAAATTAAGTGCGACTACACATTAAAATCAGGGTGCGATTACTACCTTAATATCGATGTAAAACTAAGCTCTGATAAACCTTGGGCCGACTCGGGTCATGTTATTGCAACAGAGCAGTTTAAAGTTGCTAACAAGAATAGTTTAACTATTGCTGAAGCACCTAATTGTACAACTGAATTATTGTTAACTGATGAACCTACCTCTTGGAAAGTTCAAGTGGCAACAAGTGAGTACGTTTGGAACAAGCAAACAGGCGAACTTGATGGCTGGTCAAAAGGTGGCATTTCATTTTTAGCTGGTGCGGTTAGAGACAACTTCTACCGTGCGCCGTTAGACAATGATATTGGCACAAGTGAAGCTGATTTTGTCGACCCTAATGCACCCGTTACGCGTTGGGGAGAAGTGGGCGTAGGATGTTGGGAGAAAACCTGCTTATCTGCTCATCTAGAACAAATAGGTTCTACCGTTCAGGTGACGAGTCGATATGCTTATCGATTCCAAGACCAGTTAATGGCGATAACGAAGTGGATATTCACGCTAAGCCCATCGGATGAGTTGACGCTAGACATTGAAGTTGATGTTAGCGAACATTTACCACCTTTACCACGAATTGGTATTGAAATCGCCTTGAATCCAGCGATTGTTGACCCTGATGTGACTTGGTATGGTTATGGTCCGTTTGAGAACTACCCAGATCGCCTTTCTGCCGCGCGTGTAGGTTACTTTAAAGCGCCAATTGAGAAGATGTTCACTCCGTATATTTTCCCTTCTGAAAGTGGATTAAGATGCAATACAAGCTATATTGAATTGGGTGAACTTACCGTAGTAGGCAAGTTTGATTTCACTGTGAATCAGTATGACCAGTTTAAAATCGCCGCGGCAAAACATCCGAATGAATTAGAAAAGGAAGACGCGGTATATCTTCGTATCGACCATAAGCATATGGGGGTAGGCGGTGATGATTCATGGAGCCCTAGTGTTCATAAGGAATTCTTGATTAGAAAGAAACATTTTCGATATCAAGTTATCTTCTCTTAGTCGTTGAATGGGACCTTTTATAAAACAAAAAAAATCCCGAGCAATTGCTCGGGATTCTAGTTTAAAGGAGAAAGGATTAAATTAATGCTTCCATTTGACCTTTAATGATTTCAGAGTGCGTACCAAATACCGCTTGGAAGTTATCACCTCGAGTGAATACACCTGCAGCACCTAGTGCTTTCAGCTTATCAGTATCAACAAGTTCAGCATTGTTAACAGTAACACGTAGACGAGTGATACAAGCTTCTAAGTCTTTAATATTTTCTTTTCCGCCGAATGCTACTGTGATGTCTTTTGCTAAGTCATCGTTGCTTGTATTCGCTTTAACTTTCGCTTCACTTTCATCTTCACGACCTGGTGTTTGCAGGTTAAACGCTTTGATTAGGAATACGAAGACCGTAAAGTAGATGACCGCATATACAAGCCCTACAAGTGGTAGCATCCAACCGTTTGTTGAGTGACCAAACAATAACGTGAAGTCAAACAAGCCATGGCTAAACGTTGTACCGTGTTTGATGCCAAGTAAAATCATCACAACAAATGCAGAACCAGCTAGCAGTGCGTGAACAACATACAATAATGGAGCTACGAATAAGAAAGCGAATTCGATTGGTTCGGTAATACCTGTTAGGAATGAAGTCAATGCAGCAGAGCCAAGGATTGAAGCAACAACCTTTTGCTTATCACTTTTAGCCGTTACATACATAGCTAAACATGCTGCAGGTAGACCAAACATTTTAAACATGTAGCCACCAGCTAGGTTACCAGCTGTTGGGTCACCGGCTAGGTAGCGAGGAATCTCACCACGAACGACTTCGCCAGCAGCTGTTGTGAATTCACCAACTTCATAGAAGAAAGGTGCATTCCAGATGTGGTGCAGACCGAAAGGAATAAGAGAACGCTCAACGATGCCGTAAATACCGAATGCAACTTCAGGAGACTGGTATGCAGCCCACTCTGAGAATGTCGCAATGCCAGCACCGATTGGTTGCCAAACAACCGCAAGGATTGCCGCTACAATACAAGCTGCTAGAGAGGTTACGATTGGTACAAAACGCTTACCACCGAAGAAACCAAGGTAAGTAGGGAGTTTGATTGTGTGGTAACGGTTAAACAGCTCAGCTGCCACCAGACCCATAATAACACCACCAAATACACCAGTATCGGTACCCTCTGCAACAACGCCAAGTACGCGAGTCATTGTTAGGTAACCTAGTGTTGCTGCAAGTGCTGCAACACCATCATTTTTTGTAAAGCCTAAAGCAACACCAATAGCGAATAGAAGCGCCATGTTTGCAAACACACCCAGACCAGCCTCGGTCATGACTTGTGCTACGATATCAGGTAAAAATTTTGCTACTTCTGAGTTACCACCAATACCGAGTAAAATACCAGCTGCTGGCATACAGGCAACAGGAAGCATTAGGCTGCGACCCATCTTTTGCATTGTACTAAAAAAGTCCATTAGAACCCCCGTTCAATTTTATATTAGAATATTAATTTCATGACTAGATATGAGTAAAATTAATATAGTTATTTATTCAAATGTATTAATGAAAGGGAGCGAATATACATCGCATAAGTTTAAATTAATTAACTACATTTGAATAAGAAATATGTTTTCTGTTTACAGGGAGTATATTAATTGGTCGCGACTATTATTAAAGAGGTTACTGTCACGCTCAACGTAACAAAACGTAACAGAGTGCAAGGGTTGGTAATGCCGAGGTAAAAATGTGCTAAATTCAAGTTACAAACATGAAATTGGCACTTTCCTATAGGTAGTGTTTAGTTATTGCTTTAAAAATTTATTACGATTAAATAGAGATACGTTGTGAAAACCCTACAGCACACAATATTAGAAGGATGAAATTTATGTATGCAAACAAACGAATACTTGTTGTTGATGATGATGAGGAAATTCGCGACCTTCTTGAAGAATATTTAACAAGAGCTGGATACAGCGTTATTTTGGCATCCGAAGGGGAAGAGATGAAGCGCCGATTGCTTGAAATTGAGCCGGACCTAATCTTGTTAGATGTGATGATGCCAGGTGACGATGGCTTCACATTGTGTCAATACGTTCGTAAATCTTCTAATGTCCCTATTATTATGCTGACAGCGGTCTCTGATGAAACGGATCAAATCGTTGGGTTAGAAATTGGTGCCGATGATTACGTCGCAAAACCGTTCAGCCCACGCCAACTTACGGCGAGAATCAAGGCGATGTTACGTCGAACTCAAACGATGGAAGTGGCAACAGAAAAGCATAAACCAAAATCTATCCAATTCGCTCGTTGGAAACTCCATGTTCAGTCTCACACGCTAACAAACCTTGAAACTAATGATGAGTTTGAATTATCAGGTAAGGATTTTACTCTGTTGATGTTATTTCTGGAGAATCCCAATCAGATATTAGATAGAGATAGTATCTCTCAAGTCATTAAAGGCCGAAACGCCTTACCAACGGAGAGAGGACTTGATGTTCAATTATCTCGTTTGCGCCAACAACTTGGGGATAGTGGCAAAAAACCAAAGTTAATTAAAACGATGCGTGGCGACGGGTATATACTTTCTGCCGATGTGATATATGAAGATTGACCTGTCTAAGCGTAGTTGGAATATAAATAAACTCGTTGGTGTATACGAAAGTATACTCGAAAGGTGTGCCCCCATTGTGCCTCGTTCACTGGTTTCTCGAACCTTATGGTTAACCTTATTGTCGGTAATACTTGCCCAGCTTATTGCAACGACTATCTGGTATACCCAATCAAAAGACAGAGAAATAGAAGGGTTAACATCGACCGCGACAAGTATGGCAAATAATTTTGCTTCAACCGCAAACTTTTTCCAGTCGTTGCCTTTAGAATACCGACATATGGTATTGAACCAGCTAAGAAATATAGGTGGGACTCGATTTTTCGTTTCGTTCAATGAAGAAGAAATAATCATTGATCCTGCACGTCGGGGTGAAATGAAAAACGTCACCGTTAACGTTGTCAAAGACGTACTGGCAAAGAAGCTAGAAAAACTCAGCGATGTTAATGATGTGAAAGTGGAGTTCTCTAGACCAGAGAATCTGCATGTATTAACTAATGATACGCTACTTGGTGATCTGCCCAAATCTTGGGCTCATTACACACTCATATTGGAACCGCTTAACCCACCTATATTAGTGGTACAGATAAGATTGGCTGAAAATGAATGGCTTTATATCGCTGCCTTGCTTCCTGCGCCATATGCTTTGCTTGAAGACGAGGTCATCTCCAATCAACAGATGTTTTTTATCTTCTTTATTACCGCGTTGCTGATGACGTTTACCTACACTATGGTTCGTAGGCAGGTTAAACCTTTGAAGAACCTCGCCAAAGCGGCGAACGCTTTGAGTACCGATATAAATCAACCCCCTTTAATTGAAGAAGGGGCAAGTGAGTTAGTGACGGCGACACGTGCATTTAACCGTATGCAGGAAAGTCTTAAAAAGCACATTGATGACAGAGAGCGATTATTTACCGCTATTTCACACGATCTAAAGACACCGATTACTCGACTGAGAATTCGTTCCGAACTTATTGAAGACGATCAAAGAGGATTAAAATTTAACAGAGACTTGGATGAATTAGAACTCATGGTGAAAGGGGCCCTGCAAACGGTAAAAGATACGGATATACATGAGAACTTAGTGCAAGTTGACGTCGTCGACATGTTAGAAAGTATTGCTGAGCAGTATAATACTCACGAACAGCGTGTTGTCTTTACCTCACTAAAGATAGAACCATTAGTATGCAAACCACTAGCTTTAAAAAGATGTCTTTCTAACCTTATTGGTAATGGTGTGAAGTACGGAGATAAGGTGACTGTTTCCGTGAGCGATGAAACGAACTTACTACGAATCATTATTATTGATGAAGGTCCGGGGATTCCTGAATCAAGAATGGAAGATGTATTTAAACCCTACTTTCGTTTAGCAAAAGATAGTGAAGGACATGGATTAGGCCTTGGTATATCCAGAAGTATTATTAATTCACTTGGTGGCCAGTTGGTCATGTGTAACCGAGAGGAAGGCGGTTTACAAGTACAGGTAGACTTACAAAGAGCAACATTAAGATGACAAAAATTCTAGATTTATTCAACGTACGACAGATCGTCAAAAAAATGGTGTTTTCATTTTTGTCGCTTATTTTCTCGGTGTTATCCGCCTCATTAACCAATGCGAGCGAGATTGAGGTTTTGCATTGGTGGACATCAGGGGGTGAAGCACGCTCGGCTGAACTGCTAAAAAAGGGTGTTGAAGAGAGAGGTCATAATTGGAAAGATTTCTCCGTTGCTGGAGGTGGTGGGCAGAGTGCGATGATGGTATTAAAAGCACGCGCGGTATCCGGAAACCCACCTACATCGGCGCAGATAAAGGGATTTGATATTCAAGAGTGGACAAAATTAGGCTTTCTTACCAGTTTAGATGAAGTGGCTAAAGAAGATCATTGGGACTCTCTATTACCTAAATTGGTTTCTGACACCATGAAATACAAAGGGCGGTATGTGGCCGCGCCGGTGAATATTCATAGAGTAAACTGGCTATGGATAAATCCAAAAGTGATGGAAAACGTCGGCGTTCCTATCCCCCGTACTCTTGATGAGTTTTTTGTTGTGGCTGATGCTATAAAAGCCGCAGGATATATTCCTTTAGCTCACGGTCGACAGCCTTGGCAGGATGCAACAGTATTCGAGTCAATTGCTATTGCTATCTTAGGACCTGACGATTACTACAAGGCCTTTGTAGAGTTGGACTTAGATGTATTATCGAGTAAAAAAATGGAGCAAGTGTTTACGGCATTTAAGAAGATGCGCACCTATATCGATGATAAAGCGTTAGGTAGAGATTGGAATGCCGCCACACAAATGTTGATGAATGGTGAAGCCGCAATGCAACTTATGGGGGATTGGGTAAAAGGAGAGTTGACGGTAGCAGGAAAGGTTCCAGGTAAAGATTACCTTTGCATTCCTGCGCCGGGAACCGAAGGGATTTTCAGCTACAATATAGATAGCTTTGTGTTCTTTAAATCGCATGATCCGTCTCGAGGACAAGGGCAAAAAGAGCTAGCAAAAACGATTATGTCCAAATCCTTTCAAGAAGCGTTTAACTTCAGTAAGGGGTCATTACCGGCAAGAACGGATGTTTCTATGCAAAGATTTGATGATTGCTCATTTAAATCTAAGACGGCCTTTACTATGGCTGAAGGAAGCAAAAACTTATTGCCAAGCCTTTCAGCAGATATGTCCACAACCAGCTACATTCGAGATGCGATGATAGATGTGATCAGTGAGTTTTTTAACGATGAATCAGCCGACCCGAAAAAGGCACCAGAAAGATTAGCACGAGCAGTGAAAGCCGCTATGTGATTTGTGTTGCGTTATTAAGTGCACTATCTACCTATGCTATTTGACCAATAGCTTGAAAATCAGGTTTGTAACGAGATTATTTTAAGTCTAAGTATATTACTTGGACTTTTACACTTTTTGTGGAAACGTTTACACACTTTGATTTTGATCACAGCAAAAGAGGCAGATTGCCTCTACACTGCATACATATTCTATATATAGGCTCATTCTTAAAAAGAGCATTATTAGAGTTCAATTTTATACGCGAAATAGTGAAGATAGAGAGGCTAATGTGAAAGTTTTAGTTACTGGTGGCATGGGTTACATAGGAAGTCATACCTGTGTTCAAATGTTGGAAGCAGGTATTGAACCAATTATTCTAGATAATCTTTGCAACAGCAAAACAGCGGTTCTTGACCGAATTGAAACTCTTACCAATGTGCGCCCCACATTTTATGAAGGTGACATTCGCGACGAAGCATTTTTAGATAAAGTGTTTTCTGAAAACAAGATCGATTCTGTTATCCATTTTGCAGGATTGAAAGCGGTTGGCGAGTCGGTAGCAAAACCACTTGAATACTATGACAACAATGTGAATGGTTCACTTGTATTGGCTAGAGCCATGCGAACTGCCGGGGTGAAAAGCATTGTATTCAGCTCTTCTGCAACTGTATATGGCGACCCTGAAGTGGTGCCAATTACAGAGGACTCTCCTGTTGGGGCAACAACAAATCCATATGGCAGTAGTAAGTATATGGTAGAGGGAGTGCTCACTGATTTCTTCAATTCTCAACCGGACTGGAGCATCACTTTACTTCGCTATTTTAATCCAGTCGGTGCCCATCCGTCTGGAACCATGGGGGAAGATCCTCAAGGCATTCCTAACAATTTGATGCCATTCATCGCTCAAGTTGCTGTTGGCCGTCGTGAAAAATTATCCGTATTTGGTGCCGACTATGCAACACCGGATGGTACAGGAGTACGTGATTATATCCATGTGATGGATTTAGCCGATGGTCACATTGCCGCTCTTAATACCGTGGGTAAAAAATCAGGCTTGCACGTATACAACCTAGGTACAGGCAAAGGCTCTAGTGTGCTGGAAATGGTAGCGGCGTTCGCTCAAGCGAGTGAAAAACCAGTACCTTACGAACTGTGTCCCCGCCGTCCTGGTGATATTGCTGAGTGTTGGGCGAGTACTGCCAAGGCAGAGAAAGATCTTGGTTGGAAGGCAACTCGTACCGTAATGGAGATGACTACTGATACTTGGAATTGGCAGTCAAAGAACCCACAAGGTTACTAAATAAGCCCATAATTAGGTGCTCAAATGGGTACCTAGTTGTCATAATATTGTCGAGAACTAGTATGTCTGAAATAAAATTCAATCCAATTGATCACCCTCATCGCCGTTATAATCCACTCACTGGTCAGTGGATTTTGGTTTCACCACATCGTGCAAAACGCCCTTGGAGCGGTCAAGATGAAAAACCCGACACGGCGGAATTAGCTCAATACGATGAGAGTTGTTTCCTTTGTGCAGGCAATACACGTATCTCTGGCGATAAGAATCCAAATTATACTGGCACGTATGTATTCGGTAATGATTTTGCCGCATTAATGACCGATTCACCGGATGCTCCTGAATCTGAGAGCCCGTTGTTTAAAACGCAAGGCGTGCGTGGCCTTAGCCGGGTGATCTGCTTTTCACCTGATCACAGCAAAACACTACCAGAACTTCCCGTGAATAAAATTCGTGGTGTGATTGATACGTGGAATGAACAAATTGAAGAATTAGGTAAAAAATACCTTTGGGTTCAAGCTTTTGAAAACAAAGGTGAGGCAATGGGCTGTTCTCAACCACACCCGCATGGCCAAATATGGGCAAATAGCTTTTTACCTAATGAAATTGAACGCAAAGAAAAAAACCTTAGAGAGTATTACGAGAAGCACGGAACAAATCTTCTCGTTGATTATGTTCAAGCTGAAATGAAAGATGGTGAACGAACCGTTGTTGAAACAGAGCATTGGATTGCCATTGTTCCCTATTGGGCAGCATGGCCATTTGAGACAATGCTGCTTCCCAAAACTCACATTCGTCGTATGAGTGAATTGAATGACGAACTACGTGATGACTTAGCATTGGCGATTAAAAAACTCACTAGCCGATATGACAACCTATTTGAGTGTTCATTCCCCTACTCAATGGGGTGGCATTATGCCCCTTTCTTTGAAGAAGGAACGGATATAGAACATTGGCAACTCCATGCCCTGTTCTATCCTCCTCTACTGCGCAGTGCATCGGTGCGTAAGTTTATGGTCGGCTACGAAATGCTAGCTGAATCTCAACGAGATCTAACCGCAGAGCAAGCAGCTCAAAGGCTTCGGGATCTAAGTGACGTTCATTTTAAAGATCAAGAATAATCGACCTGCTGATTTAAAAAAAAACATCGGCAACGAACGGTAAAGAATTATGGTTCTCAACTTTCTTCGAAAGTTGGTGCAATGAGAATCAACCTAAAATGAAAAGAGAAAATACTATGACGACATTATCTAACAGCGTGAAAGCTTCCTTTAGCCGTGTGCTAGGTTATGAAGCCACACACCTCATTCAGGCACCAGGTCGCGTAAACCTTATTGGTGAGCACACGGATTACAATGATGGTTTTGTGCTTCCTTGCGCAATTAACTATCAAACGGTTGTCGCCGCAGCAACGCGAGATGACAACATTGTTCGTGTCGTTTCTGTTGATTATGATAATGAAATCGATGAGTTTGACCTCACTGAAGAGATCCTATTTCAAGAAAACCGTATGTGGGCAAACTACATACGTGGTGTAGTAAAGTGTTTGATAGGGCGTGGATATGAGTTTAAAGGTGCCGATATTTCGGTAAGCGGTAATGTCCCTCAAGGCGCTGGATTGAGTTCTTCTGCTGCACTAGAAGTCGTTATTGGTCAAACATTTAAAGAGTTATACAAATTAGATATTAGCCAAGCTGAGGTCGCACTAAACGGCCAGCAAGCAGAGAATGAGTTTGTAGGCTGTAATTGCGGCATTATGGACCAGCTTATTTCAGCAGAAGGTAAAGAGCACCATGCACTGCTCATCGATTGTCGTTCACTTGAAACGCAAGCCGTTTCAATGCCAACGGACATGTCTGTGGTTATTATTAACTCAAATAAGAAACGTGGTTTAGTCGATAGTGAATATAATACTCGTCGTGAACAGTGTGAAGAGGCGGCCCGCGTATTCAATGTGAAAGCATTGCGAGATGTCACTATCGATCAGTTTAGAGCTCGTGAGACAGAGTTAGACCCAATAGTGGCTGATCGTGCTAGACATGTAATCACTGAAAACGATCGCACTGTAGAAGCCGCTAAGGCTCTTAAATCGGGCGATATGAAGCGCATGGGTGAACTAATGGCCCAATCTCACGCTTCTATGCGAGATGATTTCGAAATTACTGTTAAAGAGATTGATACTCTGGTAGATATGGTTAAAGAGGTTATCGGCGATAAAGGTGGTGTTCGTATGACTGGCGGAGGTTTCGGTGGATGTATCGTCGCGCTTGTACCACCGGCACTTGTTGATAGCGTAAAAGAAACAATACAAGAAAAATATGAATCAGCAACGGGTCTCAAAGCATCTATCTATGTGTGCCAAGCAAAAGACGGTGCAGGGCTAGCTTAGCAGTAATACTATAAATATAGGTAACCAATTGTCATGGCTGACACACTAATTGAAACGATGACGAAAGAGGCAGCCTTTGATGGGCTGCCAGCTTCGTTAATCAAACTTGAAAACAAATCTGGAATGACCATTACCTTGATGGACATCGGCGCAACATGGCTTAGTTGCGTTTTGCCTATTGGCAATAAAGGTAGAGAGGTGCTTTTAGGCACCTCAAATATGGAAGACTTTAAAAATATGTCTTCTTACATGGGCGTTACCGCGGGCCGATTCGCTAATCGTATCGCGCTAGGTCAGTTTGAGATCGATAATAAAAAATATCAAGTTCTGACTAATCAGGCTGGAAATGCCCTTCATGGTGGTCCAAATGGGTTTAATGCAAGGCGTTGGAACGTGGCGTCTCAGGGATCCAATTATGTTCAGTTTAACCTAGTATCACCGGACGGGGACCAAGGTTTTCCCGGTAATTTGGATGTCTTTGTTACCTATCAGTTGACCGATGATAATCAGGTTGTTATCAGCTTTAAAGCGTCAACAGACAAAGCGACACCTGTCAATCTCACTAACCATGCTTATTTTAATCTGCAAGGTGAGTCTTCAGGTAAAGATTGTAAGCCATACGTTTTGCAAATAAACGCAGATCGCTATTTGCCAACCAATGATGTTGGTATTCCGCTTGGTGCATTAGCACCAGTCATCGGTACGGGGTTTGATTTCAGAGCCGCGAAAACGATAGAGCAAGATTTGTTAGTAGACGAGCAACAACAATCTGCTAACGGATATGATCACTCATTCTTTTTAAATCCTGAGTGTCGTACTGGTGCGTGTGCAGCAACGGTCGCTACAGTCGATAAGAAAGTAAAGATGAGTGTATATACGAATAAACCCGCTATTCAGCTATACACAGGGAACTGGCTTGCTGGAGAGAAAGGGCGTACAGGTAAAGCGTATACTGCCTACGCTGGTGTCGCATTAGAAACTCAGTTTTTACCTGACTCTCCAAATCACCCTGAGTGGGAACAAGAGAGTTCGATTTTACGTCCCGGCGATGAATACAGTTACCAAACTCGATATGGATTTGAGTTTGGGACACAATTAAAACGCAGTAAATAATTTAGAATCCCACGAAAGTGGGATTCTTTTTTGTCATTAGTCGTAAATCTGGTTTTGTGCGATTAAGTGTTTACGATTTCGACAGTGTAATTCGATATTACGCTTTTGGTTGAGGGAGCATTTCTATTTCGCGAAATTCTCTTGCTGTGACATATTCTGAATTCTGTTTGTCTATTTTGTTTATGTGTTTTTCGGTTAACTCAGCGGCTTTACTCACAAAACCACGACAACCACATTCGGATTTCTTAATGTCGCTACATAGTGTAGAACCAACAGCACTTAAGAATTCTTGTGATAGCTGGTTAGAATGTTCACCTTCGCCAAGTAAAATTGTGGCGGAGTAAAGTGCACCACATGTCCCTTCTTTAGCTCGCCCACCGCCAGCCACGACAGCTGAACGAATAACCTGTTCAGACATGCCTGATTCTAGTTGAAAGGCTTTTAAGACGGCCTGTGCGCAATTGTAACCTTCTTCTCCGTGAAAATAATCTGATGCCCGTTTGCTTTTCATCGTTATCCCTCCGCTAGGCCAAATAACCGAAACTAAATTTTTACTACTGATTCTCTGCGGACTATCGTAGGGGAAAAACGATTCGCTTCCGGTTCGATACTTTCTTTTTTCGCAAGAGAGAGAGAGAGTCGAGCCGCTTTTTCCGCCATTAATTTAATAGGATAGCGTATCGTTGTAAGTTTTGGGTGAATATAGCGAGCGATTAATCCATCATCGAAGCCTACAATAGACATCTCTTGCGGCACTTTCATCCCGTTTTCTTCAAATATTGAGATAGCACCTGCTGCCATGTAGTCGTTGTAAGCGACTACGGCCGTAAAAGGGACGGATTTAGTCAACAAGTTTGTTGCTGCATACTCGCCACCTTCACTATTTGGCTCACCATATTCAATGTGGCCTTTGGTTGCCACTAAATCATTATCCTTCATCGCTGCTAGATAGCCTTCGATTCGTTCTTCGACATCTTCGATAGCATGCGAGGATGCGATACAAGCAATTTTAGTATGACCATGACGAATCAAAAACTCAGTCGCTAAGTAAGACCCTTTACGGTTATCTAAAGAGATACATCTATCGGCTAATTCGGGAATATGTCGATTGATAATGACCATGCCGGGAACTTCATTGGCAAAGTCGATCAGTTCTTTATCGGTTAAACTTTTAGCATGGATGATTAAAGATTCGCAGCGACTATTTATCAAAAGCTCAATGGATTCTCTTTCAAGTTTTGGGTCGTGGTAACCGTTACAAATAAGGATATGTTTGCCATGATCCTGAGCAACGTTATCAATGGCTTTTACTGCTGTGCCGAAGAATGGATCTGATACGTCAGAAACCAGTACACCAACTGTGTTTGTGGTCTGATTGACAAGCGCTCTTGCATTAGCATTTGGTCGATAACCTAACTTGCTCATTGCTGCTTTTACGCACTCTACAGAGGCTGCGCTCGCTTTAGGAGATTTGTTTATGACCCTTGATACTGTCGCAACAGAAACACCTGATTCTCTTGCTACATCTTTGATTGTTGACATACGTCACCTCGATTACATCCGTTTATAATTAAACAATGATAGTGGAACTAACGCAATGCGGAGTGTCGCATAATCAAAAAGTAGTAGGTAAGATGTTGTTTTTTAAATTAATATTTTTATGTAAACGTTAAACCCTGATAGTTCTATATGTTTGATATAGAAGATAAAATAGTGAAATACCGCCGTAATAGGCGGTATTTTTTAGTGAATCCATTCAGCATTGACTATATCGATGTAAAAAAGTAATTGAGCGCAAACTTACTTAGCTTGATATTACTTTGTTATATTCCATGTTCTCGCCACGTTTTCGGCTAAATTTGCGAGGTTGACTTCTGCTTCTATGAAGGCGGTGTTTAAGTCAAAAGGCCTTGGGATGGCAACAAATACGGCATCAATACCGTAGTCGTACACCGCTTGATAGTTTTTGCCCACACAACCCGCTATTGCGATCACGGGAATATTGGTTTTTTTCGCTTCTTGTGCAACACCCATCGGTGTTTTTCCATGTATGGTTTGCCAGTCAATGCGACCTTCGCCAGTAATGACTAAATCTGCACCCAGTACCTGCTTTCCTAGTTCAACGGTTTCCATCACAATATCAATCCCTGGCTTTAGTTCTGCAGAGGTAAAACCTAGCAAGGCGCCCCCCATCCCACCAGCAGCACCTGCGCCAGCGACATCAATGATGCTTTTGCCTAGTTGTTGCTGAACTTTTTCACCAAAGTTGCGCATTCCCGCATCGAGAAGCGCCATATCTTGTTCCGTGGCCCCTTTTTGTGGACCAAATGTTGCCGTAGCACCGTGTTCTCCACAAAGAGGGTTGTCTACATCACACGCAACTAACACCTCGCAATGTATAAAGCGAGGGTCTATATTCGAGTTATCGATAGTGGCAATTGAACCTAACCCAGCACCGTTAGGCTCAATACGCTGACCTTTGTTGTCAAAAAACTTAACACCCAGCGCATCCAACATACCGATACCACCGTCATTCGTTGCACTACCGCCTAAACCAATAATAAGTTTCGTTGCACCATTATCTAATGCGTGAAGAATGACCTCACCTGTACCATAGCTAGAGGTGAGCTTGGGATCACGCAAGGCGTTTTCGACATGGTGTAGGCCGCTAGCGGCTGCCATTTCAATAGCCGCGGTCTTACCGTCGCCCAAAACGCCATAGAAAGCACCGACTTTTTTCTTTAGTGGCCCCGTAGCGGTAAGCTCAACTATTTTTCCTTGAGTCGCATCAACCAGAGACTGAACGGTTCCTTCGCCACCGTCGGCAACAGGCACATGTACAATTTCAGCCTCCTTCCAGACACGACGTAGTCCATTCTCAATAGCTTGACAAACTTCTTTGGCAGTTAGACTCTCTTTGAATGAATCTGGTGCGATAACGATTTTCATCTTATTTCCTAAATGATGGTTTAGAGCAGCACTAAGCTAAGGATATAAACGAGCGTCATAGCGGTTATACCTTGTACTAATGTTGCCATTGTTTGTGCTCTATAAGCTAATCCGACACTCATGCGGCTAAACTGAGATACGACCCAGAAGAAGCTATCATTAGCATGAGAAACGGTCATTGCTCCTGCGCCAATTGCCATTACCGTCAATACTCGTCCCATTTCAGAGTCTAAGCCAAGTTGAGACAACATTGGTGCGACTAGTGCTGAAGTTGTTACAAGCGCTACGGTAGAGGAACCTTGAGCCGATTTGAGTGCTGCTGCGACTATAAATGGCATGAAAATACCGACACCTAATGCTGAAAGCGTTGCACCTAAGTACTCTCCTAACGGCGTTGCTTTAAGAACTGCGCCAAAAGCGCCACCGGCACCTGTAATTAATAGTATCGGTGCTGCTGCGGTAATACCTTGACTAATACGTTCACTAAATTCAGCAATTTTGTTTTCCGTTTTTAGTAAGCGTACAGATAAGAACAGACCAATAACTAATGCAGTAAGTGGTTGCCCGAAAAATGCGAATGTTTCAAATACAAATCCGTTGCCTAAAGGGCTGCTCGGAAATTTTGCAATTGAACCAAAACAGATAAGTAAAATCGGAACAAAAATTGGGGCGAAGGCTTGATTAGCGGTTGGTAGTTCACCATATGAAGCTTTTAGTGCTTTCCAGTCCTGCTGTTCTTCATACTGTTCATCAATAAGATCTGGTTCTACATTCTTAAAACGGTTTGCCCAAAGCATTCCTGCAATTGCAGCTGTAGCAGCGACAAAAATACCAATACCGATGACTAGGCCAAGGTTCGATTCTAAGCCGAGATTACCTGCTGCTGCGATAGGTCCGGGCGTTGGCGGGACGAAAGTATGCGTAGCATATAAACCAGTGGCAAGAGCAACACTCATCGCTACGCTTGAGGTTTTAAGGCGTTTTGATAACGATTCTTTTAGTGAGTTCAATATAACAAAACCTGAATCACAAAAAACAGGTACGGAGACAATGTACCCGATGATGCTCATCGTAAGCGTTGGATAACGTTCGCCAAGTACTTTTATTACTGAGTCTGCCATGGTAATCGCAGCGCCACTTTTTTCTAAAATAATACCGATGATAGTACCTAATACGATGACTAAACCGATATATCCCAGTATTCCTCCAAAACCACCTGCGATCGTTTTAGCAATGCTATTAGCGGGAAGGCCATAAGCAAATGCAGCAAGGAAAGCGGCGACGATTAAGGCCAAAAAAGGGTGTAGTTTAAATTTGGTGGTGGCTAAAACAATAAATGTGATGACACCGAGTAGGATAAGAATTAGACCCATGTTTAACTCCGTTTATTTAGTAATTATTATTTACTGACGTCAGAAATGATTTCTGGTCAGGGAGTATTATCAACAGTTAGGGTAGGAAATACTTTAGGCAATAAACCAAAATAAGAGAGAGTTCTAGGTAGTTTATTGTGCATCCGAACAATTATGTCTGATTTTTAGAGATCTGGTTCGCAATGTATAACTCGACGAGGCCAGAAAATTGATGCGGGGAAATATTTGTGATTTTTTCTATTTTGTCTAGGCGGTAGCGCAGAGTATTTCTATGGATGAACAGAGACTCAGCGCACTCTTTCAGGTTGCCTTGGTGTTCAAAGAGAGAATGTAACGTTTTGGTCAATTGACCAGACTTGTCTTCTTTTAGTAATCGGTAATAGGGTTCACATAATTGCTTACCTTGCCATGAATCACTTAATGGCGAGAGCAGTACGGGCAACCGTACATCTTCAAATAGATATTTATTATTGTTAGGTAGGTGCAATTGTCCATACGCCATTACTTGTAAGGCGCTTTTGAATGAAGTGAACAAGTTTTCAGGGCCAGGAAAATATTTGCCTAAGGCGATATTTATGTTGAAGATACCGTTTTGTTCTAATCGTTCAATAAGTTGATCAATTCTTTGGCTTTCCTTTTTACTGAATACCTGCCCACTACCATCAACATAAGGTTTAAGAACCACAACTTCATTGAGTGATAATACCGCGACGAGGTTGTCTCGCTCTGGGTATTCAAGTAATTCAACAACTTGGCGAATAGTGCTTTGACTGACGGAGGTGTTAGATCGATTAAAGCGAATGACAGCAGCGACTCTAGGTTTAGATAAATCAATATCAAGCCGCGATGCCCAGTTTTGAAGTTCAACGACCGACAGTTTATTGTTTATCCACGCGGTTATAAACTCTTCTTTATGTCTTCTGTCCCATTGCAGTTGTTCAATTAACCTTGCTTGCTCGACAATCATTTCTGCCGTCATTTTTACCAATGCAGCGTAGTTACGAATGGTGTCAGGATCACCTGTTATGCCAACCACGCCGATGACTTCTCCTTCTGCTTTCAGCAGTAGGTTAATACCGGGTTTCACACCTTTTAAACGGGAGGCATCTGAGAGACTAACTTCAACGGTATCGCCATGTTTAATTGCGAGCAACGCGCCATCATGCAGTTTGCCTAAACGTTTTGTATCACCGCTTGCGATAATCGTCCCTGCATGGTTCATCACGTTGATATTATTACCAATAATTTCCATGGTTCGATTTACAATCTGTTGTGCTAGCTGGTGATCGAGAAACATGACAATGAGACACTTAAAAATGTAATAATGATGGCAATGATAGTAGCGCGTAAAACAGAAAAGAAAAAGGGCTGGTAGTCCAGCCCTTAAAGTCATTTAGTATTTCAAATAATCATGGATGATTAGTTATTGCTATGTAGCTCGCTGTTTAGTTCAACGGCTGATTTGTTTGTGAGGCACTCAATCTGGCCAGTTACAGAGTTGCGGCGGAACAATAGGTCAGATTTACCTGCTAGTTCTCTGGCTTTCACTACTTCCACTTCTTGACCTTGGGAGTCAAGCATACGAACCTTAGAACCAGCCGTAACGTAAAGGCCTGATTCAACAGTGCAACGGTCGCCTAGAGGGAAGCCAAGACCAGAGTTTGCACCTAGTAAGCTACTTTCGCCAATAGAAACCACCACCGAGCCGCCGCCAGAAAGTGTCCCCATAATAGATGCACCACCACCGATGTCAGAACCATTACCGACCAAAACACCTGCCGAGATACGACCCTCAACCATGCTTACGCCACTGGTACCGGCATTAAAATTAATAAAACCTTCATGCATAACTGTTGTACCTTCGCCAACGTGAGCACCAAGGCGTACGCGTGAAGTATCCGCTATTCGGATGCCTGCCGGAACAACGTAATCCACCATTTTAGGGAATTTGTCTACGCAATCGACACTGATAACCTCACCTGCTAGTCGAGCATCTATTTGACGTTCAGTTAACTCAGGAAGATCGATAGGGCCCTTGTTCGTCCACGCGATGTTATGCAGAAGACCAAAGATACCGTCCAATACAGTGCCATGAGGTTTTACAAGACGGTTAGAGATAAGCTGAAGCTTTAAGAAACCTTCCGCGACCGATTGCGGTTTTTCATCTGACGCAAGGATAACGAGAACAAGTGGCTGTTCTGAGTCCACGGCTTTCTCTGCAAATGAGGCGTTTTCGACGTCAGCATTTGCTGCAAATGCTGTTGCAATCTCGCCGCTTAGTTGATTAGAAATCTCGATGGATTGGTTGCCACCTTGATAACCACTCACTTGACCCAAAGCAGAAACCAGAGCGTCGCTTGGATTTAAGATAGGGCTAGGGAAAAATGCTTCAATTATTTTACCGTCACGGTTTTTTGTCGCGGTACCAAATGCGAGAGAAAAGTTAGCCATTTGTGCGTATCTCCAAAATGTATTGTCTGATTGTATTGAATGAGAAAGAGTTCACTTAAATAGAAATCAATTTTTCTCGTGATGCGTTAAGCAGAATAGAATTATCGTTCACTATAGGGTTATCATAATGAGAGCGAACAATAGATGAAAGGGGAAAATAAGAGAAAGTCTGTAAACTGATACGTCTTGTCTTTTTGGCGATATATTTCTTTAAAAAGAAAAATAGAAAGCAAAAAAAAGCGCAGTTTATTACTACGCTTAGATATTTTTACGCCGCGTCTTCTTGCGGGTCTTCAACTGCTTCTACTTTTTTTGGCTTTTTAGGGACGGGTTTGCGTTTTGCCCCTAAAGCATAAAGCAGTTCTTCTTTGTTTTGAGCCAAAAATAGTGACAGCTCTTCTTGCTTCGATTCATCTTCAAGAAGCTTACTCTTACCAATGAGCTCAAAGAGCTCATCAGCCGTATCTAACATTTTGTCGTAAGCGTCAGCTTCAGCCTTAGAGGTAAAAGTCATCTTTTCTTCTCCGTTGCGCTCCACCACGTACTTGACGATTACAGCCATGGTTATTCCTCAAACATCGTTAAAATATCTACTGTGTGTTTATACAGTTTATTGTTAGGTAAGTCCACTGTGATCTCTGTTTATGAGAAGTGAAAATAACAAAATAACTGGATGACACTAAACCTAATGATGTGGGATTTCGAGTTTTTTCTCAAGCATTCTAACGCCTTGAGAGACAATTAATATTAAGACAAGATATTCGATAACCAATACGCTGTATATTTCTAGGGGTAAATATTCGTTGACAACAAGTTCGTTCGCTTTTCTTGTCAGGTCATTTAAACCGATGACGCTCACTAATGATGACATCTTCAAAATATACACAAACTGATTACCCAATGGCGGCAGCATTTGTCGGATGGCTTGAGGAAGGATAACTAATCGCATTTTTTGCCAATAAGTAAGCCCTAAAGATTCAGCGGATTCATGCTGACCTAACGATACGGATTGAATGCCACCGCGAAATACCTCTGCAAGGAATGCACTTTCTGCGATAGAGAGTGCGATAACTCCGGCCCAGAAGTGATTGAGGCTAACATCTAACAGTGTCGGCATTCCGTAATAGACCCAAAGCAGTAGCACTAATACGGGTATGGAACGAATAACCTCGACGTAGACTCTGTTAATAATACGGAGTAAACGAGAATCAGATAGAGAAAGAAAAGCGATGAATAGGCCTATAATCATTGCTAAGCCCATGCTAATCAGGGATATATTAATTGTTTCGTAAAATCCTGACACCAAAAATCCAAGGTTAGCTGCCCCTTGTTCTGTATTTGGGTTTAGTACATACCAACCCCATTCATAGTCACTGCATCCAGTGAGTAAAAATAGGGGCAAAATAAGAATTAGATATGGCTTATGAAAAAACGGCATGGTCACTTTTCTAGAAATTCTTCGCGTAGGTGCTATGTTAACAAGTACTGCTCCGTTATGGATAAATTAAATAGGAATAACAATGAATAAATGGATCTTACTAATTCTCACCACAATGTTAAGTATTGGCAACGCATCGGCAGAGACAAGCCGACTGAAAGAGATTTTGAATTCTGGCGTGCTTAAAGTTGGAACGACAGGTGACTGGAATCCTATGACAGTGAAAGATCCAGCAACGAATAGCTACAAAGGGTTTGATATCGATATCACGACAGAACTGGCAAAGGACCTGGGCGTAAAGGTTGAATATATCGCGACAGATTGGAAAACATTGGTTAATGGTATCACCGCAAACAAATATGATATTACGGGCAGTGCATCGCTAAACATGTCACGGGCTAAAGTCGCGGGTTATAGCCAACCTTATTTTTATTTGGCTTTTGTTCCTGTTGTTCAGAAGAAGTCGTTAGACAAATTTAATGATTGGAGTGACATAGATAAATCGGGTGTTAAAGTGGCGGCGACCTTAGGTACTGTTCAGGAAAAAATGGTTAAAGATTTTTTCCCGAATGCAGAACATATTGTCATTGAAGCGCCGGCTCGGGATTTTCAAGAATTACTTGCTCGCCGTGCGGACGTATCAGTAACGTCAAACGTCGAAGCGGCAACATTGGTAAAACGCTTTAAGCAATTGGCTATTGTTCCTGTTAAAGAAGCGCGAAAACCGACCCCCATTTCGATGCTTTTACCTCAAGATGACCAAGTATGGATTAACTATATTAATCACTGGGTAGAGCTTAAGAAAACCCAAGGCTTCTTCGATGAGACAGCAAAAAAGTGGGGACTGAAAAGTTTGTAGTTTTATAACTTAACCACGAAAGATCAATAGACCTTAGTCACTTTCGCTTATCCTCGATATTTATCCGTTATTCTCGTGAAAACAGGAATAACGGATTTTTTATGTCTAGAGCGTCGAAACTCTTCTTATAAAACCAATTGTAAGATCATTGCTCCAAAAATTTATGTAAACAGAATATCGTACGTTATTAATAACTTAGCACAAATCTCGGTGTTTCTATTGAATGATACTTAACCATTTTTGTCACTGATATGTTGGCACTCTATTCGTTTCGAATTAGGTGTCATTATGTCTTATCGAGCATGGTTGTGTGTTTTGTATGCATTGGCGGTAGCGTTGAGTTTTTCAACGACCGTTGTTGCGAAAGAAGTCGCACTTAATTCACCAGAAAGTGAGGTATTAGTCTCTGGAGAATCGCGCTATACCCCTTGCCGAACAACACGGTGCGGAGGAGGAGGTGGTAACCCCGACCCAGATCCTGATCCAGATGGCGGTGGTGGTGATCCGGAGCCGGAGCCGTCCCCTGCCGAGTTAGATGGCGAGAAAATAACCGTCGAAGCGAAAAGCTTTTTTGAAAGAGCCTACGAGAGCATAAAAAATGCGGTAAACCGCGCATTTGGCAAAGAAACGGCCACCGAAAAAGCCACCAAAGAAGCCCTTGCCAATAATGCTAAAATCCAAGAAGCGGATGCGCTCAATGCGAAGCCCGGTGATGAAACGTGCAAACCTGTCGAACTCTATTCTGGCTGTAAGGTCACCAAAGCCACCGATTGGACAAACCCCGTACTGCCCATCAAACGGGTTCACCGTATCAGCCAAGGCTCTGCTTGGTCACTAGGCGCAGGGTGGCATGCCTCTATTGATAGCCGCATTATTTGGGGAGCTGATATCGATATTGGCAAGCAGATCGCCCAGCACCAAAACGTGGTTGCCGACTATCATGCCATTGTTGAACAGCTCGATATCGCGATTGACCATCTTGAAAATGGCTTTAGTGAACGGATTGGCTACAACGAATCGAATGCACAAGCGGCGCTAAAAGAGGGTATTACCCAGCTAACCGCTTATAAAACACAGCTTCTTCCTAAGGTTAACAAGGCGCAGATCGCGTTGGCGACGTTAGCGAGCGCAAAACAAGACTCCGATGCACGTCGTGCGTTAAACCGCTACACCATCGACAAAAATTTCACCAAAGAATATGAAATAGGCGCCAATGTAGTGAAATGGATTGCCCCTAACGGCGGGCGTTATCTCTTTACTCAAGATGTTAAAGGCATTATCACAGCCGTCGCGGGGCACAACAATCAGTTTAACTTGTTGCCGTCGGGTGAGGTAGAAATTAGAACGCCAAATGGCGAAAAGCATCGTTACAACACGAAAGGGTTGTTGACACAATCGACCAATAATCTAGGTCAATTCATTTCACTTCACTATAACGCACACTATAAACCCGTCACCATGACCACGGAATTGGGTCGCACGCTCACCTTGGGTTATTCAGGATCTCGCCTTGTCAGTATTAAAGATGGCG